>JBDKUC010000399.1:0-2503 GCA_039679885.1 Thermoguttaceae bacterium | reverse complement strand
AAAATCATCGACTCTTATCGACGAAAGGGTTCGCCGAATGACGGCAGCGATCATGAAACTACCTGAACTGCTTTCCTGGGTCGTAAACGACGAACCTGTCGAGCCGGCCGTCGCGCGACAACGCGAGCAGCGTTTGGCCGAACTGCGGCGTGAACAAGTCCTTCGCCCGACGATCTTCGTGGGCGCCGGAACGTGCGGTCTCGGAGCAGGGGCCAAGGAGACATTGGCGGCCATCCACAAGCACCTTGATGAGCACGAAATCAAGGCCGACGTGATTATGGTTGGCTGCATCGGCCTGTGTTCGCTCGAGCCGATCGTCGAAGTGCAGCCGCCCGGCCATGCCCGCGTCTGCTACAAACAAGTCACCGGCGATAAAGTCGCGGGGCTGCTGGATCGAGCGCTTGCGGGCCAGTGCCCGGACGAGTTGGTTCTCGGTCAGCATCGCAACGATGCGATTGAGCCTTGGGCGGACGTTCCCTTCTTGGATGAACACCCGTTTTTCGCCCCGCAGACCCGTTGGGTGTTAGCGAACTGCGGCATTATCGACCCCTCGCAGATCGACGAATATATCGCCCGCGGCGGCTATAAAGCGGCCGTGGAAATGTTGCGGAAAACGACGCCAGAGACCGTTTGCGACATTGTTGAAAAAAGCGGTCTGCGCGGCCGAGGCGGCGGCGGGTTTCCGACCGGGAAAAAATGGAAATTCGCCCGTGCGTCCGCCGGCGATCAGAAGTATCTCATCTGCAACGCCGACGAGGGCGACCCTGGCGCGTTCATGGACCGGGCCGTCATCGAAAGCGATCCCCACCGACTGGTCGAGGGGATGGTCATTGCCGCCTATGGCATGGGCGCAACGAAGGCCTACGTCTACATCCGGGCCGAGTATCCGCTGGCCATTAAGCGCTTGAAGGCGGCCATCGCTCAGGCAGAAGCCTATGGGCTGTTGGGCGACAACATCCTCGGTTCGGATTTCGGCTTGCACGTCGTCATCAAAATGGGGGCGGGGGCGTTCGTGTGCGGCGAGGAAACCGCACTGATTCACAGCATCGAAGGCCGTCGCGGCATGCCGCGTCCCCGCCCGCCGTTTCCGGCCGTCAGCGGATTGTTTGGCAAGCCGACGATCATCAACAATGTTGAGACGCTGGCGAATTTGCCCACGGTACTGGCGTTTGGAGCCGATCGGTTCGCCGCTTTGGGGACGAAAACGAGCAAGGGCACCAAGGTGTTCGCGCTGTCCGGCAAAGTCTCGCGCACCGGTCTGGTCGAAGTGGCGATGGGCACGCCCGTCCGCAAGATCGTCTTCGATATCGGTGGCGGAATCCCCAACGGCAAGGCGTACAAGGCCGTGCAGATCGGCGGTCCGTCGGGCGGCTGCATCCCCTCGCAACATCTTGACATCGACGTTGACTATGAGTCGCTAAAGACCGTCGGCGCCATCATGGGGTCCGGCGGCTTGGTCGTCATGGACGAAGACACCTGCATGGTCGATGTGGCCAAGTTCTTCATGGACTTCATCCAACGCGAAAGCTGCGGGAAGTGCATTCCCTGCCGTGAAGGCACCCGGCGGATGTTGGAAATCCTGCAACGCATTACGCAAGGTCGGAAGAAAGAGCGGGGCACCGATGCCCTGGAACGATTCAAGAGCGTTCTGCATCTGCAAAGCCTGGCCGAGACGATCCGCGACACCAGTCTCTGCGGACTGGGGCAAACCGCTCCGAATCCGGTCCTGAGCACGCTTCGGTGGTTCCGCGACGAGTACGAATCGCACATTTACGAGCGAAAGTGTCCGGCCGCGGTCTGCGCCGAGTTGGTTACGTATTCAATCGATGCAGACAAGTGTCGCGGCTGCACGGTTTGTGCGAAAAAGTGTCCGGCCGGGGCCATTGTCGGTGCGGCGAAGTCGCCCCATCACATCGTCGTCGAGAAGTGCATCGGTTGCGGTGCGTGCATTGACGCTTGCCGCTTCGACGCCGTCGTCAAAGAGTAATCCAGAGAATCATCCATGATCACGATCGAAGTCAACGGACGGCCGATTCCCGCCGAGAAGGGCGAAATGCTTTTGACCGCGCTGCGCCGGGCCGGAATCAAGGTCCCGACGCTGTGCCACATTGACGGTTTGAATGCGACCGGGGCGTGTCGCATGTGCGTCGGTGAGGTCGAGGGGCAGCGCGGGCTGACGCCCAGTTGTGCCTTTCCGGTCGCCGACGGCATGAAAGTGCACACCCATTCGCCCAGGGCCGTCACGGCAAGGAAGACGATCGTCGAACTGCTGCTGGCCAACCATCCTGACGATTGCCTCTACTGCAATCGGAACGGCAACTGCCGGCTCCAGTATCTGGCGGAAGAATTGGGGGTCCGACAGCGGCGGTTCGCCGGTGACCGGACCCGGCACCACATCGACGCCTCCATTCCGTCGATCGTCCGCGATCCGGGCAAGTGCATCCTCTGCGGCAAGTGCGTTCGCGTGTGCGAGGAGGTGCAGCGGGTCGCGGCCATCGATTTC
>JBDKUC010000207.1:0-49703 GCA_039679885.1 Thermoguttaceae bacterium | reverse complement strand
CGCCCGACCCACCCTACCATCGAAAACTGATCGGCCCTGCGCGACCCCCTGCCCATCTCGTCATCTTCGGCAAAAAACGCTACAATGAAGGCTTCAGATCAAGAGGACGGACCCGAATGGTAGATGCCGTTGTGGAGATCCCCCTGCCGGGGCGAACGCCCGCGGTTGCGGACGTGGACCAACCGTCCTGCCGCCCCGGGGTCTCGACTCGACATTCGGATCGAGCATCCACTGCCGGCCGTCAGCCAACGTCGGGCAAGCCCGGCGTGAAACGGCAAGCCGCCGCCCGCGCTGCGTCGGCCCACTTCTTGGCGGGGCCCGAGAATCGGCTCATCGAGGTGGCCGTGCGATCGGTCCTCGAAGGCCGGGCGAACGGCTACAACCCGCTGGTGCTCTACGGCGCGAGCGGGACCGGCAAGTCGCATTTGGCCCAGGGCTTGGCGGCGGTCTGCAAGGCTCGACGTAGGCCGGGCCAGCGTGTGCACAGTCAGCATGGGACGCTGCCCCAACCGCACGTGGTGGATGGTGGCCACACGGGGCTTCACGAAGAGTACGCTGACGGGAAGGACGGAGGCCGCCGCAAAGCGCTTCACGCGGAGCGTGAAGAGTACGTTAAGGGAGGGGACGGAGGCCGGGCAGGGCTTGAGTACGTTAAGGGGGAGCGTGAAGAGTACATTACGGCGGAGAAACCGCGAATCGTCTGCACGACGGCGGTTGATTTCGCCCGTGAGTTGGCCGATGCGATTGAAACCCAGGCGGTCGACGAGTTTCGGGCGAAGCACCGGTGCGCTTCGATGCTGGTCGTCGAGGACCTCGGCCAGTTGGCGACGCCGAAGTCGGAAAAACTCAGTGCACAGGAGGAATTGGTTCGAACGATTGACGCGCTGACGGTCGACGGCCGCTGGGTGGTGGTCACCGCCTCGGCCCCGCCGGCCGAGTTGCCAGGCATCATCCCCATGCTGCAGAGTCGGCTGACGGAAGGGCTCGTCGTTCGGCTCTCGCCGCCGGGGCCCGAGACCCGCTTGGCCCTGCTACGGCAGTTGGCCGCCATGCGGCAGATCGATTTGCCGGACCCGGTCGCCGAAGTCCTGGCCGATGGCGTTGGCGGCACGGCTCGCGACCTGGCCGCGGCGCTGATCGAGCTGGCCGTTTACGGTGCGGCCGGTGGGGCGACGCGAGATGGTCAGCACGATTTTGCCGAAGGCGGGCTCGACGTGGCCGCGGCCCGGCGGTATCTCGCCCGCCGCCGCGGCGACCGGCAGCCAAGCCTGCACGAGATCGCGTTGGCCACGGCCCGGCATTTTTCGTTGAGGCTGTCGGACCTGAAGAGCGCCTCGCGGCGTCGGGCGCTGGTGGCCGCGCGCGGCGTGGCAGTGTATTTGGCCCGCGACGTCGCGGGCCAGCGACTTGAACAGATCGGCCGCTACTTTGGCGGTCGCGACCACACGACCGTCCTGCACAATTACCGCACGACGAAGGAGTCGTTGACCAACGACCCGGCGATTCGGGCGGCCGTCGAGCAGCTCCAGGCCGCATTGTGGAAAAAGTGATTGTTGAGCGTCGGCGCGGTGACGATCGACGGTCCGGCGTGAACAGCCGCGGCCCGAGGCAAAAGAGAATTGCTGACGATTGCCTAAGAAATAACCGTAGAGGAACGGCGAATCGTCAGTTTTTCCCCTGGCTACAGCGAGTGAGATGAAGTCGTAAGTCGATTAGTAAGGGACGCTTGCGTGCCGAGAGCGACCATCCATCGACATTTCGCGCCGGCAGACTAATACTGCTATTTCAAAAAAGAATTCAAGAAAGGCAATGACCATGAAAGCGACATGCGAACGCGACAAGTTGCTGCACGCCTTCCAAATGGCCGCCAGCGTGGCGCCGTCCCGCAGCCCCAAGCCGATCCTCCAGAACGTCAAATTGGAGTTGTCGGCCGACGCCGCGACCTTGATGGGCACCGATCTTGAGGTCGGCATTCGAGTCGACGTGCCGGGCTTTGCCGTCGAGGCGCCGGGCAAGGTGGTCCTGCCACGCGATCGGTTCGGCAAGATCTTGACGGAGAGCTCCGACGAACAGCTGGCCATCGAGAGTGACGGCCGCAAGGTCCTCATCCGGGGCCAGCGGAGCGAGTTCCAGTTGCCCTCGGAGAACCCGGACGAATTCCCGGACGTGATCGCCTTCGAGGAGCAGAAGTACCACGAGATGTCGGCCCGGTTCTTCCGCGAGGTGGTTCGGCGAACCGTCTATGCCACGGACAACGAAAGCAGCCGGTATGCCTTGGGCGGCGTGCTGCTCGAACTGACCGACAAAGGCGTGACCGCCGTGGCCACCGACGGCCGCCGCCTGGCATGCCAAGAGGGCCCCGCGAAGTCCGTCGGCAACCACACCAATGGCGACCACATGACGATCATCCCCACTCGGGCGATGCAACTGATCGAGCGTGCCTTGGGCGACAACGAGGACAACATCCAGCTTTCGGCCCGCGAGAACGACGTTATGGTCCACAGCGGCCGGTCGACGATTTACACACGGTTGGTTGAGGGGCGTTTTCCGAAGTGGCGCGACGTCTTCCCTCGCCGTGAGGGCGCGGCGAAGATCGAGTTGACCGTCGGGCCGTTCTACGCGGCCGTGCGCCAAGCGGCCATCGTCACCAGCGACGAGCGACGCGGCGTGGATTTCACCTTTGGTGGCGGGAAGATCTCGCTGGCCGGCCATGGGGCCGAACTGGGCGAGGCCCATATTGAACTGCCCGTCGCTTACGACGGGGCGGAGATTGGCATTACGCTTGACCCGCGGTATCTGAGCGATTTCCTCAAGGTGCTGGCGCCCGAGCAGAATTTTACGATGGAGCTTCGCGACGCCGACAGCGCGGCCTTGTGCCTTACCGAAGACGGCTACGCGTATGTGTTGATGCCGCTGGCGCGGGATCGGTAGCGTAGTAGCGTAGGGTACTCCTCACGCTCCGCGTGAGGCCGGAGCAAAAAGCCGCGCGTGGTGGCGGCGACCGAGCGAACGGAGGTTGGTTGGTGCGAAACGGATCCCGCAGTCAGGGCCCTCGCGGTCCGCAGGCGATTGGCGAACTGCTGTCGGAGCTGATGGCTCGGCGGGGCTACGGCCGGGTCCAGAGCGCGGCGAACTATGAGGCGGCCTGGCGTGAGGCGGCCGGCCCGCTGGTGGCGCAATACACGCGTCCCGGCCAACTGCGGCGCGGAACGTTGGAGGTGATCGTGGCCCATTCGGCCTTGGTGCAGGAGTTGGGCTTCCAGAAGCAGAAGCTTCTCGAATCGTTGGCCCGGCTTTTGCCGGATGATGGAATCGAGAACCTGCGGTTCCGCGTGGGAAGTGTGGAATAGATTCCGGTGGGTGCCGCGGGGTGAGACATGAGCGACATTCTGAAACGAATCAAGAGGGCTGTCCTCGGCGGCAACTACGCCTTCAGCATGAAGGCGCGGATGGAAATGGAGGCCGATCAGATTACGGAGTTGGATGTCGCCGAGTCAATCCTTAATGCCGTGGCGATCTACAAAACGATTCGGTCAACGAGTCCCTATCGTCGAGGGCGGCGGGAGATGTTGCATATAATTGAGAGCACAAATCTGAACGGATTGGCAATTTACACGAAGGGAAGGCTGGTTACCGAAGCTGGTCAGGATACCTACTATTTCCTGATCTCATCGAAGAAGGCTTTCTAGGGGACGTTGACATGGTGAGAATCACGAAATGCCCATCCTGCGGCAGTCCGAAAATAGCGAAGGTACGCCGGAAGTGGACTGGCGAGTACAACGGTCAAGTCTACACAGTCGAAAAGCTTGAATTCTACGACTGTCCTGACTGCCACGAACAAGTCTACGATCCAGAAGCGATGCGCGCTATCGAAGCGATGTCGCCGGCCTTCGCAAAACCAGCCGTCGCTAGCGGCGAACGGGCTTAGCGCGGGACCGGGTGAACACGGCGAAGCCGCAGGGCCAGGGGGAACGCATCATCTGTTGAGGACGCTGTCGGACCTGCTTGAGAGGACCGAAGGTGAGCGTGAATCCAGACCAGGAACTGCGCCCCTGAAGGGGGCTGAAGAGAAAAGAAGAAAAGGGTCGGATATGTCGTCTCAGGCGTAAAACGCCTGGGCTACGGAAAAGGCACGTAGTCGATTGCTCGCCCGGCAGAGAACGAAGCAGAAATAGCAAGCATCAACCAATAAAGTTACGTCCATGTCAGACAATTCTAAAGAACCAACCTCTCCCGCCGACGTCGACACCTACCGCCTCGAAAAGGCCGAGGGGGAAGCCGAGTACACGGCCAAGGACCTCCAGCACCTGAGCGATCTGGAGCACGTCCGCGAGCGGCCGAGCATGTATATCGCCGATACGACCTACCGCGGTCTGCACCACCTCGTCTATGAAGTGGTCGACAACTCGATCGACGAGGCGATGGCCGGCTTCGCCACCGAGGTCTCGGTCACCATCAACAACGACGGCTCGATCACGGTCGAAGACAACGGCCGCGGCATCCCCGTCGAGCATCACCCCGACCTGGGCTTCTCGACCCTCCAGGGCGTGATGACCGTCCTCAAGTTCGGCGGCAAGTTCAAGAAGGGCGCCTATCAGACTTCCGGCGGTCTCCACGGCGTCGGCGTCACGGTCGTCAACTTCCTCTCCGAGTGGTGCGAGGTCGAAGTCCGGCGCGATGGGCACGTCTATCAACAGGAATACGAGCGAGGCGTGCCGGTGGCCGAGGTTCGCCGCATCGGCCGCAGCGATCGCGTCGGGACGAAAACCACATTCAAGCCCGACTCGCTGATTTTCGCGAACACGAACTTCCAGTACAGCATCCTCTTCAAACGGCTGCAGGAGCTCGCCTTCCTCAATCGCGGCGTGAAGATCGCCTTCCGCGACCTTCGCACCGGCGACGGCGAGACGTTCTGCTATCAGCGCGGCATCGTCGAGTTCGTCGAATACTTGAACCGGGCGAGCGAGGTCTCGCACGAAGACGTCATCTACATCGACGGCCAGTACGAGGGCGTCGGACTCGAAGTCGCCCTGCAATACTCGGGCGAGTATACCGAAAACGTCCACTCGTTCGTCAACAACATCCCCACGACCGAAGGCGGCACCCACGTCTCGGGCTTCCGCGCCGCCATCACGCGGACGATCAACGCCTACGGCAAAAAAACGAATCTCTACAAGGACCTCGTCCCCAGCGGCGACGACTGCCGCGAAGGTCTGACGGCGGTCATCTCGCTCCGCGTTCCCGAGCCGCAGTTCGAGGGCCAGACCAAGACCAAGCTCGGCAACGGCGAGGTCGAGGGAATCGTGAACTCGGCCGTAGGCGACTATCTGGCCAAGTTTCTCGAAGAGAACCCGAAGACGGCGAAGACCATCGTGCAGAAAGGCCTGTTGGCCGCCGAGGCCCGGGAATCGGCCCGCAAGGCCCGACAGCTCGTTCGCGAGCGAAAGGGCGCCCTGAGCGGCGGCGGATTGCCCGGCAAACTCCGCGATTGCAGCAGCCGCGAAGTCGACAAGTGCGAACTGTATCTGGTCGAGGGCAATTCGGCCGGCGGCAGCGCCGAAGGCGGACGCATCCGGGAGTACCAGGCCATCCTCCCGTTGCGCGGCAAGATCATCAACGCCTACAAAGCCCGCGACGACAAAGTGCTGGCCAATTAGGAAGTCCGCAGCATGATCTCCGCCATCGGCGCGGGCATTGGCGACGAGATGGACCTGACCAAGCGCCGCTATAGCAAGATCGTCATTATGACCGATGCCGATGTCGACGGCTCGCACATCCGAACGCTGCTGCTGGCCTTCTTCTACCGCCAGATGTACGACCTGGTGAAGGCGGGTTATGTCTACGCCGCCCAGCCGCCCTTGTTCCGCGTGCGGCACAAGAAGGAAACCTACTACGTCCAGACCGAAGAGGAGATGAAGGCCCAGCTTCTTGACGCCGGGCTGACCGACTCGGTGTTCGAGCCGGGCGACGGCCGCATGATTCAGGGCAAAGAGATGGAGCGGCTCTGCCGCACGCTGGCCGCCCTCGAAGATGCCCTGTTGGCCCTCGAACGCCGCGGCATCAACCTCCGCGCCCACGCCCTGCGCCGCGATCCGACGACCGGCCGCCTGCCGCTCTACCACGTGCTGATCGGGCAGCAAGAGCACTGGTTCACCACCCGCGAACAGCTCGACGCCTTCGTCGCCGCCCAAGAAGAGGAGGTTGGCGAAGAGCTGGCGCTGAGCGATCAGCTCAACGGCAACGGCGTCGAGGTCGAGGAGACCGAAGCCCGCAAACGCCTGCACATCGACGACCTGCACGAGGTCCGCTCGATCAACAACCACCTCAACGAGCTCCGCAAGATGGGCTTCGACATCCAGAGCCTCATCCCGCAGGAACGGACCGGCATCGAGGAGCCTCGCTATCGCCTCCGCCGCGGCGACTTGGTCACCGGACTGGGCGACCTCCGCGGGCTGCTCGCCGCGGTCCGTGCAGCCGGCGAAAAGGGACTGCAAGTGACCCGGTTCAAGGGCCTTGGGGAAATGAACGCGGAAGAGCTTCGGCAAACCACGCTCGACCCGGCCAACCGCACGCTTCTGCAAGTCCGCATGGAGGACGCCGGCGCCGCCGACGACATCTTCCGCATCCTCATGGGCGACAAAGTCGAACCCCGCCGCGAGTTCATCGAAAAGCACGCGATGGAAGCGCGGAACCTCGACGTGTAAACGCCGCGATGACACTTCTTGAGCCGGATCGTCGGCAGCTGACGGAGATCAGGGCATGTTGTTCATGCCACGTTGCCGCATTAGAATGCGTGCGTGGCAATCACGGGCCAATTGACTGATCTGCGAAATGTGCCAGCCGGCGCGATCACCGGCGCAGCGGCGTTGTCGCTTTATTCGTTGATGCATGCGGTCGTCGACACTTGCTCCGCGGCGACCGTTCTTCTGGTGGTCTCGTGCGACGCGGTTGACGCGGGCCAGTTTGTTGCCCTGATGGTCCTCTATCACGCCTTGGCGTTCGGGCTTCAGCCATTGGTTGGCCTGGCGGTCGACGCAGCGGGCGGGGCTCGGTTTGCAGCCGTCGCGGGTTGCCTGATTGCGGCGGGTCCGCTGATGATTCACATGCCGCCTGAGATGGCGATTGCTGTGACAGGGGTTGGCAATGCCATCTTCCACGTAGGTGGAGGCGTCTTAGCGATGCGGCTGACGCCCGATCGGGCTGTCGCGCCGGGAGTCTTCGTCGCAACCGGTTCTTTGGGACTCCTGCTTGGCGTGATTCTCGGCAAGCAGGGTTCCACGGCTGTTGCTCTGCTGCCGGCCATCGCGTTGGTTCTTGCAACGGTCCTGGCTTGCGTGCCAGCGAACGTTGGCCGGCCGATGGCGATCGTCACAAAGCCTGCGCGACGGGGAGACTTGGTTCTTGGCCTCATTCTCCTTGCTATCGCGGCACGATCGCTGCTGGGTTTCGTGGTCAACTTTCGGTGGGAAACGCAACCAGTGGCCCTGTTGGCGGTGGCAGTGGCGACGTTTCTGGGCAAGGTCGTCGGCGGTCTGGCGGCCGACCGCTTCGGGTGGCGCCGCGTTGCCGTCGGAGCGACGTTGTTGGGTTGGCCATTTCTCTGTTTGGCGTCGGCCTTGCCGCTGGCAGCCGTTCCGGGGCTCTTCCTTTTGAATATGATGATGCCTGTCACATTGGTTGCCACAGCCCGGATTTTGCCGAACAAGCCCGGCTTTGCGTTTGGCCTTACCTGCCTTGCGCTGTTGGTCGGAGCGATCCCCTCGCTCTTCGGTGTCTCCGTAAAAGCTCCGCCGCTGGTTTCGCTGGTTGTCGTGATTTCCGTAGCGTCGCTCGATGTTGGGCTACAACATTTGCGGCCAAGTGTTCGTTCAGAAAGAGCGATTCAGGTGCCATCATGAAACGGGTTATTGCTTGTCTGGTTGCTCTCCTGCTTCTGTGCCTGGCCGGAACCAAAACCGCGCGGGCGGACATGATCCCTGGCCCTCGGGTTCCCGAGCGGAGGACGGCCTGGCGCATCGAGACAACCAGCGTCTACTCAGTCGCGGCGGGCGTCGTCGCCGTGGCGCTGGCTGGCTCGTTGGTTGCGCTCCGCATGATCCGAAGACGCAGTGCAAAGTAGCCTTCCGAACTTCGGAATCGCCTTTGTGGCGACGGTCGCTCTGGAGGTGGCCGTCGCGGCGCTGTTGGGCTATTGTCGTCGGGTGGAAATTGCCGCCGTCGTGTGCGTCAACGTATTCACTAACCCCTTGGTGAACTACCTTGTGTGTGTGGTCGAATCGGGACGGGCCATGCCGATCGATCTTGCCGGCATCTCGTTGTTCGAGGCCGCGGTCGTCATGGTCGAATGGCAGTTGTTGCGATATGCCCTGCCGCAACGCCCTGGCGTCCCATTGCTCGGGCTGTCGCTGGCCATGAATAGCGTTTCGTACCTTGCCGGCGTTCTGCTTCCCATCTGGGTTTGATGGGAAGCGTGGCGTGCGCAACTGCTGCCGTTAGAAGGTGCGCCGCTGGATAAGGTGCATATAGATCCCAACGTCGATGTCGTTGCTGAGCGGGCAGCATGAACCGTCAAGAAACAGGTGATGCGTGACGCCTGGGTGGTTGCTGCTCGGTCCAAATCTGCCCGATGTGGCCGCCTCGATGCTTTGGTAAGGACATCGCTCGTAGTCCCAGTCCAAATAAGTATGATAGCTCCAGTAGGTGGCATCCGCTTCGGGGCTCTTCTTCAAAGCCTGCGCATGTCCCTTCGGAAGATAGTATCGATCGTCAAGCTCGAACTCGACATTGGGCGGCAGGCCCACGACCGCCGCGTCCGCGCCGACGGCCCAGCGGGAAAACCGCGGCTCGACCGATTCCGTGAAAGCGAGCGTGTTCGAAGTCCCCTTTCGGATACTATCGAGGCGAAGATTGATGCCAGGACAACAAGCACCGTCGGGATGATAAGCCCGACTCTCATTGGATGGGCAATACTTCGGCGCTGACGGCATCGCCGAGGCTACACTGAGGCTCTCAATGTGCGTAGCCCCCAAGGGCCGATAGTTGCTGATTGCCGCTCTTCGGCCATCGACATCACTATATGGCTCGCAGCCTGAACTCGGGCAGAGCAGCATCGGCAGCCGCGTAGCCAGGGCGTCGGCATGCGGCGTTCCGCGAGCCCCCGCCGGCTCCTTCAACGGCGTTCCGTGGGCGATATCGAGCGAGTCATACAAGCGTTTCCAATCACGGCCGCCAGCCGCGGCGGTGTTTTCCATGTAAGGGAGCAGCAAAGCGGCCCAACTCCAGCCATCCACTGCGAGAATCTTCCCATTTTTTTCACGGGTCACGCCTGAGGAGGCGATCAGAGCATTGGACGCCTCGTGATAACGCCAGCAGGCGGTTGCAATGACTCTCAGGTTTTTCTGACAGGTTGTCCGCCTTGCCGTTTCGCGAGCGGCCTGGATTGCAGGAAACAACATTGTTCCGAGGCAGATCATGATGCCGATCAGGATCAGCACTTCGATCATTGTCAGGCCGGCCCGGCGTCTCTTGGCTCTGTCCATGACAATCCTCCAGTCCCGTCTTTTTCGGTTCAGCGTATTTTTGCTGTCCGATGACAGCATAGTGCGCACATGCCAGACATCGCAATAGAAATACAATTTAGCACACCCCACCTAGGTTGTCGTTGACGATAGATTATTTAGGTTATTGCCCGCTTTCGCGCTTGCCGCGATGATTCCATTAGAAGGTTCGCTGATCAGAGATCTGGCGAGATTCCTTCGGAAGAACGAATCGCAGGTCTCAGAGACGGCGAACCTTCGGCTTTTCTTGGCAGGCTCCGGGAAGACATGGCGGAACGCGGGTCGGACACGTTTGATATCTATCTGGGCGAAATCAGTGCAACGCCGTTGCTCACGCGGGACGACGAGCTCCTGCTGGCGCGGCAAATCAAGCAAGCCTTGAAGACGTACCGCCGCGACCTGCTCGCGGCGGCCCAGGTGCTGCGAACGGCGGTGGCGCGGTTGCACGACGTGCGCGCCGGAAAGGCGGCGCCCCAGCAGGTGATCGAGATGCCGCCGGCCAACGCGGCCGAGAAGCAGCACGTGCGGCGGCAACTCGCGCAGCGGTTGCCGCGAATCGAGAAGCTGCTGACGCGGAGCCGCGAGCAGTTCCTCTCGGCGGTCGACGCCTCGCGCTTGACGGTCGTCGATTCCGACGCTCGACGGCAAGCCGAGCGCTCTCTGCTCCAGGCCGGGTCCATCGTCGAGGCGCTGCCGCCCAAGTTGACGCTGCTCGAGCCGATGGTCGAAGTGTTGCAGGCGATCGCCCGCGAGATGAGGACGTTCCGGCGGCAACTCGAACGGCCCGGCCGACACGACGAGAGCCAGGCGGTTCGCGCGCGGCTCTGGGCGCTGATGCGGCACGTGGACGCCGACGACGCCACGCTGGACCGGCAGTTGGAGACGATCGCCGACAGCCGACGGGCGTTCGAGCGAGTTCGGCAGGACTTTTGCGTGCGAAATCTCCGCCTCGTCGTTTCGGTCGCGAAGCGGTATCGTAACCGAGGCCTGACGGTTTCCGACCTGATCCAGGAAGGGAACATCGGGTTGCTGCGTGCGGTCGATCGATACGACCCGGAACGTGGCACCAAGTTCAGCACTTATGCGGTGTGGTGGGTCCGCCAGGCGATTGGCCGGGCGATCGGACAGCAAAGCCGGACGATCCGCCTGCCCGATCAGGTTGTCTCCCGGTCGGGCCAGATTCGCGACGCGCGGGAGCGGCTGGTTCAACGCGGCCGCGTCGAGCCCAGCTTGTCGGAACTGGCCACCGAGGCCGGGCTGTCGGTCGAGGAGACCGCCCGCACCATCGCGTCGCGGCGGCAGCCGATGTCGCTGGACGTGCCCATCGGGGAGAAAAAGGAAAGCTCGCTAGCCGAGCAGTTGCCCGACCTTCGCGAACCGGCGCCGCCGACCGAGGTGGATAGCCATCTGTTGAAGACCCAGATGGAAGAGGTTTTGGCCGAGCTGAACTGGCGCGACCGTGAGATCATCAAGAGGCACTTTGGCCTTGGCGGGAACGATCCATCGACGCTCGATGAAATCGCCAGGACATTCGCCATTAGCCGCGAGCGGGTGCGGCAGATCGAGACCCGCGCGCTCAGGGCGCTTCAGCAACCGGGCGCCGCCGCGCGGTTGGTCGACTTCTTGTAGCCGAAAAGTTGTTCGTCGTTCGGGCTTCAGCCGGTTCGTCTCCACCGATTTTCCGTCTGAAGGCGGGGCGACGAACGCCGCTTCCGCCTGAAGGCGGGACTACGAACGCCGCTTCCGCCTAAAGGCGGGACTACGAACGCCGCTTGCAAAAGCGTCTGCCGTCTTACACAATAGGTAGTCGGGCAGCCTCGTACCGATGGGTCTTCTCATGGACAAAAAAGTCAAGAAAAAGACGCACGTTCTTCAGCAGCGGATCCAAGCACTGCGGCAACAGTTGGCCGGGGCGCGGAAGCAGCAGGACGATCCCGACGAATTGAACTCGCTCGAACGGCAGCTTGCGGCGGCCGAAGCCGAGTTGGCGAAGGTCAAGGAGTAAGCGGCTTCGGCGTCGCGCGGTTCGGCGTCGCTGGCTGCGATTTCGCGAGCCGGTCGGCCTCTTTGCCGATCTCGATCAGGAACAGCCGGCGGATGGCGTCGTAGCCCCGGGCGTTCGGATCCTCCAGGTTGCCTCCGTACCAGTAGTGAGCGTCGCCGTCGCGATAATGCTCGCGCCACGGCTGCGTGCAGTGGGTGCCGTGCCCGAGGAACGCCGCGTGCATCGGCACGACGCGAACCGACGGGTGTCTCTCGGCCGCGTGGCCGATCGCTTCGTTGTAGGCGCGATGGATGGCCAGGCAGTCGGGCCAGTCGGGCAACATCGCGCTGGCCGGGTCGCCGACCCCGTCGCTTGGATCGTAGATGTCGGCGATGAAGATCAGACAGCCGCCGGGGAAGCGCGATTCGAGCAGCCCGATCATCTTGTCGAGCCGTTTGGCGAACTTCTCGATCCACGGCCGCGCCTGGTTCAGCGTCGCTCCGTACATGGCTCCTTCGTGAGGCGGCGTCCGGCCGTAGTTGTGAATCAGGTCGTTGCCCCCGGTGGTCATCACGATCAGTCCGAAGACATCATCACGTTGTTTCTCGACGCGTTCGCGAATCGTCTCCAGATGCATGATCGAGGTGCTGCCCGACAGGGCGACGTTCTCGGTTCGCAAGTTCGGCAGGACGGCGGAAAGCGAGATGCCCCGCATGTCGTCGAACTCGTCGGGCGGATTCTTGACCAAGCGGTTGAAATAGGAGTATGGCGGCGCAACGCCGAAGCCCGCGGTGACGCTGTCGCCGAGGCCCAGCAGCAGGACTTTCCGCGTCGTCCAGGTGCGCGCGAACGCCGCTGGCGGAACGCCGGGCCCGGCCGGCCCTGAGCCCTCCGGCCTCGCATAGACCAGATAGTAATAGCCGGCCGTAACGGCGGACAGCAGAATTGCGATGCCAAGCAGGATCAACAACCGACGCATCTTCATGATCTCATCCCCACACGACGGCAAGCATGCGCAGCATAGCAAGTGGGCAACGGGCTGTCGAGCGGAAGGCAGCGAGACCGGAGAGTCGGGGCGCAAGTTGCGCTTTGCAGGAGCGTTCACGCCGGGTTGAAGGGATAGGCGATTCGGCCAATTCGTCAGGCGAGTCTGATTGCGGGAAGGCGGTCGCGCCAGCAAACCCGTGCTAAAGCACGGGCCTAAAACCGCCTGCGGCGGAAATGCCCGTGAACGGGCATGTGACTATGCATGTCATTCACGAATGCTCGCCATAGAAATCACAAAGTGCAACTTGTACGAGGAGAGTCGTGCGTATTCCGTCCGCGGGCGGCGATTTCACGCGGAACGCCGGCTGAAGCCGGGACTACGAACCACTCGGCGATCGTCCGGGAGCGGAAGATGTAGCCTGGGTCGCAGAGCGCCACCGTTTTTCGACGTTTTTGGTGGGGCTCGCTTCGCTCGACCCACCCTACAGTCGAAAACTCTACAGTCGAGAACTGATCCTGAGGATCGATCCTTCATCGGCCCCCGCTACGGCTGGCGGCTGAGGCTGAAGATCGGCAGCATCAGGGCGAGGCCGATCGTGCCGACAACGATGCCCATCACGCCGATCATCAGCGGCTCGATGACGCTGGTGGCCGCCTTCAGCGACGTCTCCACCTCGCCGTCGTAATAGGTGCTGACCTTTTCGAGCACGGAGTCGAGCCGGCCGGTGTCTTCGCCGGCCGCGATCATCTGCACGAGCGTCTTGGGAAACAACGGGCTGGCTTGCAGCACCTCGCAGATCCGCTTGCCGCCGCTCAACTCGTCTAGTACGCGGGCCCAAAGCCGCTCGTAGTAGTAGTTCGACGAGACGGCTTCGGCCAGCCGAATGGCTTCGATCACCGGCACGCCGCTCTGGAGCATCGTGCCCAGCGTGCGGATGCTGCGGCTGATGGTCACCTTGCGGAACATTGGCCCGACGACCGGCGCGTTGATCTTGACCCAGTCGAGGCCCTGGCGGCCACGAGCGCTGCGGCGGGCGTAGAAGAACCCGACCGCGGCCGCGATCGCGACGCCGAGCCACAGATACCAATAGCCTCGAAGCGAGTCCGAAATGGCCATCATGATCAGCGTCGGGCGCGGCAACCGCAGCCCTCGCGACTTGAACAATGGGGTGAACTTCGGCAGGATGTAAATCAGCAGGAAGGCCGTGACGCAGCAGGCCATGACCATCATGACCGTCGGATAGGCCATCGCCGCGCGAACCTTGCCGCGGGTCTCGAGCTCCTTGCGCTGGTAGCTCGCGATCCGGTCGAGCGTCGGGCCGAGCGTGCCGCTGGCTTCGCTCGCTTTCACCAGCGAGACGTAGGTCTTGTCGAAGTGGCGAGGATGCCGGGCCAGCGCGGCCGAGAAATCCTGGCCGCCTTCGACCGACTCTTTCAGGTCGTTCAGCACGCGACGCAGGCTCGGATTCGTCTCCTGCTCGACGATGCCGGCCAAAGCCTGCGACAGCGGAATGCCCGTCTCAACCATGATCGCCAACTGGGCCGTAACGTAGATCAGGTCGCTCTTCGAGACGCGGGCGGGAAACAACGGTGCGTCGGCATCGTCCTCCGTGAGGTCAAGCACGTGGAAGCCGTCGTGGCGGAGCTGCGAGCCGGCCTCGTCGCTCGTCGCGGCGTCCAGCGTGCCGGTGTGCACATTTCCCATCGAGTCGCGGACGCGGTATTGGTAGGTCATGACAGTTGGCTCTCGACTCTCGATCAACCCTCGGCCCCGGCGCCGTAGTCGCCGACGATGTGGAAGATTTCCTCGACCGTGGTGATTCCCTCGCGAACTTTGCGGAATCCGTCATGGCCGAGCGTAATCATGCCGGCGCGCGAGGCCATCTGCCTGAGGTTGCCGATCGTCGGATCCGCGACGATGGCGTCGCGCATCTCGTCGCTGACCACGAGAATCTCGTGGACGCCGATGCGGCCCTTGTAGCCGGTGTTGCGGCAGGCCCGGCAGCCGGCTCCTCGGAAAAACTCCGGAAGGTCGTGACCCATCCGCTCGAGCGCCTTGCGGATCGTGCGAGCGGGCTCGTACTTTTCGCGGCACTTCGGGCAGATCCGCCGCACCAATCGCTGCGCGAGGATGACGTTCAGCGCGGCGCCGATCAGGTAGGGCTCGACGCCCATGTTGATCAACCGCGTAATGGCCGACGGCGCATCGTTGGTGTGCAGTGTGCTGAAGACGAGGTGGCCGGTTAGCGCGGCCTGGATGGCCGTTCGCGCGGTCTCTTCGTCGCGGATTTCGCCGACCATGATGACGTCAGGGTCCTGCCGCAGCAACGTTCGCAGGGCCTTGGAGAACGTCATGCCGATCTTCGCCTGCACCTGGAACTGATTGATCAGCGGAAGATGATACTCGATCGGGTCCTCGACCGTGCAGACGTTGTTCTCCATCGAGCTGACGGCGTTCAGCGCGCCGTAAAGCGTCGTCGATTTGCCGCTGCCGGTCGGACCGGTCACCAGGATGATGCCGTTCGGCGCCCGGATGTTGGCCTGGAACGTCGCGAGCACGTCTTCGGCGAAACCGAGGTCCTCGAGGTTCAGCGAGACCGCGCGGGTGTCGAGCACGCGGATCACCGTCTTCTCGCCCTGGGTCGCCGGGAAGGTGCTGACGCGAAGGTCGATCTTGCGGCCTTCAAGCATGACATGCACTCGGCCGTCCTGAGGCAGACGCCGCTCGCTGATGTCCATCGAGCCCATGATCTTGATGCGGCTGGTCACGGCGCCGAGCAGGTGTTGCGGCACCTCGAGCGCCTTGTGCAGGCGGCCGTCGATGCGGTAGCGGACCCGCATGCACCGCTCGGACGGCTCGATGTGGATATCGCTCGCCCCCTCTTTGACCGCGTTGCAGATGATGTAGTTGACCAGCCGGATGATCGGCGACTGACCGGCGATCTCCTCGACGTCGCCGATGTCCTCGATCGCATCCTCGATCAGCGTCACGTCGGACGTGTCCGAATCCTCGATGATGTCGTCCAGGACGAACACCTTCGAGTTGGGCAAGACGGCGATCATGCGCCGAATGTCCTTCGAGCTGGCGGCGACGATCTGCACCTGCTGACGCGACAGCCCGCGAACCTCGTCGATCAGGAACAGGTTCGACGGCTCGGACACGGCCACCGTGAGCACGCCGCGGACCAAGAAGAGTGGCAGCACCAGGTTCTTCTCGATATACTCCCGCGGCAGAATGTCGACGATTTTCGGGTCGAAGAGCCGGGCGTCGAGTTTGGCGTGGGGCACGCCGTATTCCGCGGCCAGGCACTCGACCACCTGATCTTCGCCGCAGTACTCGCGTTCGACGAGGATCTCGCCCAGCAGCTTCTTTCGCCCCTCCTGCCGCTGCAAGTCGAGCGCAGACTGCAGGTCGTCGGGCGTCAGATAGCCCTTCTCGATCAGCAGGCTGCCGAGGCGTCGCGGTGCGAGGGTGGCGGTGTTCATGGGAAACAGTGGGCAGTCGGCAGTGGACAGTGGGCAGTGGGCAGTGGACAGTGGGCAGTGGGCAGTCGGCAGTGGGCGGGGTAGTGGGCAGTCGGCAGTGGGCAGTCGGCAGTGGGCGGGTAGTGGAGTGGGGTACTGCCGACTGCCGACTTCTTTTTCTACTGCCGACTGCCCACTGTTTCACTTCTTACTGAAAACTCTTGACGGCCTCGACGACGCTGTCGAACACTTCGAACTGCTGGTCGAGCCGCGTCATCTCGAGGATCTTGCGGTTGGTTGCACTATTGACGGCGATCTTCGCCTCACCGTGCGCATCGCGCAGACGGTCCTGAACGTTCAGCAGCGAGCCCAAGCCCTTGCTGTCCAGCGTCTCTGTCCCGTCAAGGTCGAGCACGACATTCGGCCGGCTCAATGACGCGACAAACGCCTCGAAGGCATCGCAGTGCTCAGCGCCAAGCTCCTCGGGCGTGTGGACCACGACGACGTCGTCAAATGTCTCGGTGGGAAGGTTCATGGGGAGGGGAGTGGGGAGGTTTCAGCTATCAGCGGTCAGCTATCAGCGGTCGGCGGTCGGCGTCCGTGAGCTGATCGCTGAAAGCTGACAGCTTCTATGCTTCGACAGGTTGCTCCTGGAGGATGGAGTCGACTCGGCGGAGCAGCTCGCGAGGGCTGAACGGCTTCGCGATCAGGGCCAAGACGTTCCATTTCTCGGCCAGCTCCTGTTGTGAAAGCTCGAACCCCTTCGCCGTGAGCATCATGATCGGCAGGTCGGCCGTGGCCGCGTTGTCGCGGAGCTTCCGCACCAGTCCGAAACCGTCCAACCGCGGCATCTGGCAATCGGTGATCAGCAGGTCGGGCGTCCGGCGTTGAATCGCTTCCCACGCCGCCTGCCCGTCGTTGGCCGTTTCCACCTCATAGCCCGCCCGCGCGAACTTGATCTCGGCCGCCCGGAGAATGTGAATCTCGTCATCGCACAGAAAAATGCGTTTGCCCATGATCGTGATGTTTCCGTCTATCCCTCGCTTCGCATCTGTCCGGCGCTGGGCAAGGTGACGATGAAGGTGCTGCCTTGGCCCAGCGTGCTCTCGACGGCGAGGCGGCCGCCGTGGACGTCCTCGATGATGTGTTTCGCCAGCGGCAGGCCGAGGCCCGTGCCGGCCGCCATTTGCTTGTCTTTCTGCACCCGGTAGAACTTCTCGAAAACGCGGTCCCGATCTTCCTCGCTGAGCCCCACGCCCGTGTCTTGCACTTCGAAGCGGATTTCCTGATCGGCCATGCGGCTTCGGAGCGTGACGCGACCGCCGCTGGGCGTGTACTTCACCGCGTTGCTCAACAAATTGATTGCCGCTTGCATGAGCATGTCGCGGTCGGCCAGGACGCCGAGATAGAGCTGGCTAAGCTCGCCGCGAAGCTCGATCTGCTTCGCCTCGGCCGAAGGCTGGACGACGCGCAAAGCCTCGTCGAGCAACTCGTTGAGCGAGCGGGGCTGCTTGCTCACCTGAACCACGCCGGCCTCGATCCGCGCCAAGTTGAGCAGGTTGTCGACGAGCCGTTGCAGGCGATCGGCCTGGCCGTTGATCACGCCCAGGAACTCCTCGCGAGTTTGCTCGTCCTCGGCGTCGCCGTCGGCCAACAGCTCGACGTAGGCCTTGATGCCGGCCAGCGGGGTCTTCATTTCATGACTCACCGAGGAGACGAACTCGGCGTTCCGCTTCTGCATCGCCTTTTGATCGGCGATGTCGCGGAGCACGGCCACGGCGCCGCCGGGCCCGCCGTCCGCGCCATCGAGCTTTCGCGCGGTCGCTCGATAACAGCGATTCCGGCCCTGGCTGTCGGTCAGTTCAAGCTCGTCCGTGCGATTGCCCGTCACCTTGCGTTGCCGCGTCGAGACGAGCAACTGGACGAGGCGTTGGCAATCGAGCGCGTCGGTCAGCGTCTGCGCCTCAGGCCGATCGGCTTCGAGGTGGAACAGCGCCTCGGCGCTTGGATTGGCCAGGACGAGCCGGTCGTAGCCGTCGATGGCCAAGATTGGATCGGCCAAGGCGGCCAGGGTCTCCTTGAGGCGTTCGGCCTCGGCCGCCTCGCGGCGATAGCGCACCTCCGACGCCGTCCGGGCGTGCGCCATGTCTTCCATGTGGTGGCAGAGCCCGACGATCGTCTGCCCCACGCGAGCCAGAACGTCTTTCCACGGCGTGTCGGCCGGCAGGCACGTCGGCGCCGGGGGATCGACCGGCTCGGTCGTCTGCGGGGCGATGTGACACAGCGCGTCCAAATGCGCGGAGATCAGTTGCCGCTCGAGCTGCCGTTGGCGTCGCACAAGAAACGTCACGCCAAGAGCCACTCCGATGCCGGCCAGCAACACGACGGATCGCAGGAGCCAGGCTGCCCCGACCATCGGCCAGCCGCCAACCCACGCCGCGGCCAAGCCGGCCCAAAGGATCAGCGCGGCGCTGGCCAACCGGTTGTTCTTCTTCGTCGTGTCGATCATTAGGAATCGTCACACAATAAGTTGCGGTCGCGCCGTAGGACGGACTTCCCAGTCCGTCCAGCTTGGGAACGGATAGGAGAATCCCTCTACGATTGCCGTGGAACAACGATCCGCTGCACTCAACGGTCGCCGCAACGCTTTCGCGCCGCGAGTCGGGCGGGAGGATGTCGGTGGGCTACCGCGTCACGGTGTATCTCGGGTCCAACGTGCGGGCTTGCCGGAAGTGGTTTTCGGCCGCCTGCTGCTGCCCGAGCTTGGCCAGCGTACATCCCATTAAAAGGTAGGACAGGGCACTCGACTTGTCCAACGAAAGTGCTTGCTGGAGAGCGAGTTGGGACGACGGGTAGTCACCTGCGCGGTAGTAGGCCGCCCCCAACATGCGGTGGATCGCCGCACAGGTTGGGAACTGCTTGGCCGCGGCGGCAAGAAGCTCGACGGCCATCTCGGGCCGGTTCGCCCGAAGCGCCGCGGCTGCCGCCGAGAGCGGGATTTGCGGATTGTCCGGTTTCGCCGCCACCGCTTGGCGGAAACAGTCGATGGCCACCTGGGGTGAATCGGCGGCCAAGGCGTCTTGGCCCTTGCGGAGCAGGTCGGCCGGATCGCCGGCAGGGCCCGCAGGATTGTTGCCTGCGGACGAATCGGCAGCGACGGCGGTCGTGGCATAACCGGCCTGTTGGACTTCGCCGTGCGGCTCGGCCGAACGGTTCTTGCCGCCCCGGTCAAGCGTGACCGACCGGTCGCCGGGCATCTGCTCGCGCACCATTTCCTGCGCGGATTGATAGGCCGCGGCGAAGGTTTCGTTGCGCGGGTCCATCTTGGCCGCGCGCTCGAAATAGCCCAAGGCGTCGGCGCTTTGCCCTAGGGCGTCGGTGGCCACGCCCATCGTGTATTGCACCTCGGCGTCGTTCGGCGCGATGTCCAACGCGGCCTTGGCGTGGGCATAGGCCGCCTGCGAGTCCTCCTGCTCAAGCAGCACTTCGGTCATCAGCAGGTGGGCGTCTCGATGTCGTGGATTGCGGGCCAGCAGTTTTTCGAGCCCCTCGCGGCAGCCCTTCGCATCGTGTTGCTGCGTCCAGCGGGTTTGAGCCGCTTGATACTCGGTGCGATCTCGCACCTCCTCGAACCGCCGCACCTGCTCTTCCTTCCGCTTGTGGATCGACGGGGTGGCGTTGGCGGCAGACTTCGACAGCAGCGGCACGCCCGAGCAGCCGAGACTTAGCGTTAGCGAGAGCGCGATCGCCGCGGCCGAAAGGCTCTTGATCCAATGGCCGGGAGCTGACAGCCGTCCGCTACCAAGGGGACAGTCCCATTTTCGCTGATACGGCAATTGGGACAGTCCCCGAGCTGTTAGCTCCCGGCCCGTGTGCTTCGCTGTGTTATGTTCTAGAGCCGCCGCGTTCATTGCAGGATCCTCGGCCGGACCAGATCGCGATGCTTGCCGGGGATGCCAGGATCCAGCGGGTGCAATGGCATCGGCGGGGGCGCGCTCCCTTCGAGATCGTTGACCAGCCAGTCGGGCATGGCCTGGGCGTCGAGCGGATTGCCGGCCGGCTCACCGGGGCCGGTGTGCGTCAGGCAGTCGTTGTATTCCGCCGACGACGGATGCGGCCGGTAGGGCTTCTTCAACCAGATGTCGCTCCGAAGTTCCAACGCCGCTCGGTTGAGCGGGTCGAACTGGACGGCCATTTCGGCGAACCGAAGAGCCTTGTGCATCTCGCCCGCCGCATACGCGCTGTCGGCCAGCCGGTAGTAGCGTCGGGCAATCGACCGCTTGCCCAGCGGGCTCATCTTGTCGGCATACGTGCTCTGCCGTCGCAGGAACTCGCATTTTGCTTGCTGCCCTTCCTGGCACGTCCCGGGCTCGTAGACGATCCGCGGCGTGATCAGCACGAGCACTTCTTGCCTTTGGGTCGTTTCGGTCTTCTGACGGAAGAGGAAGCCGATGTAAGGCAGGTTGCCCAGGACAGGCAACTGAGTCGACGTGTTGGTCAACTGCTCGTGGATCAGGCCGCCGATGACCATTGTGCAGCCGTCGCGGACCATGATGTTCGTCGTCACGCCCGTGAGCCGCTTGTTCGGCAGCGTGACGCCGCTCGGCTCGACGGTCACTTCGCCGTCGGAAAGCTCGGGGTGCACCTCCATCCGGATGACGCCATCGCTGGTGATGAACGGCCGGAGCCGCAACTGGGTGCCCGTGTCGAGGAACTCGACGCTCTGCGTCGAAGTGGTCTCGGTGATGGTCTGGCTGATGTAGCCCTGCTTTTCGCCGATCTGGATCTCCGCTCGCTGCTTGTTGAGCACCATCAGCCGCGGGTTGGCGATGACGTTCGTGTCGCCGATTTGTTCGAGGGCGTCGAGGAACGCGCCGAGCGTGCCGTCGAGGAAGCCGAACTTCAGACCGCCGTTCAACGGGAAGCCGGTCGGCGCGGCCGCGTCGCTCAGCGACTGCGACGGCGAGCCGAGGCCGAACTTGATGTCCGGATTCTGGCGGAGCAACTGGAAGTTGACGCCGAACTTGTCCGTGTCGTCGAGCTTGATGCTCAAGATCATCGCCTCGATGGCGACCTGCATCGGCCGCACGTCGACCTCGGAAACCAACTGGTCGATCTGGCAGAGAACGGCCTCGTAGTCGCGGACTACGAGCACCTCATTGCCGGTAAAGCGGTCGCCGCCAGCCGCCGTGTCGTTCAGCGCGATTCCCGACTCGGAAGGCGTCGAGACGCTCAGCACGCCGATTTTCTCGGTCAGAAGCGGCGTAATCAGGGCCTTCAGTTCGGCCGACGTGACGTAGTTTGGCCGGTAGGTCCGCGTGCCGACGCGGTCCATCGCCTGCTCGATGTTGTTGAAGTCCTCGGGCGTGCCGACGAAGAGGAAGTTGCCTTCGCGGCGGGCGACAAAGCCGGTTGATTTCAGGATCGCCGCCAGGGCGCCCTGCACGTCCACGCCGTTCAACGATGCCGAGACTTTGCCCTCGACGTTCTTGCTGGCCAAGATGTTCAGGTTGCCCTGCTCGCTCAGCAGGTCGAGGACCTTGCGGATGTCCTCGTCATAAATGTGAATCCGCAGCTTGCCGTCGCCTTCGCCGTCGATGCTGCTCTTGGCCTTCGCGGTCGGGGGCTGCGGCGGATTGGCCGGCGGCGCCTGCTGTTCGGCCAGACCCTTGCGGATGGCGTCCAGCGCCTTCGACAGGTCCTGCCCGCCCGGCGCCGGGAGCACTTCCTGCCCATAGCTTGGCGCGGCGGCGGCCAAGCTCGGTCCGGGCGGAGCGGTGGGCGGCAAGCTTTCGACCGGGGCCGGCAGATTGCGGACTTCCGGTTTGCGACTCTCCGGCTCCGAACCACGGTCGCAGACCGGCGCTTTCTCACTCGCCGTCCGAGGGCTGGCCGCCGAAGGGCTGGCCGCTTCAGCGGCCAGTATGCCCGGGTTTGATTTGGCTGGCGCACTCGACCGCACGGCCACGCACACCGCCAGCCCCACGCCAAGGGCGGCGAATGAACTGATTGCGATGAGCCGGCCGGCTGTCTTCATGGTCTTCCGTGACCGTCTTCTCAGGATGATCAACGCCAGGACGGGTGCAAAGCCGTTTGTCGTTCCGGCTTGAGCCGGCATTCGCAGCGAAACGGCCGCTTAAAGGCGGAACTACGAACCAAACGCCGCCTAAAGGCGGAACTACGAATGGCTCGGCACTCCTCCTGCGATCAACGCTCGGGGACAAGTAACTCAATCTTGCCGGATCTGCCCGGCTCGGGAATCGTCAATTCAAAATCCTGGTCGCCCGACCGGAGGATCGCCCGGCGGGCCTGAACGTCAGTTAGCTTGAACGCGGCGGCCACCGAATCCTTCTCCTTGGCGACCTGAATCGTCTGACCGACGGCGTACGTCCGCCCACCGATCTGGGCCAACCGCCGTTGCGGTCCAATAACCGTGCCGGTAAGGACCAGTCCCGCCGCGGTCGGGCTAACCGTCAGCGGACGCGTTTCAGGTTTCGCCACTACACTGTTTTTCGCAACGCTTGGCTTCGGGCGATCGAACGGATCGCGGGCGTTCGGCAGCGCGGCTGCCGTGGTTCGCGGGTCGTCATGCATCCATGTGGAGACCTGCTCCCAGGCCGGCAGGCGGCCACTGTCGGTTGCCCCGGCCGTCGTCGTTGGACGAGCCGTCGCCGCCAAGTTGGCGGTCGGCAGTGCTGCCGCACTGGCTGGCTTCTCTCTCTTGCCGAGCCAGCCGGCCACCAACGGCGCCCAGAAATACAACGCCACGAGAGTCACAAGTACGAGCACGGCTGCTTTCTTTGGGTTAGCGGCGAACTCACGCCGAAGCCGCTTAGCGAATTTCTCCATATTCACGATCTTCGCCCGGAACCTGGCGCAGTCGCGCGCCTCTGTCCGGCTCCTCTCTGTATCGGATTTACCGGCAAAGTTTATGTAGTCTCTCTTTCGTGAATTATCGGAAAAGACGACCAATCCTAGCTCGCACCGCACATCCTTCGCATCTTTCTCAGTCCGCTCCAGTCGCAGCGAGTCAACCCACACGGTGACTGAGAGCCTCTCGATCCCCTGAAGGAACGTGAAGATCTGGGCGAACGAACCGGAACCGGTCACCGTGATCGGGATCTCGTCGACCGTCTCGTGGACGAAGAAAGGCTGGGGATCGAACTTGGCGATCGTCAGTCCGGCGTCCTTGGCCAGAGAGTCGATCTTTCCATAAAGGGCCGGAATGGTCCTCTTTCGCGGCGCTGCCTGCTCCCATCGGGTCACGATGGCGTTGGCCCGATCCAGGTCCTGCTGCCGCCGGGCCAGCGTCGCGGGCAATCCAATCGAGTCGCTGACGAAAGCCTGCTTCGTCTCGACTTCCTGCTGCAACTGGCGGATCGCCCGCCTGCCCGGAAGCCAGATGAACGAAACGTAGGCCACGGCAATTGCCACCAGCGGCACGGTCACGGCCCAACTGCTTTGTCGAAAGGAGTTTCGCATGGGTTGTGATAGTTGTCAGTTGTCAGTTATCAGTTGTCAGCAATCAGTGTTTTCCCTCGCTTGCGCGTCGGGCTAGTGTCGACATTCTGCGTTTGCATTCCTCAGATGCTGAAAGCTGATCGCTGATTGCTGACAGCTCTGTCTATTTCTGTGCGAGGCTCTTCTTGGGTGGGCCGGTCGGTCCGCCCGGCTGCCCGTAGCCCGGCTCGACCACCAACAGGGCGCGAAACTGGAGCGATGCGATCGTCTTATCGCCATCGACGCTGTTGAAGCAGTCCAGCTCCGCTTTATCGAAGATGTCGGTGGCGTCCAGCACGCCCAGATAGCGGTGAAGCGGCGCATCGGCCGCGGCCGTGCCGCTCAGGACAACCACGGTGTGCATCGGATCGAGCCGAGCGCGGAACGACGCCAGGTCGCGTGCGGCCGGCGGCATCGCTTTGAGCCGCTCCTCTTCCGCTTTTTTGTCCGGCGCCGCTGCGGTTGCCGCTCCCGGTCGAGTGGAGGCTGGCTGGCGGAAAACGTGAACCTGTTGGAAGGCGATCTCCTTGGGCAACGGCTGAAGCAGCGCGGAGAGCAATTGCGTCCGCGGCCAGGGGTGACGCAGGTAGGTGTAGAGTTCGGCCGCAGCGCGGGCCTCGCCGACCCGTTTCTCAATGCCGGCCAACTGGCTTTGCAGATGGACGGCCGTCTCGTAGGCCGGCTCGACGGCGGCCAGCTCGGCCTGCACGTTGCGCCAGCGATAGTGCTGCGCGATGGCTGCGGCAGCCACCAGGCCGACGACGGCCGTCGAGGCCACGATCAGCCAGGGCTGCGACTGTCGCCGCTGCTGTTTGCGTCGGAACTCGCTCGGCAGGAAGTCCAGGTCGTGCATTTCAGAGGGGCTCCTTCAAGGCCAAGCCGGCCGCCACGTCCCACTGGCCGGCGCGGCCTGGCAGCCCCGGCTGACGGAACGGCCGCAAGGGATCGCCGACTTCGCACGGCAGATCGAGCCGCGCCGAGAGCCGCTCGGCCAGCGTGGCCGTGGCCTCGCCTCCGCCCAGCACGATCTGCTGAAGCGGCTGGCCTCGGAACGTGACGCTGTAATACCGCAAGCACATGGAAAGCTCATGGCCAAGCCGATCGAGGATTGGGCCGATTGCCTCGTCGACGGCCCTGGCGATCTCGGGGTCGCGTTGTGCGACCTGACGGTCCGCGTCATGGCGTCGCAGGGCGGCGGCGTCGGCCGGCGGCATCTTCAGCCCCTTGGCCACCGCCTCGTCAAAATGCCGCCCACCCAGGTCGATGTACTTGACGAACATCGTGTCGGTGCCGCGGGTGATGAGGACGACCGTGTTGGCTGCGCCTACGGTGACGAACATCACCCGCCGCTGCTGGTCATCGTCGCGCCGGAACTGCCGGCCATAGCATCGCAACAGCGCCAACGGCTCGACGTCGACGGCGACGGGCCGCAACCCCGCTTCCTCGGCGACGCCGATCAACCGATCGAGCGACGGGCGGTGGCACGCCATTAGAATCACCTCGCGGCGGATCGTGTCGCCCTGCTTCACGTCGTCGGCCTCGATGTACCGCAGCTCGGCCTCTTCGCTGCCGAACGGAAGTCGGCCGGCCGCCTCGAAGTGCACGATTTTCGTCAGCTCGTCGCCGCTGGCCTGGGCCACGCGGATGTTCTGGACGAACAGGCTGCCGGCGCCCAGACAGAGCACGGCGTCGCGGCCGCGGAAACGTCGGCCCTCGCGGGCGTGGCGGATCGCTTCGGCCACGCGGCTGTCGCGGTGCTCCGGCTTGACGCCCTGCTCGAACGGAAGATCCCAGCGGACGGCGTCGCACACCCGGCCGCGCGCAGCGTCGAACTGGAGCAGCTTCAGCGATCGGCTGCCGATGTCGACGCCGATTGGTCCGCAACGTGATCCGCCAAATAGACTAACCATCGTGGTTCCACAAAGCCGCGACCGTTGGTCGCGTCCCAGGGGTCTTGGGCGAACGCAGCATTCTTAGCGCGACCACCGGTCGCGGCTTTATGACAGAGCCGTTAAGCTTTCCGGAAGGCACGACTTACGCCCTTTGCCGTTTCTTCATGCCCACGACAAGCGTGGGCATGGCACCCGCCTTTTCCAACTCGCGCATGATAAATTCCGTCGTTGTACGAGACACTCCTGCTACGGCCCCGTCATCATTCCGCTCGTCGGCCCAACGGTCGTACAATCGCCTGCGCGGGCGATGCCTGTCGCCGGATTCACTTCGACGGCGATGTATCGCATCCGATCACCCGCGCCTGCGGCGAGCCAAACGGTCGTCGCCTCCGTGCGAATCGTCTGGCCCAGCGGCCCGAACTCGATGTTGTCGACCGGTTGCAGCGAGTCGCTCGCGGCGACCCCGGCCAGCCGCACGTCAGCGCCGGGCAGCTCGCGGAGGTTGACGATGTGTTTTTCCGACGTGTCGCCAGGCGACGAAAACGGCGTGTTCGGCAATTGCTTGAGCGACGGGCTTGTCCCGCTGTAGGTCAAGGTGTATTGGTTTCCGCTCACATCGAACGTGATTTTGTAGTTGCTGTTGTTGGCCACGGCCAGGCTTCGGGCGTAAGCCAGATCGGTCGCCACGATCTGAGCCGTTGCTCGCAACTGCTCAACGATCGTCGGCTGCGCGCTGGGCAGCACGACCGCCGTCAACGCGGCCACAATCGCCATGACCAGCAGCAATTCGAGCAACGTGAACCCACCGGGCGGTCCACGCCGCACGCCTGCGCGCTCGGTCATTGCCGGTCGTCTCTTCGGTTTCATGGCTGGGGTGCCCGACGCAAAGGGGACAGTCCCCAAGGCTGTCACTTCTTCGGCAATTCCGTGACGATGACCTTCACTTGGCCGGACCGCAGGAGGGCATTCTGCTCCTTCAGCAGGTTCTTGATCTCCTCCAGGTTCGTGATCATTTCCTTGCGGTCTTCGGGGGCGTTCGACTGCGTCGGCCGCGACCCGCTCTGGGCTTGGCTCGCCTGATAAAAGGTTAGCACGCCAAGACAGACGATCGCCGCAATGACCAACAACCACCAGGGCGTTGCTCGATTCATCGTTCTACTCCAAGTTACGTACTAGACAGTCTTCGGCACACTACGAGAGTTTAGCACGCTGCTCGCCCGCATTTCTCACCGGTTCAACACTAGCCCGCAATTCTCACCGTAGGGTGGGTCGACGTCGCAAGTACATGGTGGGGCTTCGCAAACCAATCAACGGTGATTTGCACTCTGTCGGGTTGCAGAACGAGTTGCCGCGACGGAAGTCCCACCATCGCCCTGGTTTGCTTGACCCACCCTACGCCTCGGTGAGAAATGCGGACTAGCCCGACGCGGAAGCGAAGCATGCGCCGGGTTCTTCCCTCGCTTGCGCGTCGGGCTAGTGTTCGCTAGGGGTTCTCGATCCATGCCAAGAGGTCCCAGCGAAGCCCTCCGTCGGACGGGGCGGCGACAAAGATGGGATCGTAGGCGTTGGCCCAGTGGTAAGTCACGGCCTGGCTCTCCGGGGCGAAGAGCAGCTTCGGGGTCGGATCGCGGCCGCGGTTGGCCATCCACACCGGGAAGTACTTCGAGGTGCTCAAGGGAAAGAGCAGCAGTTGCGTGTTGTACAGGTTGCGGTAGCTGCTCCAGTCCAGGTTCCATTCCGTCCGCTGCTGTACGCTGAGGCCGGCCGTCGCAAGCTGGCCGGCGAGCGAGAAGGCCATGCTTTCCGAACCTTGCTCGACCAGGAAGTTGCCGAAGACGGCCATCAAGCCGGTGACTTGTCCGCTCCCGCCGGCCTTCACCGTGGCATTTTGCGAGCTCGTCGCCGGCAAGCGAATGGGCTTGCTGGTTCCCTGGAGCGGCGGCAGCGCGACCGGCTGCACCGAGATGTTCGCGCCGGCGAAGCGGAGATCGCCGCCGCAGAAGATCGAGCCTTGAACCGTGACGTCGCTGTTGATCGTCAGCGTGCTGTCGCAAGAGAACAGTCCGAGTGGATTCGTCGTCGGGTCCGGCTGGAGGGTGATCGACTGCAACGTAGTGGGCAACGCCTGGAATGCATACGTCGGCCCCCCTGGGTAGATCCGGTAGCTGCCCGGCGACGTCGACGGCTGGCTCCAGTCCGTCGTCAACTCCTGCGCGGCCGTGTCGATGGCCGTCACGCCTAGCCCGTAAAGGGACGAGGTGAGCCAGGTGTAGAACTTTGGGTCCTGGACGCTCAGCGGTAGATACACCGGCCCGTTCAACGGCCGATCGTCCGCCAAGCCGTTCACCCGCATCTTGTTCAGGCCGGAGAGGTAGAGCGTTCGCGAGTCGTCGTCGTTCGGGTAATGGGCGGCGACCTGCAGCTTCTTTTGCAGCCGAGTGGGCCCGGTGATCCGGCAAGGGACGTCGATCTGAACGTCTTGTTGTTTGGTCTGAAAGACCGTGTATCCTTTGATGGCCGCGAAGTCCGACGGCTCTGCCGCCAACGCCCTCGGGATCAGACGCACGACCGCTTTGACCTGATACGTGGCGATCGACTGCGGATGCTCCCAGTCGACGGCGTAGCCGGTCGTCAGCAGGGTGACGCGATAGGGCTGATCGGCGTCGGCCGCCGAAAGCCGGCTGTCGCCCGCCGTGTAGGTCGTGACGAACGTCGTGTAAGCGTCCAACGAACCGCTTAGCGAGCCGCCCACGCCCGACCAGTCGCTTAGCTGCATCTTCTTCAGCGCCATCGTCGTTCCGGTCACCGCGGCTTGGCGGGCGGCGGCTTGCCGATCGGCGTTGCGTTGGATCGTGCTGGTCGTGTACTGGCTCCGAGTGGCCGCATAGCAGAGCCCCAGCGTCAACGACAGCAGCAGCAACACGACAAGCACGGCCATCCCGCGACGGGAACGTCTCTCCGCAAGGCCACGAGATCGTTCTTGGAAATGCCGTTCACGAGTCGCTGTCTTTTGGTCATTCTGAGCGCAGCGAAGAATCTCGCCTGAACGCCAACCCAGGAGCGGATTCTTCGCTGCGTTCAGAATGACGAGCGCGCGATGCACGCGAGTGAAAATGTTCATGGATGGGTCAATTGATAGTAGAGCGCGGCCGAGCCCAAATATGGCACGGCCTCTGCGGCAGCCTTGTTCGATTCAATCCAGGCAACGCCAGGCATGAGTTGCAGCTCGGTCCGAACCCAGACTTGCCGGAGCCCGGCTTGGGGACCGTAGATGTTCTGGGTCCAAGGCAGATCCATCCACTTTGCGCTGCCGGCCTTGAAGCTCGCCCAATCGCCAGCCGAGGGGAGCAGCCGAGTCTCGAACCGCACGGCCCCACGCAGGTTGCCGGCGCCAGACGTCGAGCACGTTCGCAGAAGGTCAGTCAGAAGCACGGACCTTGTCCCGGCATTCTTCTTCAACGCGGCCAAGGCGGACTGCCATCCCGCATCGTCGTTGGCCGCCGGCACGGTGCGGGCGTCGCCCGGCGCGGTCAACTCGACGAACTGGTTGGGGGCGTTCGGATCGGGGCAATAGATCAGCAGTTCGTTGAAGCATGGCAGCCCGCTCGGATTGGCCGGCGTCCGCCCGAGCCCCGTCGGGCTGCTTGCGTCGCCGCCCGGCCGCCAGAGGACCAGCGCGTCCGGATAGCGGTAGCCGTTGACCGTCTCGGCCACCACCAGACACCCGGGGAATTGCTCGTTGGCCGTGGCCTGGCACACGTTCTGCGCGATGCGGTCGAGCGTAATCCGGGCCTGCTGCGTGGCGATTCCGTAGCCCTCGCTATACTCGTAGCCCTGCTCGACGGTTCGCGCCAGTCCGGCCAGTGCGCCGATGACCATCAGCATCACGGTCATGGCGATCATCAGCTCGAGCAGCGTGAACGCTCGCCGGCAGGACCGCGTCGGACGCGAGTGCGATTCGTTGTCAGTTGACTTGCAGAGGGGCCACATAAGTCACGATGCGTCGTAGTTTGGCCAATTGCCGCGGGCCGGAAACGGGGTCGTTGTAAGTGATGCGAACCTCGACCGCGCGATAGTCGCTAGTCTGGCCGGCCGGCAACGGCGCGGTTAAATCCGCATCGCTTACGTAATAGACGTCCACTTCCTGCCGCCAGTTCTTGAAGTAGCCCGCCCGGCATTGAAAGGCCGGATTGCGCTGGCCGCCCTGACCGTTGTCCGCGCCGAGCGGGACGCCGTACAAATCCGTGGGCGGCTGGTTGCGCCAGCCGTTGAAATCGTCGATGTCATCGTAATACCGGCGCGTGCCGCCGATCATCTCCGACCAGTTCGGCCCGAGCGGATACTGGTGCCCGTCGACGCCGGCTTCCATGTAACGGCAGCCCACCGCTTCGTCCATCAGTTGCTGGGCCATTCCGTAGGCGACCGTCTGCCGCACGGCATCCTGGGTGCTGTACATCGACGAGGTCGTGCCCAGCAGCAAGGCGCTGCCGGCCAACGCCGTCAGACTGATCGCGACCATCGCCTCGACAAGCGTAAAACCGCGTCGGTGCGGGCGCGAGGTCCGAGGGCCGGGCAGTTGAGTGCCCCGTCGCGCATGGAATCGACCGGCATGAAACGCGCGGCAACGCATGGAGGGTTTCGGCAGGTGGGGAGCGTGGACCGACCGGCGTCCCCAAGAACGAGACACGCAGAACGCCGGCGTCCACACCAGGCAACTATAGCCCAAACCGTAGGACGGACTTCCTAGCCGGCGTTTATCACCGGGCTCGTGTTGCCGATTCGCAACGCGTTGGCGTGGTCTTTTGGCAACGCGGCGGCTATTTGCCGGGCTTGCGGGCTTCTTCCATGCCGTCGATATAGCGGCGCAGCCGATCGAGTTCGTCGGTCACATGGCGGAGCTTGAGCATGATCTCGACCCGCTTTGTCAGCTCGAGCTTGTTGACCGGCTTGCTGAGGAAGTCGTCGCAGCCGGCCGCCACCGCCCGTTCGATGTCGCCCGACTCGTTGAGCGCCGTGACCATGAGGATCATGATCTGGCGCGTCTTCGGGTCGCGTTTGAGCATCTTGCAGACCTCGAAGCCGCTGAGCTTCGGCATCATGATGTCGAGCAAGATCAGGTCGGGCTGGAACTCGGCGACCTTCGTCAGGGTGTCCTGGCCATCGACGGCCACGGCCGTTTCGCAGTCGATGCCCTCCAAGAAGGCCTCGACCAGCTCGACGTTGGTCAGGTTGTCATCGGCGATGAGGATTTTGCTCTTGGACATCGTGCGTATCCGATCTCTGACGGAAGCAGCATTCTATCACAGACGCGGCCGGCGGAAAACCTCTGTTGTCGGCGGCCCGGCACGGTGCGTGCAAGTTGCACTTTGTGATTTCTAGGGCGAGCATTCGTGAACGACATGCATAGTCACATGCCCGTTCACGGGCATTTCCGCCGCAGGCGGTTTTAGGCCCGTGCTTCAGCACGGGTTTGCTGGCGTGATCGCCTTCCTGCAATCAGACTCGCCTGTCACGCCCGTTGACGGGGCGTAAACGCCCCTGCAAGGCGCAACTCGCACCCCGGCACGGTGAGGCGTCTCGCGGCCGACGTCTTTGGGCCTGGACACCGCCCCGGGTCGAGCGCATGATGATGCACGCGGAACGGAAGCGGTTGTCGGTGACAGTTGGAACAAACGCCCGACGGAGTCTGATCTTGGAAATGCCAATCGTTGACGAGCCATCGCCGCAATCGACGGCCGACCTGCGCCGCGACGCGATCCGGATCTGGCAGGCCGGCGTCGAGGCGGTGCGGCCCGAACGGCTCGTGCCGGAGTGGCTTCGGGTCGAGGGGCAATCGCTCGTTCTCGGCTCGCCCGAGGCTCGCTGCCCTCGGTTGAACCTGCCTCTCGACGCGATCCGCCGCATCGTCGTCGTCGGCGCCGGCAAGGCGGGCGAGGGCATGGCCCGCGCTGTCGAGGCGGTGCTCGGCCCGGCCCTCGTGGCCGAGAAGCAGCTTACTGGCTGGGTCAACGTGCCGGCCAGTGGGGCAAGCTGGCAGGTTGACAACCTGCCCCACAGAAATGAACGGGTCGGGGAGACCACAGGCATTCATCTGCACCCCGCACGACCCGCTGGCGCGAACGAGCCGACGCCCGAAGGCGTCGCCGGCTCGATCGAGATCCTGCGGCTCGTCGAATCGCTTGGGCCGGAAGACCTCTGCTTGTGCCTCCTCTCGGGCGGCGGATCGGCGCTGATGCCTGCGCCGGCCGAGGGCCTCTCGCTGGCCGACAAGGTGGCCGTCACTCGATGCCTGAGCGCCGCCGGGGCCAACATCGAGCAACTCAACACGGTTCGCAAACAGCTGAGCCGGATCAAAGGCGGCGGGCTTTTGCGGGCATGTCGCGGGGGCCGACTGGTGACGCTCGTCATCTCGGATGTCCTCGGCGACCGGCCCGACCTGATCGCGTCCGGCCCGACGGCGCCCGACTTGTCAACGCCGCAGCAGGCGATCGACATTTTGGAGCAGTTCCACGCCCGGCAAGGCGGCGTCGCGCCGATTGTTTTCGATTACCTTCGCCGTAAGGCGTCGCTCGCCACGCTGTCCTCTGCCGGAGAACGAACGCCGCGGACGGCGTCGTCGAACGAGCTGCGTCCCGACTACCTGATCCTGGCCAACAATGGGACCGCCGTCGAAGCGGCCGGCCGCGAGGCGCGCCGGCTCGGATATTCGACGACCACCGAGAGCGCCTCGCAATGCGAAGGCGCCGCCGAGCAAGTTGGACGGCGTCTGGCCGAACGGGCGCTGGCCATGTGCCGCGCCGGCGGTCGAGCATGCCTCGTCAGCGGCGGCGAACCGATCGTCATGTTGGCCGAGCCCTCGCGCCGCGGTCACGGCGGCCGGAACCAGCAACTCGTCCTGGCCTCGCTGCTCCGTTTTTCGCAGGAGCGCGCGGCGTCTTTCGCTCTGCTTTCCGGCGGGACCGACGGCGAGGACGGCCCCACCGACGCCGCCGGGGCCTTGTGCGATGCCACGGTGCTGGCCGCCGCCGGCCATCGCCAACTCGACGCGGGCGAGTACCTAGCACGCAACGACGCCTATCACTTCTTCGCGATGCTCGACGCGCTGTTGAAGACCGGTCCGACCGGCACGAACGTCTGCGACCTCCGCGTCGTGCTGACCCGTTCGTAGTTCCGCCTTCAGGCGGCGGGTTCATGTTCGTAGTTCCGCCTTCAGGCGGCTGGTTCATGTAACCTTGTTCCCACGCTCCCGCGTGGGAACACACTCGTGGCGATGCTCCTGCGTCGCCGGGATTGATAACCAGTTTCAGGTCAATACGTCATGCTGAGGACGCGGGAGCGTCCAAGCGGCGCGTTCCCACGGGGACCGTGGGAACGAGGTTAAAAGCCGGAGCCACGAGCGCGATTCCGCCTAAAGGCGGTACTACGAACGCACGGTACTACGAGCGCGATTCCGCCTAAATAGCGGTGCTACGAACGCGCGGTATTACGAGCCGGCGTGCGCTACGGCATCGCCGGCTCGCTGCTGGGTCTCGGGAGCCGTTCGGGGACCGGCGGCGGCATGGGCTGGCCGGCCTGCGGTTCGAGCAAGTTCCGAAGCCTTTGCAACTCTTCGGCCCCTTCCGGCGTGACGCTTGGCGGCACTTCCGGCAACGGCGGCACGCCTGCCGGCGGACACTCACGAAGCTCCCAGCCGCCGCCCAACGCCCGATAGACGAGGATCAGCCCCTGATCGATTTGCCCTCGCGACTGCGCGAGCAGGTCCTGTTGTGTGATCCGGTTTTGCTCGATCAAGGCGAATCGGTTGAAGTCGAACCCCGGCTGGCCGATGGCCGTCGGCAGGAACATGTCGCGCACCGCCGCGCTGGCCGCGTTGACGCTCTTTTCGAGATGCCGTGTGCGGTCTTGAGCTTTCAAGAACGTGACCAGTCCGTCCTCGACTTCCTGGTCGGCCTGCAACACGGTCTGCTGGTAAGCGGCGATGAGCTCCTGGAACCGCGCTTCGTGAAAACGGACGTTGTTGGCGATCCGGCCGTAATTGAGCAAGTTCCATCGGAACGTCGGGCCAACGTTGCCGTTGAGCGACTTCGGCGAGAACAGGTTCGACGAGTTCGCCGCTTCCCAGCCGAGCGTTCCGTCGATCGAAAAGGCCGGATAGAGGTCGGCCGCCGCGATGCCGATCTGTTCCGACTGCGCAGCCGCCAGACGCTCGGCCCGGCGAACGTCCGGTCGGCGTCGCAGCAATTCGGCCGGCAAGCCGATGGCCAGCTCCGGCGGGACGGCGGGAATCGCGTCCTCACCCAGCATCGGGCCGAGTTGCGCCGGCGGCATGCCGAGCAAGACGCAAAGCCGGTTCTCCGCCTGCCGCAGGTCCATCTCCAATTGCGGAATCGCCGCGATCGTCTGCTCGACGTTGCTCTCGGTCTGATGAACGTCCAGCGGCGTGGTCTTGAAGCCGACTTGCTCGCGCCGCTGCGTCCATTTCAGGACCAATTGAAGGATCGTCACGTTTTGGCGAAGGTAGCGGAGCCGCTCCTGATCGGTGCGTATCTGGATGTAATTCGTGGCCACGTCGCCCAGCAGAGTAACCAGCACCTGATCGTGGTCGGCCACCGAGGCCTGAAGCTGATCGTCCGCCGCCGCAATGGCGCGGCGCAGCCGGCCCCAGAAGTCGATCTCCCACGCCAGGTTGAATCCGAAATTCCACTGGTTGAAGAACGGGTTCGCGATTGGTCCCTGCGCGGCGTTCTGGCTCACGGCCACGCGCTGATAGCCGCCGGTGGCGTTCTGCGTCTGTGGAAAGATCTCGCCCCGGGCGATGCCGAGCAGCGCCCGCGCTTCAAGGATCCGGGAGCTGGCCTCGCGCAGCGTCAAGTTCTGCCGATACGCGCAGACGATCAGATGATCGAGCGTCGGGTCGTGGAAGACACACCACCACTGGCAGAGGTCCCGGCCTTCGGCGACCTGGATGTCCGCCTGGTCGATCCAGTGCTCCGCCACCGGCGCCGGCGCGGGGGAGTAGTTCGGCCCCACCTTGAATCCGTTGCTGACATACTGGCGGACGCTCGTGCATCCGCTCGACGACAAAACGGCAACGACGAATAGGGCCAGAGCGATTGGTTGGAACGGGCAAATTCGGAGCATTGGCGATTTCCTAATGCGAATTGTCCCCGTCCGTCGGCGTTGCGTGCGCGACCTCCCCCTTCGGTCGCTACGATCGCCACTATCGTTTCAATCGGCACTGCCGCTTCGATCGGTTCGGTCGGCGTTCGCCGGTCGGCATGGCCGCTCGCGAACCCGCCAACCCCGCGGAGTCGCCAAATTAACGCAGGCTTAGCAAGGGATCGGGCAATCGGTCGTCGTCAACGAAGTGAAGACGGAGAGCTGCAAAGTCGTTCGCAGTAGCGGCTTTGGCTGGTCATCTTCCGCCTAAAGGCGGGACTACGAACGTCTGCGGCGGACTCTGTGGTTCTACCGCCCTGAACGCAGCGGCGTCGCCAAACCGCCCGCAAAGGATTACAATGGCGGCGTTTTATTTCGCCCAAGCTTCGCCTTTTGCTTCCAGTGGATGCTCCGATGACCGATTCTCAGTGGCAAGACCTGCTCCGCACGATTCACGGCGATCTGCTCGACCCGTTGCCGGTCGGGCTCATCGTCGATAGCCCCTGGCTCCCCGGTTGGGCCGGCGCCTCGATGCTCGACTACTTCACCGACGACCCGACCTGGCTCCGGGTCAACCTCGAAGCGGCCACCCGGTTCGACAAGATCATGCTGCTGCCCGGCTTTTGGGCCGAGTTCGGCATGTGCACCGAGCCGTCGGCCTTCGGGGCGAAGTGCATCTGGCCCGGCGACAACTTCCCGAGCCCGGGCCGCGTGCTGAACGACTACGCTGAGATCGCCCGGCTGACGAAGCCGAACTGCCGTACCGACGGGTTGCTTCCGTTCGTGCTCCGCCGCCTCGAACGCTGCCGCCCGGAAATCGAGAAGGCTGGCCATCGCATCCGCTTCGCCACCGCTCGTGGGCCGCTGAACATTGCCTCGTACCTGCTCGGCCACACCGAGTTCCTCATCGGCCTGAAGACCAACCCGGAGGAAATGCACCGGCTCTTGACCGTCATCACCGACTTCCTCGTCGACTGGATCGAGTGTCAGGCCGCCGCGTTCGACTCGATCGACGGCATTTTCCTGCTCGACGACCTGATCGGTTTCCTCCGCGAGGACGACTTTCTCCAGTTCGCCCTGCCGTATCTGAAGCGGGCGTTCGGCTGCCATCCGGTGTCCGTTCGCTTCCTGCACAACGACGCGCCGGGAATGATCACCGCCCGGCACCTCGCCGAGATGGGCGTCAACCTGTTCAACTACTCCTTCCAACACAGTGTTGCGCAGATGCGGGCGGCGGCCGGTCCCTCGGTCGCCCTGCTGGGAAACATTCCGCCCCGCGATGTGTTGGCGGCCGGAACGCCTGACGACGTGTCGCGGGCCGTCTCGGAAATGCTCGCCGGCGTCGACGACAAGCGCGGAGTCATCGTCTCTTGCGGCGGCGGAACGCCCCCCGGCGCCCCCTCGGCCAACATCGACGCGCTGCGTTCGTGATGCTCTCTCAGCGATGAGGTCCGAATGGGTGGCACGCCCTGAAAGGGCGTGGTAGATCGGCGCGACACGCCCTGTCAGGGCGTGCCACCCGAATGTGACGATCATGTTCCGCGACGGGGCGTTTAGTTGGGCTTGCCTGTTTTTCGCTCACCGGCCGCGGAGCACTTCACGTCGCCGCGCATGCGCCGGACGAGACAGCCGATGCGGCCGCGGTTTCGAGCGAACAGACCGTACATGCCGTCGAGCGCTTCGCGGACAATCGGCAATCGGGTCGGCGCGACCAGCCAACCAAGCCCGACCGCGCGATACGCTTGCCGGACGGCTTCCATTCGGCGAACGACACGCCCGTTTGGCAGGACGCAGTGCAGGGCGCCGGTGACCTCGGCCCAACTCAGGCCATATCGGGCGGGGTCGAAACCCAGCGCGGCAATGTTCTCCAACTCGAGCAGGTCGTTCCGGTCTCGCCGTTTGAGCCACTCCGCCTCGCGGCTGCACACCGGGCAGTCCCCATCGTAGAGCAACTTGAAGCGTGGCCTGTGCATACTGCACCCCCACGTACCTTCGTTCCCACGGTCCCCCGTGGGGACGCACCACTTGGACGCTCCGGCGTCCTGAGCGTGGCGCGTGTTGACTTGTCGATCGCGGCGACGCAGGAGCATCGCCACGAGTGTGTTCCCACGCGGGAGCATGGGAACAAGGTGGAGATCGACGGGATCCACCAGAGCATTCTACGAACGCCTGCCGAGCCCGGCTAGCGGCCGATCTTGAACTCGGTGAAGAACAACGCGCCGCTCTTGGCCTTCACGAGGCTCAGTTCAAAGCCCACCAAGGGATTCGGCGTCGTCAAGGTTCCGGCAACCACCGACTGGCCGTCGATAAACACCTTGACCGCGTTCTTGTCCCGCTCGATCCGCAAGACGCCCGTCGGCTGCGCGACGCCCACTTCGCTCGTCGCGCCGTCAGGCAGCCGGATCGTGTGGTAATACTTTCGCACCAAGAGCGACGATGAGCCGATCGGGCCGAGTTTCGTCGGGTCGTTCCCGTACTTGATGACCCAATGGATCGTGTAGCGGACGCCCTGGTCGTTGACCAGACTGATGTCGCTGCTGATAGGCTCTTTCCACCAGCCCAACAGTCCGCGCGTCACTTCCGGCGCGTCGGCCGAATAGCGGCACTCGAGATAGAACTCATTCGGCAATCGCACTCGGCAACCGACCGGGTGCGTCCCCTCGATGTTCGAGACGAGCCACTTGCGATGGTCGAGTCCCGTCTTGACGAACGTGCCCGATCCCCAACTGGTCGTCGCCCCTTCTCCGTAGCCGGCGAAATTTTCGAAGAACAACACCGACCCGACGGGGATCGAATAGGGAGTCACGACGAGGCTCTTTGGGACGGGCGTCGGGGCGGCCGGAGTCGGTGTCGCTGGCGCGGCGGGCTCCTGGCCTGGCGGTGTGAGTGGCGCGACAAGCGGCGCCGCGAGTGGCGGAGCGGGGGACGCTGCCGGTCCGGCTGGCAACTGATCAACGCCCGGCAATGGGGCTTCGGCCAGCAGCGGTTGGCCCGAGGGACTGCCCGGCGTTGCAGGGGCCTGCACCGCCGGCGCACTGGCCGGCGCGTTACGCTGGCTCGCCGCCGGTTGCGACATAGAACTGGTGACGAGCCAGAGAATCAGCCCGCCGGCGACGGACGTCGTTGCCCCCTCGCAAATGCGTCGCAGGGCATGATCGCTGGGCGCATCTCCCGCACTCATTCCTGGCCACTCTCCTGCTGCCCTTGGCGGGTTGCGCCGACCGGTTCGACGACGCAACACCCTCTGTTCATCGGCCGAGCGACGGCCGCAAGCTTGGCGGAACAACGCGGGGTCCTGCCACCGTTGTTGTCGCCATAGGGCTCAAAGGCCGCAGTCGCGGCAAGTCCGGCGCCATCGGTCCTGCGTGCGGTTGCCGCCTTGCCCAGCCCCCAACAATTCCTTGGAGGGCAGATCATGAACAACCTATTTCACAAACGGGTGAAATCCGCCGCCGTCGCCGCATGGTGGGTGGTGCTGATCGCCGTGGTGTTCATTCTCGTCCAGTGGATCGCCTATCTGGTCGTGATGCACGCCCGGCCCGCTTGGCTCCTCTCGCTCTGGGGCCCGAACATCGATTGGCCCTTCGTCCAGAGCGTTTGGTTCTGGATGGTGGCCGTCTTCAAGCTCTGCATCTGGCTGCTCGCGCTGACCGCCCTGTGGCTGAGCTTTTGGGCCTGCGGCCTCAAGCGGCACGAGGGGTGAACTGCAAAGTCGTTCGTAGTTCCGCCATACTCAGGAAACACTAATCACCGCTAATCGTCGCTAATTTTCGCCCGATCAGCGTAGATCAGCGCAGATTAGCGTTCTTAAAAAGCTGAGTGCTTCGCGTAACGCCTTGGGGCGGCGAATTCACTTCGATTCAGCCGTCGAGGATGCAAAGCACCTCGTGCGGCGTCGCGGCCAACGCCCGGGCGCCGGCGGCGGTTAGCTCGTCGGCGGTCCGAAAACCCCAGAGCGCGCCGACCGGGAACATGCCGGCCGCTACGGACGTCTGCATATCGGTGTTCGTGTCGCCGAGATAGAGAATCTCTGCCGGCGCAACGCCAAGCCGCCGCGCAACTTCGGTCGCGCCCGCCGGATCTGGCTTCCGCGGCAACGACGGGCCTGATCCGACCACGGTATCGAATTGCCATCGTGACAGCAGTCGGGTCACGCAAAGCCGCGTGAACTCGTCCGGCTTGTTCGAGAGAACGGCCATCGGCACCCCGCGGGCCGCCAGCGCGTCGAGCAGTTCGGGCACGCCTGGGTAAGGTCGCGTCGTGGCGGCCCAACGCTCGCCATATTCCGTCCGCATGCGCCGCCCACACTCGATCACGGTCGCGCGATCGCGACGATCGGCCGGCAACGCTCGTTCGATCAGCACCTCGATGCCGTCACCGACGAAGTACCTGTATTCGTCTCGTGGATGCTCTGGAAAGCCGAAGTGGCGAAGCATGGCGTTGGTCGAGTCAGCCAGATCGGTCAACGTGTCAAGCAACGTTCCATCAAGATCGAACAAAACCGCTTTGTAGCTCATGGGATGATGCGTTTCTGATTGATTGCTTTCCAAAGGAGTCCTCACATAAATAGCTACGCAATCGCGTCGTAGGTCGGACCTCCCAGCCCGTTCAGTCTCGTGCATTCCGCCTAAAGGCAGGACTACGAACGCCTGCGATGATTGGTGTTCTCTACGGCCGCACGATTTTCTCCGCGGCGAGCCAATCGAGCAACCTCGCACGCCACGCTTCCCACATCGGGCCGCGATAGCCGTCGAGACCATGCCCGCCGCTGGGCAATTCCAGATACTCGGCCGACACCTGGTGCGTGCGAAGCGCCTGATACATCATTCGACTGTTCTCCGGCGCGACCGTCGAGTCGTTCTTTGCATGGGCGAGAAACATCGGCGGCGTCGCGTCCGTCACCTGCGTTTCGTTCGAGAAGAGCGTGACCATTTTCGGTGAGGGATGAGCCCCCAACAGTTGCTCCTTCGAACCGGCGTGCGTCTTCTCGCCCATCGTAATGACCGGATAGATCAGAATGGCGAAATCCGGCCGGCAACTAAGGTGATCGATCGAATCGGCCGCCTTCGGGTCGCCGGCGTCGAAGTGCGTTGCGGCGGTCGCGGCGACGTGCCCTCCGGCGGAAAACCCCATGATGCCGACGCGCTTCGGATCAATGCCCCACGACTTCGCGTTGAAACGAATCACGCGGACGGTCCGCTGTGCGTCCAAAAGCGGCACCCGTGGGCGCCCCTTAGGCAGCCGGTACGGCAGCACGACGCCGGCGATTCCATGACGAGTGAGCCAGCGCGCGATTTCATGCCCTTCCGGCTCGATCATCCAGCCGACGTAGCCGCCGCCCGGGCAAATCACCACGGCCGGAGCGTCGGTCTTGCTTGGCGCCCGATAGACGGTAATCGTCGTATCTGACCGCTCGACACGGCCATCGCCCACCGGCGCGGGGCCGGTCCACAGCGAGACCTTCGATGGCTCCGACGGCGACGCGGCGGCCGCAACGCCGAACCAGGCCAGACCGACCGCGACGGCCGCAGAAGTCATCAACGTCGCGCGAACCAAGTTGCGCTCGAAAGAAAAATGGTGCATTGCGTACTCCGATCAACGGGGAAATAGGATAGCATCCTCGCGCTGGCCGGTCTACGGCTGCACCGTTTCATCCGGCTCGCGGTCGAGGCTTCGTCCAACGGCCTTTTCGATCGCCGGCGATAGTTGCCAAGCGACCGCCGCGCCAATCGCGCAGCCGACCGCCTCCATCGAGAGCATCAGCACAACGTACCACGGATCGTAAAACTTGTGCGAGATGAAAGGGGCCGCGATGAGAAAATAGTAGGACTCGGCCAACAATCCTCGCAGGATTCCCACGGCCAGCAGGATCGCAGGACGTTGCACTCGGTAGCCGGTCAGCAAGAGCAACGCCTCCACGCCGAGCGCGCACCAGGCATAGTAGGGCCACCACGCGGGGTTGATCCCGCTGCCGAGGAGTTGCCCGAAAAGGCCCTGACCGACGATCAACAGCGCGGCGAAGCCGAGCCTCGGCGCCAACCGCAGCCCGATCAGGAAGACGACCGTGTACGGAATCGCAAAGATCAGCACGTTCAGCCCAGGTAGCTTGGCCAGCCCGATCTGCCACGGAAGGACGGCGATCCGCAGCAAACAGATTAGCGCCGCGGCAATCGCGAGTTCGACGGCGGTAACCGGCGCCAGTCGCCGCCGCGAGCCTGCCATCGCTAGTCCGACGGCAATCGCCAGGAGCACCAACAGAAGGCCTGCACAGAGCCAGTTCGTCGTCTGGGGAACGGCGCCCCACGGCGACCGGTCGACCACCGTCGCCATCGTGACTCCCACCGCAGCTACGAGGAGGACGCCAAGCAACGCTGCCCAATCCGCGGTCGTGAAACGCAACGACTCCCGCCCACCCGGCTCCTGATGCTCGGACTCGACCTCGGCCGCCTCGCGAGCCTTGCTGAGCGCTGTCGCTACGAGTGGCAGCAGCAGGCGTCGAAAGCGGGCCATGGCCGACCACAGCCCGCGACCGCCCGTTGTCGCGCGATCGGCGGCCAGCATCGTTCGGCCCTGCTCGCCGATCTCGGGCAGCAGTCGCAGCGCGAGCGTAAGCGTGACCGCCAGCGACTCGGGCACTCGAAGCCTTCGCATCGCCGCGATCAACTCGGGCGGCCGCGTCGCCAGCACGACCAGTCCGCCGGCGGCCAGCACGGCCAGCAGCCGGAGCGATACGATGGCCCCATAGACAATTCCCTCCGTGCAGAGCGAAACGCCCGGCAGCAACGGGAGCCACTCGGTGCGTGGCTCGGCCACGTAAAACAGCCCCTGCGAAAACATGCTGCCGACCACCGTCGTTGCCACCACAGCAAACAACCATCGGAGCCGGAACGGCGGGCGGACCATGCACCAAGGGCTCAACGCCACGCCAAGCAAGACTGCCAGCCCCGCAGGATGTCGCAGCATCACCGCTAACACCGACACCACCGCGCTCCACGCGATCTTCACCCGCGGATCGAGGCGGGAGACGAACGAGGTTCTCGGCGAAGTGCTGGCCATGATCGCATGTCCCGATCACTGAGTTTCGGCCACAGACTGCTGCAAAGGGGACAGTCCCATTTTCGCTGACACGAAAATCGGGACAGTCCCCAGGCTTCACGTGAGGGTCCTAAAGCACCTGTCGAACGACGAATCGCCCGTCCCGTTGCCGCAGGTCCTTCGCCTGTTCCGGCGTGAAATGCGAGAACGTCACCGTATCCACGTGCTGCCGCGCCGCCTCGACCGCCTGGGACATCTCCTCGTCGGTCGGACGCCGCCACGGGGCGCCGGGCACGGGAATATATCCCAGCACGTGGAACGGAATTCGCCGATCGAGCCCTCCGACGAACGCCGCGACCTTGGCGACCTGCTCCACGCCGCCCAGCTCCGGGTTGAACACGGTGCTGGCTTTCACCGCCAAGCCGGCCTCGTACGACCGCCGGAAATTGTCGAGCGACGGGAGCACGGAGCAGCCGGTATACTCGCGGTGCAAGTCGTCGTCGAACATCTTGAAGCTGACGTTGGTGGCGTCGAGGTTCTCGATCACGAGGCCCGAGCCGTTCGTGTGGCCCAGCCGCGTGGTGACTCCCAGCTCCTGTTTGCAGAAGGCCAGCAGCTCGGGCAGTTGGGGGTTCGTCGTCGGCTCGCCGCCCATGAAATGGACGGCATCAAGGTCCAGCGTCCGCAGGCAGTCGCAGACAGCGGTCACACCGAAGAACCACTGTGGCCGCGGATTCTCCTTCAGCTTGTAGGTGCAGCCCTGGCAACGGAAGTTGCAGCCCCAGTTGTGCACCGTCGCCCGGCGGTACTCGTCCGAATAGGTCACTTTGTAGAATGGCATTCGACTACTCCTCCGGTGAAACGTCCGACGGCCGGCTTCGCTGCCGCCGCCGGCTCTTCGCGAAGAAAGGCAGCGCGATGGCGCCGGCGGCCAGCAAGAGAACCGTCCCCGGCTCGGGCACCGCATGGCTCACGCCGACAACAGCGAACTCTGGCCGCAGCGACCCCTCCAGGCTGCTGCCTGCAGGAAAGTCTGCCGCGTCCACGGTGAACTTCAGCGTGTTGTTCGAGGCGAGCAGACCGCCTGCCGAAAGGCTCGTGTGAACGAAATCGGCCGGATAGGACGCCGTGCCGTTTTTCGTGGCCACGTCGTCGCCGAGGAGCGAAACACCGTTGAGCCGCAGCGAGTCCTTCTGGTTGGCGTCGCCGTAGAGGTAGCCGGCGTAGAGGTCGGCCCGGCCGAAGGACGGGCCGCCCAGGCCGCCGAGATTCAGAATGCGGGAAGTGACGTAACCGGTCGATGTGCCGATGTCGCCCGCACCCGTGGCGAAGGCGTAATCCAAGGTGCTGTCGAGGCCGGCTCGCTGCGAAATCGTCACCAGGGTCTGATAGTACGACCGGCCGTCGAACAGGGCGGTCGCCCCCTGGGTTTTGTCGGTGACGGCCACGCTGACGACGTCGGCCGACCCGTCCGTGTGCAGATAGGACGGATCGATGGCGAGGCCCAGAACCCAAATGCCCGCCACCGAGCTGCCGTAGACATTGGCGTTCGTGTCATTGACGCCGTCCAGGTTGCCGACCGTCGGCGAGGCGATTGTGTGGCCGTTGACCGTCGCGGTGATCTTGGCGGTGTTCAGATTGCTGCCGCCATAAATGGCCGTCACCAGCCAGGCCTTCGCGTAGTCGTCGCAGGCGTAGCCGCTAAAGGTGTTTTCGTAGGTGTTGGCGAGCGATCCGCTCCCCGCGGTGGAATTCCAGAGGTTGTTGGCGCACTGGACGTGGAGGACGCCGTTGGCAACGGTTCCCGTTTCGACGGACATTCCGGTCCCGTACATGCTATACGCGGCGTTGGCCGTCGAAGCGATCGCGCAGACCAGTCCGATCACGCCCGCGCCCAGAACGACTGTTCCTAACGATTTCATCATCTACCTCCGTTCATAGAAAGACGTCAAGCAAGGCGTCGCGTCAAAACAACTTGATCAGCTCTTTAGGAACACGAATCTCCGCCGATTTACGCCAATCGGTGAAAATTAGCGGAGATTAGTGGCGATTAGTGTTCCCTGAAGGTTAGTTCGATCACGCTGCTACGGCATGGCGTCCCAGTCCGCCTGGGTCGTCAGTGATCGGGTCTCGGCATGGCCGTCGCAATAGACGGCGTTGAACGTGCCGCCGCCGTGGCGGTAGTCGACATACGGCACCGGGCTGGCGAACGCGGCCACGTCGTTGCCGCATTGCATCTTGCCAGGCGTGCAATCGGCGCAGAGGATGATCCCGCTGGTGCGGCGAATGTCCTCGCGGCGAACCGGGTACCAAAAGTAATGCGCGTCGTCCGTGTGCCCGCGGATCCGCCACAGGTTGATTCCGTAACTGAGCGTGATTTCCGGATCGTAAGCATAGGGCTTTTGGATCGGATCGCTGGGGCAACGGTAGACCGAACAGCCCTTCGAGATGTAGGGCTTCAGGAAATCCATCCACCGGCTCGGCACGCTGGTCGTCGCGTCGTAGGCCGGCGGGAAGCGGCCGCACGCCGTGACGTGCAACTGCGCCGCCAAGCCGATCTCGTGCAGGTTGTTATTGCACGACATGTTGCGAGCCGCCTCTCTAGCGGCCTGGACGGCCGGAAGCAGCAAGCTCAGCAGCACGGCCGTGATCGCGATGACCACGAGCAATTCGACGAGCGAAAAGGCCCGACGCGACGACGGTTTGGTTGCCGATGTGGGTGACATGGCGTGGTGTTACGAATGGAAGGCCCGTAACACTCGCTTTATAGTCCGCCGGCCCCAAAAAGACAATAGGCAATCTCTCTAACCTGGACCGCTCTAACCTGGACCGGTGTTTGAGAAGCGCTCTAGACGATTGCGGAAGGCGGCGATAAAGGGGGGTGGTCCCCTGAACGGTGATGACCGGCACGCACCGCTGTATGGACGCGATCCCAAGCCGTCTCTAGAATACGCAGGCGTCGACGGTACTCTAGGAATCTCATTCTGGAGGTTCGATGATGTCGCGAAAGGGCAATGCACTGGCCGCGTGCCTTCTGACGGCTTTCTGTCTCTCCGCCGTGTCCTGCGGGCCTGTCTTCCTTCATCCGTTGTCGGACGAGAAGACCTCCGATCGCGACGACCGGCTGCTGGGCCAATGGAAATGGGCCGAAGGCCAAGACGTGATGCTTGTCACCGTGGCCAAGGGAAAAGGCAAATCGCTCGACATCAAAGCCGTCGGTTCGTCCAGCGAGAACCCCAAGGAGAAAGAAGAATACGCATTTCCCATCTTCACAACGAAGATCGGGTCTCAGTGCTTCTTGACCATGCAAAGCATGGACGCCGACGCCAAGAAACCGCTGAACACCTACACGATCGTCCGCTACGACTTGCCGGACCAACAGACGCTGGAGGTGCGTCCGATGGAGGACGATCGCATCGCCGCGGCCATCCAATCGAAGGAGCTGCAAGGCACTCTCGTCACCAAGAAGACGACCTCGTTCCTCGGAGGACTGATTTCAATGATCGACGAGACGGAGAGCATTACAGTCTCCGATTCCCCTGAAAACATCGCCCGATTCCTCAGGAAGCACGGCCGCGACTGCTTCGCCCACGATCCGCTCTTCGTGTTCAAGAAGCAAAGATAGAACGCGCACTGCTCGCCGAACCGCGGCAACGTCGATTTCAGATATAGGCCAATTCTGGGATGCGGCTGCCTATGGAACCTTCGACGCTTGTGTGCCCTTCTCGGCCTTTGCCTGCAAACGATCTAGCGACTCCTGCATCCTTCGACGATCTCGCACCGCGCGGCGTATACTGAACGGCAGCCAAATCAGGGCGACTGCGGCCGCCGGGAGAAACGCCAACAGCGGAGACTGGCCACATAAGGCATACAAGCAGCCGCCAAGTACGCCGACAGCGCCTGCCAGCAGTCCAGCTTTTCGTCCGTACGTGCCGCTGGCCTGGCGACACGTCTGCATCATCCTACCAAACTCCTCACGCTCGTCGGCTGTGAAGAGTCGATTCATGTCGCGCTGGTACTTCCGATAGACAACGATCGCAATTCCGCCACCAGCGAATAATAGGACAGCGAGCCCCAGGCAAAGCAGTCCGAGGGGTCTGCCGCGGGCGTCCCAACCGTTCAGGCGACACAGCACTTCCCAGAAATGCCAGAGGAAGAAGGCGCACCCCGCTACGGCAAGGATGGCGAACAATTTCTCCTTGAGCGTACTCCACATATCAGAATCCGCTCCGCCGGCGACACCGAGCCAAGAAGGTCATTTTCCCAACGTCGCCACACTCTCCGATTCCCCCGAGAACCTCGCCCGATTCCTCAAGAAGCACGGCCGCGACTGCTTCGCCCACGATCCGCTCTTCGTGTTCAAGAGGCGGAAATGAGCGACCTGCCGTACTGCTTGGTTAGCTGGCCGACTCGACGTCGCCGCTGGACGCCTCGGGAATAAATACATGCGAGCATTAATCCCCCGTCCCGCACGGAAGGTTCTAGAGAAGTCTCTGAAACTCTTCCACTGTCAGCCCAGCGTCTTTTATTTTGGATGCCAGCAGGCCGACGCCAAGCGTATGCCCTTTGTGTACGGGAATGGACAAGGCCACTGGCTTCCCGGGGTGACGCAGATAGTGATGGCTTCCGGTTATCCGAACAATCGAATAGCCATCCTTGCAGAACGCCTTGATGGCTTCCTCACCTGTCACCCTCGGCACCTTGCTAGACATTCACCAGAATCCACTTTGTCGTTGCGCCTTCGGGTATGTCGTCTGATCGATAATCCTTCCAAGGAATTGGATCGCCGTTCTCTCTGTATACCTCAATCAGGCCACGAATGGATTCCTTGACGTTCTCCAGTGCCTCGACTTCCGTGTCGCCACAACTTGCTGCCCCGGGGAGATTCAAGACGAAAGCCGAAATCTGCCCATCATCTTCACGAACGAGACTGACATGGCATGGATAGCCGGTCTTCTCCCGCCATTCGACTTGCTCGAACACGAATGTCGTAGAATTGCTTTCGTTTTCAAGAAGTGCTGGCGTCATTAGACTACTCCTCTTTCTTTGGCTCTAAGTTTTCCGCCACCACTCGCCATGAACCAAGTATCTCTCCCTCGCATACAACCTGTAAGGCGTACACTCCGGCCTCTGAGATTGGCAGCACAGGCAGTGGCAGAACTAATTCGGTGTTGCTAAGCCTGTCAACGTTGGAGAGCGTAACTTCGGTTCCAAACAACACAACGTTCTTGGACAGATTAACAAATTGAATCTGAAGAACCGTGCTGTCGCATACATCGGTCAAGCTCACGTAGGCTGACGGCGACCCTATGTTCATACCGCCAACTAACACTCGTTGTTTCGAGCCGTCTGGGCGCTCGATTTCGGCAATCGGCGGTTTTGAGCTGAACTTGTATCCACTGAACGTACCAGCGATGATTTTCTTTCCGCCCACCTCTTGGTAGACACGGTCAGCCAAAACAAGTGCCTGCAATACCGGTTTCACAAGCTTCCACCCTCCCATGGGATAGGAACGTTCAGGCCAGATTGACTACTGCGATAAGGCTGAATTCTGCAATGTACCGCACCCCCCAGCATCAACGCGGCTTACGCATCTTCCCTAAGATATTCCTGGTCGTCATCGCCGTCAATTATTTTCCGGGGCGCTTTTGTCCGGCTGGGTCAGGCCCAGCCGACGGGATTCTAGGCGCATCGTAGCTTATCGGACAGTACGGTTTTTTGGTTGAGAGCGGTTTCCAGCCGTGGAGCAAAACGGCTGCAGCAACATTCATCGACGGCACGTCAGCAACACTGAGCTAAACGATAACGCGGCATACTGCTACTCAGTTGCCGGCTACTGATCCTTGTACCAAACCGACTGGCGCGGTTCAAGGGAAAGAATCAGTCTTTTCGGCTTGCGTTTGCGGCAAGGCACTGTTGACTCACTACCTGAATTTTCCACTAGAAGTCGAGCCAGGCAGCGGGTTGCGTTTTAGGAAAACGCTAGGGTGGCGGACGCGTGCCGGGCACGCTGCGATGTGGCACGAGGGGCTGGCCGGGCGGGGAGAGGTAAAAACTGCCCTTCCCCCGGCGGCCGGATTTTGGTAATTAGCCGGCCACTTGTATTACCAGGGGCGCCTTTTCGTTGGAAGTTTACCCCTTCCATAAGGGGAGTGCCATGAGAGCTCTTCTTCTCCGCGTTGGTGCGTTGGCCACGATTGTCACACTGGGCTGGATTACGATCGCCCATGCCCAGCGGGGCGGCGATTCGATCTATGGCGACACGCCGAACGCCACCAGCACAACCAACGACGGCGGCCAGCCGGCGTCGAGATCGGCCCGAGAGGAGAACCCCTTGCGAGGCCCGTCGCTGGGGCAGCCGGCTCGCGCGATGCAAAGCAGGCCCGCCGCGCGGCCCTCGCTGAGCGATCCGTTTGGCGACGGGCGCCGCTACTCGACGGTAAGGACGTCGGCAACGTCGGATGTTCCCGACGCTGGCCCGTCGCTTATGCCCAACGTGGCGAGCCGGCCGGCCAACGAACGCTATGTCCCGCGATCGGCCGGGCAGAGCCGCATGGCCGATCGGCGCGGAGATCGGTATTCGGCGCCCGGCGCGCGATCGGATCGGCCGGCCCCGTTCCGGCCGGACCCTTACGCCGCGCCGGCCATGCGATCCGGCGAGTTTCCGTCGACTCGCCCCGAGCGAACGACGCTGGGCAGCTCGTCGAGCGGTTTCGGAACGAGCGCCTCGGTGGACGCCGAGGGAACGGCGCAGCCGGGCGATCCGCAACTGGACGGCGCGCAGTCTCCACAAGTGACGATTCAGAAGGTGGCCCCGCGCGAAATTCAGGTGGGAAAGCCGGCGGCGTTCCGGATCACCGTGCGGAACACGGGGTCGGTGCCGGCCAGCGATCTTGAGATCCGCGATCAGGTTCCGCGCGGCACCCGGCTGCTCGGCACGACGCCGGAAGCGAAGCGCGGCACGCGCGGCGAACTGGTTTGGACGCTGGGCACGATCCGGCCGAACGAGGAAGCGGCCGTCGAAATGCAACTGATGCCGACAGCGGAAGGGGAGATTGGCAGCGTGGCGACGGTCCATTTCGGCGCCGATGCGTCGGCCCGATCGGTTGCCACGCGGCCGCAACTCGCCATCGAGACGGCCGCCCCGCCGAAGGTCCTGATCGGCGAGCAGATGACTCTCTCGATTATCGTCTCGAACCCCGGCACCGGAGTGGCAACGGGCGTGGTGCTCGAAGAGCGGATTCCGGCCGGCTTGCAGCATCCGGCCGGCGCCGAGCTCGAGTATCAGGTCGGCGACCTGAAGCCAGGCGAAAGCCGCCGGCTCGATCTGCCCCTGGTGGCCAGCAAGCCTGGCCCGCTGACCAACGCTTTGGTTGCTCGCGGCGACGGCAATCTGCGGGCGGAGAACAAGCGGAACCTCGAGGTTGTCGCGCCGCTGCTCGACGTGGCCGTGGACGGCCCAAAGAAGCGGTTCCTCGAGCGGCAGGCGAAGTATGAGTTCTCAGTGTCGAACCCCGGGACCGCGCCGGCCAAGAATGTCGAGCTCGTCGCCTCCTTGCCGCCCGGGCTGAAGTTCATGGGCGCGAGCAACGCCGGCTACTACGAGGAAGCGACGCGGACCGTGCGCTGGCGGCTTGACGAGTTGCCGGTGAACGAGACGGGCACGGTGGAACTGCTGACGATGCCGGTCGAGCCCGGCCAGCACGCGATTCATCTCCGCGGCACGGCCCAGAAGGGTCTCGTGGTCGAGAAGCATCAGCCGGTCCAGGTTGACGGCGTTGCGGCCATTCTTTTCCAAGTGGCCAGCACGGCGAACCCGGTCGAGATCGGCGGCGAGACGACGTACGAGGTCCACGTGACGAACCAGGGCTCGAAGGCGTCGTCGAATGTGCGGCTGGCCGTCGTTCTGCCGGCCGAGTTGCAGGCGTTGGCCGCCGAAGGCCCAACGCGTCACTCGCTGGAAGGCAACCGTGTGGTGTTCGACAGTCTCGGCCGACTCGAGCCGAAGGCCGAAACGCTCTATCGCATCCGCGTCAAAGCGGTCCGGCCCGGCGACCTCCGCACGCGGTTCCAACTACTGACCGACGACATGCAGACGCCGGTCACGAAGGACGAGAGCACGCG
>JBDKUC010000083.1:0-21826 GCA_039679885.1 Thermoguttaceae bacterium | reverse complement strand
TGACTTGCGTGAGCCGTTTGCGGCCGTGCAAGTCCGCGCAGCAGACCTCGACATGACGAGCCGGGCGGACATCGCGGCCGTCGCGGCTTTGTTACGCAATGTGGAGGTGAAGTTGTGATCGAGCTCGGTTTCGCGGGCGTCTTGCAGGACCGCGGCGACCTTGCCGCGGCTCTCGGGGCGACCGGCCTTAGCCCTCCGGCGTGCCAGTCGAAGGCCGATCTATTCGGCCAAGCGGCCGCGGCCTTGTCGGCGGCCGGCTCGAGCGATGGGCGGCGGCTCGGCTATTTCGTGCCTGGCCGAATCGAAGTCCTCGGCAAACACACCGATTACGCAGGCGGCCGAACGATGGTCGCCGCAATCGAGCGGGGCTTCTGTGTGGCCGCCCTGCCACGCGACGATCATCAGGTCGTCGTCATCGACGCCACCAACGGCGAGACGGTCGTCTTCCGCGCCGCTACGAACCTTACCCCGCGGGCCGGCGTTTGGGCGAACTACCCGATGACCGTCGCGCGACGTGTGGCGAGGAATTTCCCCGGCGCAACGCGAGGAGCGTGGATTGCCTTTGCGAGCGATCTACCAGCGGCCGCCGGCATGAGCAGCTCGAGCGCTCTGATCGTGAGCGTCTTTCTCGCGTTGTCCGAGGTCAATCGGTTGGCGGATCGCGACGAATATTGGCACAACATCGGAAGCGACATCGAGTTGGCCGGGTATCTCGGAGCGATCGAGAACGGCGGCAGCTATGGCACGCTGGCCGGCGACCGCGGCGTCGGCGCCTTCGGCGGCAGCGAGGATCAGACGGCCATGCTCGCGGCCGAGCCTGGCCGCATCCGTCAGTTCGCGTATTGTCCTACGGAGTTCGAGAAGTCGATCCCAATGCCCCCTGGCCATGTCTTCGCGGTTGCCACCAGCGGTGTAGCGGCGGAAAAGACCGGCAATGCGATGGAGCCGTACAATGCGGCCTCCCAGTTGGCGAGGAACCTCGTCGAACTCTGGCAGCGAGAGACCGGTCGGGCCGACCCGCACTTAGCCGCGGCTTTGGGCAGCTCGCCTGACGCCGCCGATCGGTTGAGAACGCTCATCCTCGAGCTGCCGTCGGTCAGTGGCCACCTGGAGAGCGTGGCCGGCGGCTCGACGGCCCTCGACGAGGAGACGCGCCCGTCGGCCAATCACCACGGCAGCGTGACGGCGGCGGAAGCGCCTGCGGGCCTTTCCGCTCAGCAACGCGCCTTGTTGTCGCGGCTCGAACACTTCATTCTCGAGAGTGGCGAGATCATTCCGGCGGCATGCAGCGCCCTGGACGGCGGCGACCTCCGGCTCTTTGGTCGGCTGGTGGACCGATCGCAGCGCGCGGCCGAGCAACTCCTCGGCAATCAAGTCCGCGAGACGGTCTTTCTCGCGGCGTCCGCGCGGCGGTGCGGGGCCGCTGCGGCCTCGGCCTTCGGCGCCGGTTTCGGCGGCAGCGTCTGGGCGATGATCGAAGCGGCCCGAGCCGAGCAGTTCCTCGCAGCTTGGTCTGCTCAGTATCACGCCGAGTTCCCGCAGCACACCGAGACCAGCCGCTTTTTCACCACGCCAGCGGGCCCCGCCGCGTTTCGCGTCTGCTAAGGAGGCCCGCGGGGCTACCACAACTGCTGGCCGCGGGCTGCGCCGGACCGCAGGGCTTCAGTCGCCTGGCTGGCGTAGGCTTTGGAATTGCCGAGGAACTTCTTCAGCGACGCCTCGCTTGAGAAGAGGTAGATCCGGTTCTCGAAGAAGACGCCGTGCCTGCGGCTGCCCGGCACGGCTTGGCCCTGCTCCGTCGCCAAGACGATGTCGTTGCCCGATACGGCAGGGGCGTAGCGGTCAGGATCGGTGAAGAACTTGCGTTGCTCCTCCGGCCCGGCGAACAAGTAGGTCCGTCCGCGATGGATGGCGCCCCAACGGCGATCGCCGCGGACCCATTGCTGCCGCTCACACACGGACACCGGGCAGAAGCCCTCCAATCCGAGCGGCGGATTCATGTCGCGGGTCACGCCGTTGGGCAGATTCGGTGCGACAGATGCGGGCGCTGCCGGCGGGTTCGACGCCGCTGGCGCTGTGCCGTAAGGCGCCGCCGTGGGCGATGGGATCGTCGGCTGCCCGGCGCCTGGCTGCGGAATCGCTGGCTGGTTCGACGGCGCCGATGACATGCTCCCGTAGGGCGCGGCGGGCGCTGGGCTCGTCATTGGCCCGGCGGACGGCGACGGTGTCAGTGGCTGGTTCGGCGGCGCTATGGAGCCCGGTCCATAGGGCGGCGTTGTCGTGGCCGGCGCGGATGGCTGACCAACGGATGCCGGACTAAAGACCGGCGGTCGAGAAGCGACGGACGGGGCCGCGTTGATTGGCGGCGCCGCGGTTGATCCCGGCGTGTATACGTTGCTTGGCGGCAGGCTTGGCCCCGACTGCGGATAGGCGTTCGTCGGCTGGCTGGCCGGCGACGGCTGCCCACCGGCTGGTCCTATGGCAGGCTGCGCAATGGCGCCAGCCGTTGGCGGGCTGATCGGTCCAGTCGGCGCCGCCTGAGCCGTAGGCTGGAACGGCGCGGCCGGCGCAGCCGATCCGCCCGGCACCTGCGCAAGGATCGGTCCTCCTCGCTGCTTCGCATCGGTCGCCACGCGGCTCAATAGGGCCACATACTGATCGGCATCCATCCGTTTCTGAACGGTCGCCAAGGGACGCCCGTCGGGGAGCGCGATGATGGTGGCGGGCAAGAATGTCACGCCGTATTTCTTGGCCGGGGCGGGGAAATTGTCGGCATTGATCTTGACCGGCACGTAGTCGCCCATCGCGGCGGCGACCTGCGGCTGCGTGAAGACCTGCGATTCCATCCACTTGCAGTGTTGGCACCACGGCGCCGAAAAGTGGATTAGCACTAAGCGGTTCGTTTGACCGGCCAGGCGTTGAGCGGTCTCTAGGCTCGGCTCCCAACGAATTGGATCGGATGCGCCGCAAAGGGCCGGCGCCGAACCGGCCAGCATTGTGGCAAGCAAAGCCGTGACGACCCAAGAATGTCTTCGTTCGCTGTTCATTTTACCCATCCCCCTGCTGCGACGCGCCCGGCAGCGGCGCTCGTCTTACTTTATCGGAGGAATGGGATCGGACGTGCGGGAAAACTGTACCGAATATAACGAAAATGCCGAGAGATCAGCAGTTCCACTTGCCAGACCGAGCAGGGCGACGTAGAATATGAACGTTGCGGCGAGTAAGAAACTTGCCAGCACTGCTTGACACGAGTCTTAGTGCGGTTAAGATACGATTGTTTGAGTTCTGCCGTCAGGCAGGCGTTCTTTGGCCCTAGATCGGGAAGATCGGGCTCAGCCGGGCGAAAGGGAGTAGCCCCGGTGACAGTGTTCGGACGCCTCTCGACTCCAAAGCTTTCTGCTGTGGCAATACAAGGTTCTCAGGCCCTCTGAAAGCGATTGTGTTCTCTTGCTCTGCGTGGAGATTTCGCCGTTGAAGCGCGATCGCTCGCGTTGACACCCTAGCGATGAAGGCGGCGGCGAGCAGGGCGGGACGAGTTGGAACTCGCGGACTGACTTCTACATGTGGGTGCCCGGTTCCCAAGACGGGCATCGGCTCTTATGGCTTGGGAGCTAACTGCCACTCGCGGTCGTTCTATCACATGTGACCGCGGATCAGGGATCGTTAGGTATCATGGATATGGCGAAAAGGAAAAAGGGGCGTGTGCGCGGACGAAGCGGTGGTTCGGGCTATGGCGGAGGACGTGGCGGGTTTCGTCGCAATCCGCGCGGCTATCAGCCGCCAGCAGGCAATGGCGAAAGCCGCAATGTCGAGCCGGTTGACGCCGGCGAGCCCGGCCCGGTCGAGCCCGGCGGCGGCGTGCTCGAAATGCACCCGAACGGATATGGCTTCCTCCGCGATCCGACCAACAACTACACCCGCGAGATGACCGACCCGTTCGTGCCCGGCAGCATGATCGAGAAGTACGGCCTTCGCGAGGGCGTCTTCGTCCACGGCATGGTCCAGGCCGGCCGCCGCCAGCAAGGCCCGCGGCTCCGCGAGATCACCGACGTCGACGGCATGCCACCGGACGATTATCGGAACGTCAAGAGCTTCGATCAGCTAACGCCGATCAACCCCGAGTCTTGGCTCAAGCTCGAGACCGGGCCCGAGCCGCTGACTACCCGCGTCATGGACCTCCTGACGCCCTTAGGTAAAGGTCAGCGGGCGCTAATCGTCGCCCCGCCGCGGACCGGCAAGACAATCCTCTTGCAGCACATCAGCCTCGGTGTCTCGACCAACTTCCCGGACGTGAAGCTGATCGTCCTGCTGATCGACGAGCGGCCCGAGGAAGTGACCGACATGAAGCGGGCGGTCAATGGCGAGGTGGTCGCCAGCAGTCTCGACTGCGATATCGAAAGCCACGTGCGACTCTCCCAACTTGTGGTTGAGCGCTGCAAGCGGTTGGCCGAGATGGGCAAGGACGTCGTCCTCCTGTTGGATTCGATCACCCGGCTCGCCAGGGCGTTCAACAAGTGGGTCGGCAACACTGGCCGCACGATGAGCGGCGGCGTCGACATCAAGGCCATGGACATCCCGAAGAAGCTTTTCGCCACCGCCCGACTGTTCGAGGAAGGCGGCTCGCTGACCGTGGTCGGCACCGCCTTGATCGACACGGGCAGCCGGATGGACGAACTGATCTTCCAAGAGTTCAAGGGCACGGGCAACATGGAGCTGGTGCTCGACCGCAAGCTGGCCGATCGCCGCGTTTGGCCGGCCATCGACATCAGCCAGTCAGGCACGCGGCGTGAGGAGAAGCTGCTGCCGCCCGAGACGTTGCGCGCCGTGACGATGCTCCGCCGCACGCTTTCGTCGATGCACCCGGTCGACGCGATGGAGCAACTGACGACCCAACTGGCCAAGCGAAAGTCGAATCAGGAGTTCATCAACCTGATCAGCGGGGCGCGGCTGGACTAATGACCCGGCTTTCCCAAGCGGGAGTACACGCATGAGTCACGTTGCCGATCTTCCCGAGGTCCTGACGCCGGAGGAGGCGGCAGCTTTCCTTCGAGTTCCCGAAGACTCGCTTCAGCGTTTGGTCTCGAAGCAAGCGCTGCCCGGGCGCAAAATCGACGATCAGTGGCGGTTTCTCAAAGCCGCGCTGGCTGCTTGGTTATGCGACCGCACCGGGAAGGATATCTTGCTGGGCCAAGCGGGCGCGCTCGCGGATGACGAGTCTCTCGTTGGACTGAGGAATGCGATCTACGAGTCGCGAGGCCGGTCGGAAACGGAGGCCGAGTGATGCGGGTGCTTGACGCCGATACGCTCACTCATCTTTACGCCGGCCATGAACGCGTCATCGGATGCTTGCGGCGGTGCGAAGATCCTGACGTCGCCATCGCCGTTGTCACGAAGGCTGAAATCCTGCGTGCTCGTTGCGACGCTCTCCTGAAGGCGGCCGACGCCGAACAACTCCTGCGTGCGCAGTCCCGGTTCCTTCAAACCGAACGCCTCCTGAACGAGCTGCGCACGGTTGCGTTTGACGAGCGCGCAACGACAGAGTTTCTGCGACTGCGAGCAAGAACGGCCCTGCGGAAGATCGGTCACATTGACCTCCTGCTGGCAGCCCTCGCCTTGGCGAACCGTGCGACGTTAGTGACCCGAAATCTCCGCCACTTCAACCAAGTCCCCAACCTCAATCTTGAGAACTGGGTGGACTGACGCCAAACGCTCTGCTTCGAAGATGCCCAACCTCCTGATTCAAAACGGCCGAGTGGTCGATCCGTCGCAAGCGATGGATCGCGTGACGAATCTTCTGATCGCCGACGGGCGCATTGCGGCCTATGACGCCCGGCCGACCGGGCAGGAGACCGTGATTGACGCCGCCGGGAAAATCGTCGCTCCGGGCCTGATCGACATGCATGTCCATCTCCGCGAGCCGGGCTTCGAGGAGGACGAGACGATCGAGACCGGCACGGCCGCCGCGCTGGCCGGCGGCTTCACGTCGATCGCCTGCATGCCCAACACCGATCCGCCGAGCGACACGCAGGCCGCCATCGAGTTCATCCGCGACCGCGCCGAGCGGGCCGGCAACTGCAATGTCTTTCCCATCGCCTGCGTCAGCCGCAATCGCGAGGGGAAGGAATTGGCCGAGATGGCCCAGTTGATCGAGGCCGGCGCCGTCGGCTTCAGCGACGACGGCGCTCCGGTCCACGATGCCGAGCTAATGCGTCGGGCGCTCGAGTACTGCCTGATGTTCGACAAGCCGGTCCTGAGCCATCCCGAGATTCGTGAGTTGACTCAGCAGGGCGTGATGCACGACGGGCTCTGCTCGCTGGAGCTCGGATTGCCGGGCATTCCCGCAGCCGCGGAAGACGCCATGATCGCCCGCGACATCGCCCTGGCCGAGGCGACCGGCGGCCGCCTTCACTTGATGCACATTTCTACCGTCAACAGCGTCGACATGGTCCGCCGGGCGAAGGGCCGCGGAGCCCGTGTGACGGCCGAGGCCACGCCGCATCACTTCTCGCTCACGGACGAATGCCTCCGCACGTTCGACTCGAACTATAAGATGAACCCGCCGTTGCGGGGCCAGGAACACGTCGACGCAATCGTCGCCGGGCTGGCCGACGGCACGATCGACGCGATCGCCACCGATCACGCCCCGCACGCCCGCGAAAAGAAGATGCAGGAACTCGATCGGGCCCCGTTCGGCATCGTGGGGCTTGAAACGGCCTTGGGCCTCGTCATCACGAGGCTGATCGAGCCGGGCATCATCGACTGGCCCGCGGCAATCTGCAAAATGTCGCTCAATCCGGCACGGATTCTCGGCCTCGACAAAGGGACGCTTCATCTGGGCGCCGACGCCGACGTGACGATCATCGATCCGAAGATTCGATGGACCGTCGATCCCTCGCAATTCCGTTCAAAAAGCACGAACACGCCTTTCGCCGGCTGGGAACTGACCGGCCGGGCCGACACGGTGATTGTCGGCGGGCGTGTGCGGTTTCAACGAAGCCGCTAACGCCGATGCTTGACGCCTGCTGCGTCTCAGACTGTCGGTGACGCCGGCGCCGCCGGAATGCGTCGGACGGCCAGCGAGACCATGATCCACGTCCAGCCGTGGAAGAGCATCTCGATGCCGATCAGGAGGCCGACGACCCAGAGGGCTGTCTCGGGGAAATGGCGGTAGATGATCACGCCCATCAAGAACGTGACGATGCCGTTCAACAGCGACCAGCCCCAGAACGGGAAGCGAACCGTGAGCGCCGCGACGATCCTGAATCCGCCGGTGACGATGAAGAACGCGGCGATGATGAAGGTCATCGCCAGGGCCGCCCGGAACGGCAGATCCTTGATCACGATGCCCAGCACCAGGTAGAAAGTCCCAATGAACAGTTGAAGCATCGTCCCGCTCCACTTGCCGGCCCAGAACGCATTGATCATCGTTGCGACGCCGGCGACCATGAGGACGATGCCGAGGACCACCATGGTGGCAAACGTGGAAAGGATGGGGTACAGAATCGCAACCGTCCCGCAAATCAGCAACAAGACGCCAAACAACAGCAGCCAACACCACTGGGACCTGAGATGCTGGAACTCTTGTGAGAGCCGCTCGCAGCCAACGCACTTCTCGGTTTCAGCGTTCATGACTCTTGTCCTTATTCTGATTTGGGGCTCGGATAAACACGTACAATACTTGCGTCCGAGGCGGGATGGTCAAGTCCCTGCCTCCCAAGCATAGGACGTAGACTATTGACGCGTTCGGGGTGGCAGTTCCCCCGGCGAAGGCGTTCGGGGGATGCCGGCCGTGACAATTGTATGGTCCGAAGCGACTGCTCCCGTCCGGTAAGACTCGTCGCAGCAACCCGCGGCTGGGTCGCTCTTTGCGCCGCGCCGACTACGAAGTAAAATTGCAAGGTTCAATCGGCACACCAACCCTTCTTGTGGGGATGCTACCTTGTTGCGGACTCATACTTGCGGCGACTTGCGTGCGGAGCACGCGGGACAGGAAGTCACTCTGTGCGGCTGGGTCAATACCTACCGCGATCAGGGCGGCGTCTTGTTCATTGACCTTCGCGACCGTTACGGGAAGACGCAAGTCGTCTTCGCTCCGGAGGGGGGCGCGGAACTGGTCGAAGCGGCCCGCGGACTGCGTGCGGAGTACGTCGTCCTCGTGCGCGGCGTCGTCGCGCCGCGGCCCGAGGGAACGGTGAACCCGAAGCTGAGCACGGGTGCGATCGAGATCCGCGCCCGGCAGTTGGAGGTTCTCAATAAGTCGTTGACGCCGCCGTTCCAGCCCGCCACGATGGAACTGCCGGGCGAGGACATCCGACTGAAGTACCGTTACATCGACCTGCGACGCCCGGACATGCAGAGGACCGTATTGTTGCGCCACCGCATGGTGAAGACCATGCGGGACTACTTTGACGCGCTCGGCTTTGTAGACGTCGAGACGCCGATGTTGGGCCGCAGCACGCCGGAAGGGGCCCGCGATTACCTCGTGCCAAGCCGCGTTCAGCCCGGCACGTTCTACGCCCTGCCGCAGTCGCCGCAGCTCTACAAGCAGATTCTCATGGTCGCCGGCTACGACCGCTACGTGCAGGTGGCTCGATGTTTCCGCGACGAGGACCTCCGGGCGGATCGGCAGCCGGAGTTCACTCAGATGGACGTCGAAATGTCGTTCATCGACGCCGACGACATCATGGGCATCATCGATGGGCTGGTGGCTCGGCTCGCCAAGGAAATCCTTGGCCTTGACGTCAAGCTGCCGTTGCCGCGGATGTGCTATGACGAGGCGATGGAACGATTCGGCCACGACGCGCCCGATCTGCGGTACGGCATGGAATTGATCGACGTCAGCGACTTGGCCGCGAAGAGCGAGTTCAAGGTGTTCCGCGGCGCGGTCGAGGCTGGCGGACGGGTCCGCGGCATCAATGCGAAGGGCGCCGCCGATCGCTACTCGCGGAAGGGGATTGATGAGCTGACGCGGTTCGTCGTCGAGGACTATGGGGCGAAGGGGCTCGTCTTCTTCAAGGTCGAGGCCGACGGCAAGCTCGCCTCGCCGAGCGCGAAGAACTTCACGCCCGAACTGTTGGCCGAAATTGGCCGGAAGATGGACGCCGCGCCGGGCGACCTGCTTTTGCTTGTGGCCGACAAGTTCGAAACAACCTGCAAGGCCCTGCATGGACTACGGAAGCGGCTCGGGGCCGAACTGAAGCTCTACGATCCTTCGTCGATGCATTTTTCGTGGATCGTGCAGTTTCCAATGTTCGCCCCGGACACGGAGGAGGGCGGCTGGACGGCCATGCACCATCCGTTCACGGCCCCACGGCCGCAGGACCAGGAGAAGCTGGAGAGCGATCCCCAGGCGTGCCGGGCTCAGGCCTACGACTTGGTGATCAACGGCTTCGAGGCCGGTGGCGGCACCATCCGTATCCATGACCAGCAGCTTCAGCAGCGGGTGTTCCGACTGCTGGGGATCGACGCGGCGGCCGCCCGCGAGCGGTTCGGCTTTCTGCTGGACGCCCTGCAATATGGGGCCCCGCCGCACGGCGGCATCGCCTTGGGCATCGACCGCATGGTCATGCTCTTCGGCGGGCTCGACAGCATACGCGACTGCATCGCCTTCCCGAAGACGCAACGGGCGACCGACCTCATGACCGGCGCGCCGGCCGACGTCGATCCAAAACAGTTGCGCGAGCTGGGACTGAAGTCGCCCGAAGCAAAAGGTTGCCCGAAATAAAGGGTTGCCAAAGTATGATAGAGTCGCGACCGGTGGTCGCGCCCATAAGTAGGACGGGCAAGAGAAAGCCGCGACCGGTGGTCGCGTCTTCCTAATCCGTCCCATCGAATTGGACGGGTTAGGAAACCCGTCCTACAGGCAAATCGTCAACTGATTCTTTGATGGACCCTAACTTCGCGACCGGTCGTCACGTTGCACGTGGGCGCACCGGTTGCGGCAGGGCGCGACCGCCGGTCGCGACTTTGTGTGGTAACGTGGCGCGACCGCCGGTCGCGGCTTTGTATGGATAACTCGACCATCGCCGATCATGCCGGGGTTCTCCGCGTGGCCTTGGCGCAGATTGCGCCGAAGCTCGGCGATCTGCCCCATAATCTGAACCTGCATCTCGAACAGATCGCGGCTGCACGACAGCAGAAAGCCGACCTGATCATTTTTCCCGAGCTGTCGCTGACGGGTTACTTCGTCCGCGACATGGTGCCCGACCTGGCCATTTCGCCCGATGGGCCGGAAGTGCGTCAATTGCTCGACGCCGCCGGCCCGATGGCGATCGTGGTCGGCCTGATCGAAGAATCGCCGCGACACCGCTTCTACAACGTGGCTCTCTGGGGCGAAGGCGGCCGCGTCGTCCATGTCCACCGGAAGGTCTACCTGCCGACGTATGGGCTGTTCGACGAGCAGCGGTACTTCGCCGCTGGCCAACGGATCATGGCCTTCGACACGGCCCGATTCGGCCGGGTCGGAATCCTCGTCTGCGAAGATTTCTGGCACCTCTCGGCCGCGGCGGTCATGCAGGCCGAGGAGGTCGATCTGCTGATCTGCCCCTCCGATTCGCCGGTCCGCGGCGTCGAAGGTCCGAAGGTCCGCATCGCCGAGACCTACGAACAGCTCGGCAAGGCGTTTGCCCAACTGCTCGGCGCCGCGGTGGTGGTGGTCAATCGCGTGGGGTTCGAGGATGGCCTCTGCTTCTGGGGCGGCAGCATCGCCATTGGGCCCGACGGCCGAGCGATCGCCCAGGCCCCCATGCTCGATCCGTCGCTGACCCTAGCCGCGTTCGATCCGCTCGAACTTCGCCGGCAGCGTCTCATCACCCCCCTCGGCCGCGACGAACGGCTCCTGATCACGATCGAGGAGCTCAACCGAATTCGGCGAGCGAAATATGAATAGCGAGTTGCTGTTCCGAGGCGATCGAATGGGGGACCAAGGTGCGCAAACGAGTCTACATTGAGACCACGATCCCAAGCTTCTATTACACGCTTCGGACTGATCCAGAGTCCGTTGCGCGAATGCATTGGACACGGCAATGGTGGGAGCAATTCGCTGACGAATCCGAACTCGTGACGAGCGAGGCGGTCATCGCCGAGCTCAGCCGCGGCACCGGGCCGAAGACGAGCGACCGAATTGCGTTGCTCGATGGTCTGGAGTTGCTCCAGGTCACGGAGGTGATCGAGGAGATAGCCCGAATCTACATTGCCAAGTTTGTGATGCCGAACGACCCGATCGGCGACGCAATGCACTTGGCACTGGCGTCGTACTACCGGACCGACGTGCTACTAACGTGGAATTGCCAGCATCTCGCAAATCCGAATAAAATGGAGTATGTTCAAGCGATGAACTTCGGCTTGGGGTTGCCACTGCCGCAAATTGTGACCCCTCTGAATTACTTTAGCGGAAGGGAAGACGATGCCTGACGACGAAATCGCCGCTGTTCGCAAGGCTCGGCATGAAATCTCCGCGGAGTGTGGGCACGATGTCCACAAGGTCGCCGCTTACTGTCGAGATGTCGTGGAAAAGCTGAGACGCGAAGGAAAGGTCCATCCGAAAGACGCCGAATGTCGCTCTCCAAGCGCACGCAAGGCGAAACGTCCCTGATCCACCGAACATGGTTCAGAGGAACCGCCCTCAACTTGGAATGAGAACACGAGGCCGATGACCCGGATGGACTTACCTCACCAATATCTGACGATCAACCCGGAACTGGTCACGGAGATTCTCTGCCGGTTCATCCAGGCGGAGATTCGCCGGGCGAAGTTCGAGCGGGCCGTTGTCGGGCTCTCCGGCGGCTTGGATTCGAGCGTCGTCACGTTCCTCTGCGCCCGGGCGCTCGGCCCAGAGAACGTCCTGGCCGTCACGCTGCCGTACAAAACGAGCAGCGAATCGACCCGTCGCGACAGCCGGGCGGTCATCGAGCAGTCCGGCGTACAGACGATCGACCTGCCGATCACCGATCAGGTCGACGCGTACTTCGCCCGCGCGGCCGAGGCATCACAGCTCCGCCTGGCCAATAAGTGCGCCCGGGAACGGATGACCGTGCTCTATGACCAGAGCGCGGCGTTCGGGGCCCTCGTGGTGGGCACGAGCAACAAGAGCGAGTTGCTCCTAGGCTATGGCACGCAGTACGGCGACATGGCCTCGGCCATCAACCCGATCGGCGACCTCTATAAGACGCAGCTTCGCCCCTTGGCCGAACACCTGGGCGTGCCGCCGCAGGTTCTTGCGAAGGCCCCGACTGGCGACCTCTGGGTCGGGCAAACCGACGAAGGCGAGTTGGGCTTCACCTATGCCGAAGCCGACCGGCTCATGGTCCTGCTGGTCGACCACCGCTGGCGTCGGGCCGAGCTGCTCCGGGCCGGCTTCGCTCCCGAGTTCGTCGATCGCATTGCGACGCTCATTCGCCGCAATCACTACAAGCGCCGGATGCCGGTGATCGCCAAGCTCTCGCTGCGGACGATGGACCGCGACTTCCGCTACGCCCGCGATTGGGGAACTTGATGTTTCTGATCCGTTTCTTCGCGTGGCTGGTCTCGTTGCCAATCCTGTGGGCGGGGCAATTGGCGGCTCTTGTGAAGCTTCCGATAACAGGCTCGCTGTTGGAGGCTGCCTGGTGGGTCGGTGGCGATGGTCGCGTGGCCGTGGCCGCGCTGGCTGTTCGGCAACAACGAGAGTCGCCCGAGGCGATTCGACAGCTCGTTAGCGAATGGTTGACCCGGCGACCGCATCCACAGATTGCGGTTTCAGCCGGCTTCCTGGCCGTTGAGGCAAGCGACTTTGATTGGGCGCGTCAAATGGTCGCGTTGGCGCGAGAACTGGGTGATGAAAAAGAGGGACGACTCGATTTGCTCGAAGGGCTCATTGTTATCAAGAGCGATGAGGGCGCCGAGGCGTTGATGTCGCGGTGGAAGTCTCGCCGTGACCTGCCACCTGCCGCCTCGGCGTTCGTTCACCAGTGGCTCCTCTGGAACGCGATGATGGCAGGGCGGTGGCCGGAAGTAGAACGTAGGGCGAAACATCTCCGCAGTATTCAGACCGATCAAGCTACAGTCGCAGCCTTTTGGGCCCTCGACTGGCAACGCGGCAAACGGCGGGACCTGGACGATGCTTTCCGACAGGCAAAGATTCTCCCTGAGAGGGTTCTAGACTCACGGGCAATGGCCTACGCCGCCGTTGGAGCAGTCGAGGAGAGCCGCCGGGCAATCGACGCGATTCGACAAATAGACCCCGCGCTGGCTGAACGAACGGAAAAGATCCTCCAGCGACGGATGGGGGAAGTCACGTGAATCTGGACACGGCGCCGCTGCTCTTGCCCGGCCTGGTGGTTGGCTTAACCGTCCACGAGTTCGCCCACGCATGGTCGGCGAGCCTGTTGGGCGATGACTTCTCGCGCCGGCAAGGCCGCGTAAGCCTCAACCCGTTGCGGCATCTCACGCCCTTGGGCACCTTGGCCATCCTGTTCTTGCCGTTCGGTTGGGGGCGGCCGGTGCCGGTCAATCTCTACAACTTCGCCCGGCCGCGGCGCGACTATCTGCTCACGAGCTTGGCCGGGCCGGCGGCTAATGCTTTGGCCACGGCGGCTTGTCTCGGGCTGATGTGTCTGTTCCGGCACCCCTTCAGGTATGAGGGCTGGGAACAGACCGCGATCCAAGCCGCCTATCGCTTGTTGATGTTTGGCGCGGTGATCAATGCCATGCTGGCGGTCCTCAACCTTATCCCCCTTCCGCCGCTGGATGGCTCGAAGATCTGGACCTGCGCTCTGCCGGCCGGAGTCGCGGCGGCCCGGCCGAGGGCGAACCGGCTCTCCCTCGTGATCTTGGTCATGTTGCTCTGCACCAACGCGCTTCAACCGGTTCTCGGAGCCGCCGTCGACCACCTTCTGCGATGGATGCCTGTCTCCGACGCAATGCTCCTGAATGCGTATCGAGACGCGGGCGATCGCATGCTTGAGGAAAGTCATTGGCGCCAGGCCGATTTCCTCTTTGGCAAGGCGTTGGAGATCCATCCGCGCGACCATCTCGCCTTGGCTTCCCGGGCAAAGGCCCGGGCCGCGATGAAGAATTGGTCGGAGGCGTTGACGGACATCCGCAAGGCAATCAGAATCATGCCATGTGCCAACTATTCGCGGATCGAGGCTCAAATCCTCCGCGATACGGCCCGCCCGCAGCAGCACCGTGCCGCCGGCGGCATGCCAGAATTGACGCCGTAGTCGTAAGGTCCGGGGCGCATGAATCAAGCGATTTGGATGCCATGTCCCACGCTTGTCGTGGGCATGGTCGGACAGCAAACATGCTTGGTGTCTCGCTGCGCTCACTTAGCAAGTATGGCGCCCACAAAATCACCTTTGTGTGAGACGGTACACCGGCCAGCCTCCAACCATGGACTGCGGAGATTCGCCGTGACGGATTCGGAAATCCATCTTACGAGGAAACGATCGCGGCCTGTTGGCCAACGTCCTCGGCCGGGGGCTCCGCCGGTTCTTCGACCGGCAAGCGAACGATGAACGCGGTGCCCTTGCCGACTTCGGTTTCGAAGCGGATCGTGCCGCCATGCCTGTCCACGACGACGGCGTGGACGCGGGGCAAACCTTGACCGGTGCCTCGCCCAACCTCCTTGGTCGTGAAGAAGAGGTCGAAGATGCGCGAATGGATTTCGGGCGGAATCCCGACGCCCGTGTCCTCGATGCGGATCTCGACCCACGGAGGCTCGTAACGTGTGCGGACTGTGATGGTGCCCAAACCATCGGCGTCATTGTGCGACGCCTCGGCAACCGCCTGGGCGGCGTTGATCAGCAGGTTCACGATCGCGATGTTCAACTCGGTGGGCAGGCACGCGACCAACGGCATTTCCGGATCGAAATCGGTCACAACCCTAGCCACATGGTTCCATTCGCTGTGGCTGAGGGTAATCGCGCCCTCGATCGCGTGATTCAGGTCCACCGGTTGCTTTTGCCCATTGGCTGGATGCGAGAACTCGCGCATCGTGCCAACGATGTTGGCCACATGCTCGACGCCTTCCAATGATTGCTCGATGGCCTCGGGAATCTCGCGTGTCAGATAGCCTAGGTCTGCCTCGCGGACGGCCGTCTCGGTCTGCTTGAGCAGTTCCTCCGAGACCGAGCCCGCCTGGGCGGCTTGCAGAAGGCGATCGAAGGCGTCGAGGGCTGCGCCGATGTCGGCGAACGCGCCCCGCAAGAACTTTGCGTTTTCGGCAATGTATTGGGTGGGCGTGTTGATCTCGTGCGCAATGCCGGCAGCCAGTTGGCCGATCGCCTCCATCCGTTGCACCCGCACAAGCTCCTGCGCCATGCGTTCCCGTTCGTCAATAAGTCGCCGCTGCTCGATGGCCCTGGCGATGACCAACGGAAGAAGATCGATGAAACCGCTTTTGTGGTCCTTGACGAGATAGTCGTGGGCGCCGAGCTTCATCGCCTCGACGGCGGTCCGCTCGCTTCCAGTTCCCGTAACCACGACCGTCGGCGGCAACGGCCCGCGGGCCGCCATCGCCCGGATCACCTCGATGCCGCTCAGGCCGGGCATCGTTTGATCGACGACGATCGCGTCGTAGGGCGTCGCGGCCGCCGCATTCAGCCCGGCATGCCCGTCTCCTGCGACGTCGACTTGATAGCCGGCGCGCTCCAGGCACTTCTGCACCAGTCGAGCCTGGGCCTGATCGTCCTCCATGTACAGTACACGTCCGCTCAACGAGTCGCTCCTTCCGTCTGCGGAAACACGATGACATCGTCGGCGAATCGAGAGCGAACCGCCCTGATCTCAGGCAGCGCGCGGAGGAACGCGGCGTAGACCGTCGGGTCGAAATGGCTGCCGACCGCGTTGCCCATGATCGACAGGACCTCTTCCTCGGGACGCGCCGGTCGGTACGGCCGATCCGAGATCAAGGCGTCGAAGACGTCGGCGACCGCAACAATGCGCGCCTCCAGCGGAATTTCCTCGCCGGCCAGCCCTTGGGGATACCCGCTGCCGTCCCAACGTTCGTGGTGGGCCATCGCAATCGCGGCGGCCGTTTCCAGCACCGGATCGTGATTTACCAACGAGTTCTTCATTTCGGGCGAATCGCCGGCATACCAATCGAGCAAGGGCACGACGACTTTCGACTGCTCGCGAAGAATGCACTCCCCGATTTCGCAATGGCGTTGCATGACGGCCCACTCGGCGTCGTCGAGAGGCCCCGGCTTGAGAAGCACGCTGTCGGGGATGCCGATCTTGCCGATGTCGTGAAGCGGAGCGGCCAGCAGCAGCATTTCGAGAAACGGCCTCGGCCTGCCCAACTCGACTGCCACCGCACGGCTGAAGCAGCCCACTCGGATCACGTGGTTGCCCGTGTCCTCGTCGCGAAACTCGGCCGCCATTCCCAACCGGCAAATGACGCTCATTCGCGATCGGACCATGTCGAATCTCTGCCGTTCAACCTGTTCGGCGAGCGAGTTGTTGGCAGCGCGCAGATCATCCTGCCGTCGTTTGGTCTCGAGCACGTTGCGGAGCCGCGCGATCAGTTGGCCGGCGTCCACCGGTTTGTTCAGCAGGTCGGCCGCTCCGTGTTCGAGGGCCTGCTGCTTCAAGACTCGGTCGTTCAGGCCGGTGAGAACCACGACCGGCACCTGCCGCGTCTTCTCGCACTGCTGGATGCGATCGAGCAGGTCGAGACCGCTGATGCCTGGCATACGAACGTCGGTTACCACGGCATCGTAGGGCGTCTCGAGCAACGCCTCCCACGCCGCTTCCGGATGGCCAACGTAGGTCATGGACCAGTCCTCGCATTGCCGCCGCAGCGATCGCCGCAGCGAAGCCAACATTCGCAGGTCATCGTCGACGACTAGGATTTGCATCTTCACGGCCCGCCTCCTTGTGGGGCATGTAACCACTCAAGTCTAGGTCGCCCACGAGGGTAGGAATTTTCGCACCGCCCCTGCCCGCGGCGGTTGATGCGACGCGATCGGAAGACGAAAACGCCGCGTCTTCTGCGAAATGTGCGCCGGTTATTGGGCCGGCAGCATCAGGTCGATGCGCAACCATTCACCACATCGGAAGATGCCGTGGGACGTCCGCGCGACGGCGCGAATCAGCCTGTCCGAGGAGCACCGGGCGAGCCAACTCAATTTGTTCATGAGCGCGACTTCTTTGGCCCGCTGGCGGATCTCGCTCTCCCAGTCGCGTCCCTGCTGGGCATATTCGTAGGCCAACGTCGTGGTGTGATTCTGCAATCGCGTGGTCTGGGCCGACGCGTCCTTCAAGGGATCCACCGCGCTCTGGCCGTCCCAAAACCACTGGTGGTCCAGTCTGCCGGAGGCGTCGTTGTAGCCCGAGGAATTGCCGGCCGCGACGTTGAAGGGTGTTCAAACGACGCACAAAGAGCGAACAACTGAAAAGCTGGGGTCGGCGTCGCACGCCACACCCACTCGCCTGATGGCTGGTCTTATCTAGCCGGGGTGCGATCCTGGTGATGGCTGTGGCACGTTAAGTCTATCGGTAAGACACAGGAAGCGGCCGGTAATTGATACGTCACGGGCGGGCCCGGCAGGAGCCATCGCGTCCGAGGGCTACGTAGGAATTCCGGCACAAGTCCCCCGAGGCACCCCTCTGGGTGGTGGGCAATATTGAAAACTTGGCTCCGGCTTGCTACCCTATTTCTCGTTCCTTGCGTCGCAGGAAGCGGCAGGGCATTGGGGCGTGAGCAACCCGCGGTCAGATCCGCGTTGTTCTCGGCGGTCAAGCACCGCATCATCTTCCAGGGGAGTCGCTACCATGTTTCGTCGATGGGCAATGGATCGTGTTGTCGAAAGATGGGCTCCGCCTCGACGACTAACCTCTGGCCGATAAGCCATCTACAACCTGATTGGAGCTACAACATGAGACACTTGATGGTAGTGTCGATTATCGCCTTTCTGTTGTCCGCCGTTGTGGAAGATGCCCAGGCCAATGTCCAGTACTCCCTTACCGACCTGGGAACCCTCGGCACTTACCAATGCATTGCCACGGCCGTCAACGACAGCGGGCAGGTGGCGGGCTACGCCAGCTTTCCCGACGGCACCCAACATGCCTTTCTCTACAGCAACGGAGCGGCAACAGACCTGGGCACGCTTTACGGCGCCACAAGAATGCGCGCCACCGGCATCGATTCCGCCGGCCAGGTGGTGGGCTCCGGCTACACCAAGGCCAAGGGTTACTTCGCCTTTTCGTACAGCAATGGCACCTTGAGCGACCTGGGAACTTTCCCCAGTGCCCGCTATTCTTCGGCCTATGCCAACGCCATCAATGACAGTGGACAGGTCGCAGGGATGGGCTACACGGCCAGTGGCGCCGCCCACGGTTTTGTCTGCACCGACGGCGCGTTCACAGACGTTGGGGTGCTGCCTAACTACCCATCCGGGAGTGAAGCCACCGCCATCAATGATAGCAGGCAGGTCGCAGGATATGCCGAAGACCCCAGCGGCGTCGATCGTGCGTTCCTGTACAACAACGGTGAAATGACTGACCTGGGAACGCTCGGCGGCGCCTCTAGCAGGGCCAACGGCATCAATGACATCGGGCAAGTGGTGGGCGTGGCTGCTACCGTTAGCAGCGGCGGTCATGCGTTCCTCTACACCAGCGGCAACATGACCGACCTGGGCATGCTTCCTGGTTGCTCGTCGACCACGGCTGAAGACATCAACAACAGCGGTCAAATTGTGGGGTTCGCTTATGCCAACGGCTTCGGCGACTACGCGTTCGTCTACCGCGACGGGGCCATGAGCAAGCTGGACGACCTAATCGATCCCACCTTGGGATGGCATCTTTTTGCGGCGAACGCGATCAACGACAACGGATGCATCGTTGGTTCCGGCGTAGCTCCTGGCTCCGGGCAGCATGCCTATCTTCTGACTCCCATCCCCGAACCCTCCACGCTCGCCCTTCTCGGCATCGGTGCCGTCAGCCTGTTCGGCTACGCGTGGCGACGGCGGCGGGCATAGAGCGTAGGTAGCCTCCAGTAATCTCAACCGATTGCTCGGACGCCCCAACAAACCACGCCTTTCTCGACACAGCGGACGGCAGGATGATGCGCGGCCACCGATGCCCGTCGGCGCGCTTTGTCCAGCTTCGGACACGGACTTGATCAGCCAGTGGGAAGCTGAGTCTCATTAACCCGTCGCGCCTGAGACAGGCCGATCAAAGGAACGATTCTTGACGTTCGCCGGCGCCCGGTCAGAAGGAATCGGGTAAATCCGGCCTATAGTTGATCGCTAAGATAAGCGATCGATTGACGTTCTACGGTGGGGACAGTTATATTTGTCATCTACAACGACATTCGTCACATGGCAGGCCCCAAGCAAGCTTCATCTGCCGAATCAATGGCAGCACAGCTGGTCGATGCTGTTCCCGAGCAACTGAAAACGATCGAAAGCCTGTACGAGCAGGGGTTGTTCGTCAAGGCCTACGCGGCAGCAAGGCAATTGGGGCCACTCGAATCGTGGAGGGGCGCCGACGCGCTGCTCATGGCCGGCCGACTCGCCGAGCAACTGGGCGGCTCGATTCTGGGACGATGGTTCATTCGCAGGGCGTGGTACGAAGATCCCGCTCACGGCCTGGCCAGATGTTATTACGCCAGCCGTGTGGCCCGCTCGCGGGGACCGTACGCAGCATGGCGTTTCATGCACGAAGCCGGACCGCCTCGCGGTGACCAGCCAGAGGTCGCGCAGGCGGACTGGTGGGCAATGGCCGGCGGATTGGCTGCCATGCTGCGCGACTTCGATACGGCAGACGACTACTTGGCCCGTGCCTTGGCCTTGAAGGTCGACCGGCCGTGGATCGAAGTATGCCAGGCGAGCATTCTGCAATGGGAGGACCGTTATGACGAGGCGTTGGCGGTTGCCTTGCAGGTTCTAGACCACCAACCCTTGTATCCGCCTGCGGTTGGTTGCGCGGCGCACCTGCTGACGCTGACCGATCGCGACGCCGAGGCGGCCGACATGCTTCGGGCGGCCGTAGGGCCGTTGGAAAGTGCCCGCCTCGCTGCGCAGCTCTACGCCCTTCAACTCGAAAGCCGGCAATATGAGGCGGCCAGGGAAACGCTGGAACATTGCGCCTCGTTGGCCCCCCTGGCGGACAAGCCGTTCCGTCGATGGCTTGCATCACAGCGATCGGAACTGGCCTATCATCTGGGCAACGTGGCCGATGCAATTTACCATGCGAAGCTCGCCGGCCCGGGCTTTTTCGAGACAATCGCCGCTCGGTTGGAGGATGCATCGCGAGCGGAGGCGGACGCAGTGTTGCTGTCGGTGGGCTTCGTTCGTCAGCACCATATGACATGCGCTCCCGCAACTCTCTCGGCGATCACCCGATTCTGGAGAAAACCGGCCGATCATCTGGAGATCGCCGAGGAGATCTGTTACGACGGGACCAGCGCGTACAACGAGCGAAATTGGGCGGAAAGCCACGGATGGTTGGCCCGCGAGTTCACCGTGACGGAAAAAAGCGCGGAGGCGCTGCTGAAACGCGGGGTGCCATTTACGTTCACCACGATCGAGCCCGCGGCCGCGCATCTTCAGGCCATTATCGGCTACGACGGCCGCCGCGGCACGTTCTGGATTCGGGATCCGTTTTGGCCTAATGCGCAGGAGGCGATCGCCGACAAACTCCTTGATGCCAATCATTCGTACGGCCCACGCGGAATGGCGTTGGTGCCGTTGGAAGAACGAGCCCGCTTTGACGGTCTTGATCTGCCCGATGCTGCGCTGTGGGATCGGCTTCATCAGTTGGACGCCGCTCTGGTCGGCCACCGTCGCGACGAAGCGGCGGATCTCTGCCAACGATTGGCCGGAGAAGCCAGCGGTCATCGAATCGGCGCCGAGGCTCGCCGCCGGCTGGCCTGCTACGACGGCAATCCGTCCGAACGATTGATCGCCGTTCAGGACCTGCTAGAAATGCTGCCGGACTCGCCGTGCCTGGAATTGGAGCGGCTGAGTTGTCTGCGGGAATTGTCGCGCCGCGACGAGCGGATGGCAATCTACCGCGAGCTTTGTGAAAAGCGGGACGCCCATCCGGTATTCTTGCAACAGTATGCCCAGGAATTGCATACGGACGCGCGGCGGCACTCCGAAGCGATTGCCCTTTTGCGTCGGGCCATGCGACTTCGCCCGGCGGAAGCGGCCAACTACTACATTCTTGCCGGCGTGTATTGGGACAAGCGGCAATTCGAGGAGGCCTTCGAGTTGTATCGGTTTGCCGCCTGTTTGAATGACAGGGATGAGGCATTCGCCGAAGCCTACTTTCACGCCGCCCGATGGTGCAATCGGACCGAGGAAGCGTTCGCCTTTTTGCAGAGGCGGTTCGAACGGTTTGGCCAAAAATCGGGGCGTCCGGTCCGTAGCTTGGTGCGGGCCTGCCTGCAATGGCATCGCGCGGCGGACGCGGTGGCCGCTTTGGACAAGGCCGTGTCGCTGCGCCCCGACGACGGCGAATTGTTGCTCTTCGCCGCGGACAGCTACCTTTGTTGCAGCCGCGCCAACTTGCCGCTGGCCTCGTCGCTGATTGAGAAAGCCAAGGGCGCCGCGCCGCCAGCCCAATGGCTTCGGGCGGCTGCACGACTGGCCAGTCAGGACAGCCGCGCCGCCGACGCCCTGGAGTGCTGGCGACAACTCCTGCAATTTCAGCCTCAGGCGGCCGACGCCCATGCAGCCATTGCCCAATTGCTGGCGCAGACCGAGGGCAAGGCGTCGGCCTTGCTGCACTTGAGCCGGGCGCTCGAACAGTTTCCACACCATTTGCCCCTGCACCACCTTCGACTCGAGTGGGTTCGCGGTGAGCCGCCGGAAGTCCGCGAGGCGGCCATTCGCATGGC
>JBDKUC010000270.1:0-15328 GCA_039679885.1 Thermoguttaceae bacterium | reverse complement strand
CCCGCCCGATCGGTCGTTGTGCCGAGCATCATGAAAGGCCCGCCGGAGAAGAAGAAACTCTTGGACCCGAGCACGGCCCATCAGATTTTCGGCCGCGCCGGCCGCCCGCAGTTCGACAAGGAGGGGCACGTCTTCGTCCTGGCCCACGAAGACGACGTCAAAATCGCCCGATGGCGCGAAAAGTACGACCAGATTCCCGAGGATACGAAAGACCCCGGGCTGATGAAGGCCAAGAAGGCGTTGAAGAAGAAGATGCCGACGCGGCGGTCGGGCGAGCAATACTGGAACGAAGCCCAGTTCAACAAGCTCTGCGTCGCCCCGCCCGGCAGCCTGCACAGCCGCGGCTCGCTCCCCTGGCGGCTTTTGGCCTACCTGCTCGACGCGTCGCCTGAAGTGGACGTGATCCGTCGCCTCGTGGGCAAGCGGCTGATGGACCCCGGCCACATCGAGGCCGGCCAACGCGACCTTGACCGCATGCTGATGACTCTCTGGCGTGCCGGCTACGTCACGCTCGAACCCGAGCCGCCGAAACAGGACGAACCGGCCGCGGGGCAAGACGCCGATTCTGCGGGGCAGGTTGTCAACCTGCCGCCAAAGGCCAAGCCGCTGCTGCGAACGGAATTCACCTTCGGTTTCGCCGAGAAGCCGAAGACGCCTGAACCGCCACCCTATCGCCCGATGTTCGCTCGGCCGACCGAAAGCCTGGCGAGGCTCTCGATGTTCCGCGGCATCAACCCGCTCTACGCCGTCTTCCTCGTAAACCAGCTAGGCATCGCCGACCGCAACGAGCGGGTTCAGGCGATGGAGAGCGTGCTCGAGTTGCCGCGTTCGGTCGGCCATTTCGTCCGTGTGCCGCGGCAGGACGAACTGCCGCCCGGCCCGCTGGCGACCTTGCGGCTCGACCCGCAACTGCTCAAGCTGGGCCTGGCCACGCCCGAGGAGCTTTCGCAGGCCGTGAACGACGCCGAGGACCACGGCCCTCGCCACACGTATGACGACGAGCGGGTGTGGGTTCTCACGCTGGCCGACAAGCTCCGCCGGCTCTTCGACTACGATTTCGCCGGCGTCCATGACCTGCGGACGCATCCCGTCTGGGCAGCGGGCGAGCTGCTTCAGTTCAACGGCGACTTCAACAAGTATGTGACGAGCAAGGCGCTGCAGAAGCAGGAAGGCATCATCTTCCGGCACGCCCTGCGGCTGATCCTGCTCGTCAAAGAGTTCATGCAAATCTGCCCGCCCGACGCGACCGAAGAGGAGTGGCGAGGCGATCTGGGCGACATCGCCGCCCGGCTCACCGAGACCTGCCGCCGCGTCGATCCGGCCAGCACCGACAAGGCGTTGGAAGAGGCCGAGCAGGAGACGGACCAGAACGGCGCTGCCTGACTCGCTTCGAGACACGCCTGTTTAGAGAATTAGCTCAGCGCGGCTCTTCGTGTCACATCAGGTCGACAAGCACGGTGTTTTCCAAATCCATGCCGCGTCGCGTAAGCCGCAGGCCGGCTTCGTGCCATTCAAGCAACCCTTCGCTGATCGGCTTGTCTAGTTTTTCGCCGAACGCCTCGCGGATGCTCATCCCGTGCATGCGCAAAAACTCTTCGTCCTTGACGCCTCGGATCATGCGCAGGCCGAGCATCATGCTCTCAAACCGTGCTTTTTCTCTTGATAGACGCTCCGTCTTCGGGCTCTCGCCTGCCAAATATGCGTCGAGCGTTGACGGGTTCATCGTGCGGCATTCATTGAAGAAGCTGTGCGCGGCGCAGCCGAAGCCGAGGTACGGCACGCGCGTCCAGCAGCCGATGTTGTGTCGGCAGGCGTACCCCTCGCGGGCAAAGTTGCTGATTTCGTATTGCTGAAAGCCGTGCTCCGCGAGCGTCTGCCGCGCGAGTTCGTACATCTCGCGATCGAGTTCCTCGTCCGGAAGAACCAGCTTTCCCGCAGTGATGTCGCGGCAGATCGGCGTTCCTTCCTCAACCATCAAGCTGTAACAGGAGAGATGCGTGGGCGAGAGCGCGATCGCGGCCGCCAACGTTTCCCGCCAGTCCGCGGCGGTTTGCGCAGGCAGGCCGAGCATCAGGTCCAGGTTGAGATTGTCAAAGCCCGCCGTATGCGCAATCTCCACGGAGGCGACCACCTGCTGCCAATCATGGATCCTGCCGATGAGGCGCAGAAGACGCGACTGTCTCGCCTGCGCGCCCAGGGACAGCCGGTTGACGCCCGCCGTTCGCAGCGCCTGCGCAAACGGCGTCGTGAGTGTTCCCGGGTTGCATTCGCAGGTGATCTCGGCGCCCGGCTGAAGTCGGAATGCTTGAAATAGCGCATCCAGGATGCGTGTCACCTGAGGCTCGTCCAGGAGCGACGGCGTGCCCCCGCCCAGGAAAACCGTGTCCGTCTTCGGATGCCCCGTTTCATCGCCGCGGCGTGTTATCTCCCGAACGACGGCGTCCACGTAGCGCGGAATGTCCGCCTCGCGCCCCGCGTACGATGCGAAATCGCAATACGCGCATTTGCTGACGCAAAACGGCACGTGCACATAGAGCCCGATCGGCGGCTGCGTGCCTCCCCGCATGGGATCACTTTCCGAAAGCTCATCAACCAACGCTTCGATCCTTTTGGGGCTTCAGTTGCCGTAGCCAACCGATAAGGACTTTGTTTCGTCCCGCAGCACTGAGCATATCCGGGGAGAATGGTCTCATCAATCGTCTCGAAAAGGGCCTGAAGGAGCCAGCGGAGCTGTTCGTAGTTCCGCCTTTAGGCGGCGATTTCACTCTAAAGCGACCATCGCCGCGATCGTAAGTGCCCAACCCGTTGTGCGTGGGCATCTTCCAGTGCCCCCAAGAACCCCATACAATGGGCAGATGCTCGCTAAACCAAAAAACCTTCTCGTTGCTCGGCGTCGACGCCCTTCCCGTTGAGGTCGAAGTCGACGTCTCGCCGGCCGGCCTGCGGAAGACGGTGCTGGTGGGTACGAAATTGGCAGTAGAGTAGGCGATCAGGAGGCGGAGTAATGTCGAATTACATTCCGCACTACACCAAGAGGCTCACGATCTTCCGCAAGAAGAGAGATCATCTACACCGTCTCATCAGTCGGGGGGGCGAAAAGGCGAAACTACTGAGAGCCGCAGACGAGGTGCGGCTTGCGAAGATACGTGCGGTGGGGGCACAGAGACCGCCAAATTTCGGTCCCGACGACTGGGATGAAGCATCCAAGTGGGCAAAGGGAATCCGTGACAGGATTTCGGCGTTGGAGAAAATGACGCCAGAGGCAGCCCTTGTTGAGTTTGGACAGTAATGTTAGCAAAATTAAAAACGTTCTCGTTGTTGGGCATCGACGCCCTTCCGGTTGAGGTCGAAGTCGATGTTTCGCCGGCCGGGCTGCCGAAGACGGTGCTCGTCGGCTTGCCCGAGGCGGCGGTCAAGGAGAGCACGCACCGGGTCGAGCGGGCGATCGTCAACTCGGGCTTCCAACGGCCGCAGAACCGCGTGGTCATCAACTTGGCCCCGGCCGATTTGCCAAAAGAGGCCGCGTCGTTCGATCTGCCGATCGCCTTGGGCATCCTGGTGGGCAGCGGGCAGGTTGCCGCCGAGCGGTTGGCCGAGTATGCCATGGTGGGTGAACTGGCCCTCGACGGCGCGGCACGGCCGACCAAGGGCGCGCTCTCGATGGCGATTGCGGCCACCCAGCAGGCAGGCCTCCGCGGCATGTTGGTCCCAAGCCCGAGCGCGGCCGAGGCCGCCGTGGTCGAAGGCGTCGAGATCATCCCGATCGCCAGCTTGTCGCAGGCCGTCGCCTTTCTGGCCGGCGATATCGACATCGAGCCGCAGCCCTCGCGGCTCGACGAACTGTTTCGCACGTTCTCGGCCTACGACGTCGATTTCGCCGACGTTCGCGGCCAGGAGATGGCCAAGCGGGCGTTGGTCGTCGCCGCCAGCGGAGGACACAACATCCTCATGCTCGGCCCGCCGGGCTCCGGCAAGACGATGTTGGCCAAGCGGATGCCGACGATCCTGCCCGACCTGACGCCGAGCGAGTCGATCGAGACGACGCGGATCTATAGCGCCGTCGGCCGGTTGAAGGCGGGCCAACCGCTGTTGGCCGTCCGCCCGTTCCGCTCGCCGCATCACACGATCAGCAACGCCGGCCTTGTCGGCGGCGGGTCGACGCCCTCGCCCGGCGAGATTTCCTTGGCCCACAATGGCGTCCTGTTTCTCGACGAACTGCCCGAGTTCAACCGGCAGACGCTCGAAGTCCTGCGGCAACCGTTGGAAGACGGGACGGTGACGATCTCCAGGGCGCTGAACAGCACGACCTTCCCGGCCAACTTCATGTTGATCGCCGCCCTGAACCCTTGCCCTTGCGGCTATCGCGGCGACTCGCGGCGGAGTTGCCATTGCACGCCGCCGCAAATCGAGCGGTACATGAGTAAGATTTCCGGCCCGCTTCTGGACCGGATCGACATCCACATCGAGGTCCCCTCCGTCGCGTTTCGCGAGCTATCGGGCGGAACGCCTGGCACGTCGAGTGCGGACTTGCGAGGCCAAGTGGCCGTCGCTCGCCAAGCGCAGGCCGGCCGGTTCGACGGCGTCAAGACTCGCTACAACGCCGACATGTCGCATCGCCAGACGCGGCAGTTCTGTAAGCTCGACGACGAGTGTCAGAACCTGCTAAAGGCCGCGATGACCGACCTGGGTCTCTCCGCCCGGGCGCACGACAAGGTGCTGCGCGTCGCTCGAACCATCGCCGACCTCGACCGCAGCGAGACGATCCGCCCGCAACATCTCAACGAGGCGATCAACTACCGGACGCTAGACCGGGACTTGTGGACGTAGGCGAGACGACGCAGTGCGGGCTGCCCGCCAGGAGGACTGCATCGTCGTTCGTAGTTCCGGCTTTAGCCGGTCATTTTCCGCCTAAAGGCGGGACTACGAACGCCTGCGGGCTGCCCGCTTGTGTCCTTGGCCCCCTCCTTCTAGAATGAACATTGGGCTGATCGGCCCTCTAATCCCTAGCTGCGGGCGCTCCGGTGCAACGGCGAGATGAGTGATTGTCACAAGCCATCAACGGCCGCTTATTGGCTGAGACTCGCCTTTGCCGCCCTCGCGATCCGTCTGGCCGTGGCGTTCTTGCTGTTCGGCGGCCTGCCGCAGGTTTCCGATGCGCTCAGCTACGCCAACCAAGCGCGGCGGATGGTGGAGGGGACGCAATCGCAAGCGGCCTACTACTGGCCGCCGGGCCGGTCTTACTGTCTGACTCCCTTCTTCCTGCTGTTCGGGACGTCGGAGACCGTGATCAAGGCCAACTCGGTCTTGTTTGACATCGGCTGCGTTCTGCTGATTGCGCTGCTCGCGCACCGCCTGCTTCGCCAGCAGTCGGCGGCAAGAATCGCAGGCTGGATCGCGGCGTTCTATCCGCCCGCCGTCCTGCTGTCACCCTGGTCTTTCGCCCAAAATGTCGCTCAGTTCTTCCTGCTCGCCTCGGCCTGTGTGGCGATCGGGGCGATGCAGAGACCGTGGAAAGGCAACCTGACGCAGTTGGCCAGATGGCTCGTCGCCGGGGCGTTCTTAGGGTTTGCGATTCTCACGCGTCCTTCCGTCACCAGCGTCCTGCTGGTCGTGGTTGGCGGGCTTTGCTTCGCGATTGCGCAGAGGGTGCGATCGAGACGGACTCAGGCGGCGACGCCGTGGCTGAAGAGCATCGGCGGTGTCGCTTCTTTTGCGTTCGGCGCGTTCTTGTGCGTGTTGCCCGTCGCGTACCGCCACGCTTCCCTGGGCGCGGGATGGTGCGTCTCGACCAACAACGAACTGAACTTCTTTCTCGGCAACAATCGCTACACGCCGAACTACAAGACCTGGCACTGGGGGCAACATCATCCGAGCGGCCCTGGCGAGGCCGAGGTCGCCGCGTACTTTTCCCGCGTCACTCAAGGGCCCCAACGCCGCCAAAGGATGCTGCACGAGGGGCTACATTACATTGCCGAGCGACCTGATGTGTTTCTGCTGAGAACCGTCAATCGGATCCGCGCCTACTGGGGGTTCGACTACCTGACGGCGTCGGATCTCGACGCACCGGCATGGATACGGGCGGCATGCCTCGCAATCGAGGCCGGCGGCTACATCCTGACCATGCTCCTGGTCATCGCCGGCGTCTTTCTCCACGCCCGCGGAATGGAGGCGAAGAACGCGGTCCTGTTGATTGCGCTGGTCGCGGCCCTTCAACTGCCATACGCCCTGTCATTCGCGTGCGGACGCTACCATTTCCCCGACATGGGCTTCCTGATTCCCTTTGCGGGCTTGGCGATCGATGTTCTGCGGCGGAAGGAAGCCGGGCGTTGGCACGTGCGCTGGTATTGGACCAGTGTGGCGATCTTTCTCGCCATCCAAGTCGAGTACGCCTGGCAGATCTACTCTTGGCACACCGGCTGAGGGCTTCTCGATCGGCGATCCCCGCTCGTTGAGCTACTTCGCCCGACGCGAAGCGCGCCGGCGGTTGGCCGGGCGTTCGGGTTCGGCGTTGTAGTCGAGCAATTCGAGCGTGCTGCGGCGGATCACCCGACCGTTCGGATCGATCTCTTTCGAGTTGTGGCTGACGACACCGCCCGGCACGTCCGGCAGCACGACCGCGAGCGTCGTCACGGTGCCCTTGCCATTCTTGTGAACGGTTTTGACGTAGCTGCCGCTGCGGGTTTCGCCACGAACGCGGACGGGCATGTCCAGAGCCACGATCTCGACGCCCGTCTCGCTCAACACGGTCTTGCCGTCCGCACCGGTGGTGACGGCTTCCCGCTTGAGAACGTACGGGGGGATCGCTGTTGAGCAGTAGACGCTCGTGGCCATTTTCTCCCGGCCATCGACCGTCTCGAGCTGGTACACCTTGCAGGCGATTTTGCGCCCCTCGACCAAGATCTGTGTGTCTGCCGGTTCGCTAACCGTCAGACTTGGACCGGCCGGCTCGCTGAAGAAATCCTGCTTGACGGTTTGCCGCTCGGCCTGGAATCGCTTTCCGGCGACCTCGACGCAGGCTTGAACCTCCAGCGTAACGCCGTCGCCATCGAGGCCGAGCAGCGTGGTCCGGGTGTCAGCCGTGCTCGTGCTGACAACCTGCCCCTGCTCGTTGAGGGTCTCGGTGACCACACGGACGACCTTCCACGAGCCGGGCTCGAACCGACCCCACGGATGCAGCCGAGCCGTCCCTTGGGGTTGTGCAGCCGCGACCGCCGAGATGGCCAGCGCGAAGACTGCCAGCGTTATGACTGCTCGACTACGCATAACACTATCATAGCCCGCGCGGGGCGGCCTGGGAACAGGGAGGCCCCGCAGCACAGGGGGGTGCCGCCGACCACGCGCGACGGGCCGGAAGTCTGCCGCCGAGCGCGGTGCGGAGGATCGGAAGTCGATTCCGGAGAGCAACCGCTTGCGGTCACTTGGCCATTTCTGCCACCGCCCGCTCGGTCGCCCGCAACAGTGCGTCGGCGCTGACCGGGGCGCCGGTCGCATTGCGCATCCACATGTCGGGGGCGACGTTGCCAAACCGCGTCATCCGCTCGAACTCGTCGCCGAAGCGGCCGGCTTTCTTCATCTGCTCCTCGAGCTGGAAGCCGATCATATGGCCCACCGAGTAGTCGGGCAGGTAGAGGACCTCGCAGATCAGATGCGAGTAGACGGCCAGCAGCGTTACGTCGCGGCGATGGAAGACCGGAGCATAGAACCGGTTCCAAACCTGCCGCGCCGCATCCAGCGTGGCCTCTTTCAACTCGGCCGGCGTGGCGTTCGGATGCTCGTACATCCAGTGCCAGACGGCCATGTCGACCAGCGAGACGCCGCAGATCTCGGACGTGGCCCAAAAGTCGTTGAGCGTCTTTCGGGCTTCGGCCTGCGGGTCGGTGGCGGCGACGCCGAGCATTTCCATATCATGCCCCTGCACGACCATGGCCAGCGCCTCGGTGAAGGCCGTGTTCGGGACGCCGGCCAGCAGCGTGTCGTCAACCTGGTTGGTCGAGAAGGTCTGCTCGATGTTGTGCCCCATCTCGTGCAAGGCGATGTTGAAGCCCTTGAAGTCCATTCCGCCCCGCTCGATGTGCGTGCGCAGCCGGGCCTGTTGGCCGCGCATTTCTCCGCGGATTGCGTGGCCTGCGCCGCGGGAGGACTCGACCGCGATCATCTTGCCGAGGTACGCCGCCCGGTCGGGCTGGAAGCCCAGCTTCACCAAGATGTTCGGAATGTCCTCGCGGTAGGCGTCGGCCGTCGGATATCGCTTGCCGACGAGCGCGTCGAGCTGCGCCTCGCCGCCGGCCGGGCGCGAGCGGAAGCCGTCGTACCAGATATCGAACGGCTCGAGCGGCCGGCCGAGCCGTTTCTCGATCACCCGACCAACTTCGGCGAATCGCGGCGAGCCGACCACCTGTTCGAGCATTCCCTTCACCCGCGACTCGCTCATCTGCCGATCTTCCTCGAACCGCCGGGCGATCAGCGTCGGCGCAGTCGGCGAATACGGATCAACCCGCTTGTTGGCCTTGAATACGGCCAAGAGCATGGCGTAGCGGGTGTCCGGCTCGGGCGTGGCCGTAACCTTCAAGTCCGCCGGCGCCGGGCTGCCCAGATCGTCGACCGTCGACGGCTTGACCTCGTTCGTGACTGGGTTCCAATCCACCTGCGGGTTGTGGATCACCACCTTGGGAATCGACTGATCGACGATCCTCTCCATCACCCGCTCGATCATCTGTTGCTTCGCCAGCCCCGCGGGCCCGGCCGCGTACTGGGCCTTGATCTCATCGCGAAGGTTCCAGTGAGCAATGAGGTTCATCTTCGGCGGGAACGGCCGGCCGCCGTCGGCATCCAGAAGATGGTGCATGGCAATGCGGTACTGGCTGATGTAGATTTGCGCCGCATTTTGGCTCTCCGAGAGCGTCTGGAGCACCTCGGCCGGGATTCGCTTCGAGAACCGCTCGGCCAAGCGAGTCTCGGCCCATTGGCGACGCGACCATTTGTCCCCCTCGGCGAGCCGCTGGTCGAGCGTCGTGATCGGGAAATTGAGCAACACGACAAACGCCAGCTTGTTGGTGAAAAAGTCCTCCGTCAGATGGCTGGTCGGCTCATAGCCGGCGGCGATCTCATCCATCGGCAGCACGGAGCCGAGGTTCAGATCGACCTGCCGCCGCAGCTCGTAGCGCATGTCGGCCGCATAACCGCCGAGCTTCTCCAGCAGGCGGCGAAACCGCTCGAACACCGCGTCGAGCGTCGCTTGGTCGCCGGCGAAGTTCTCGCGGACGAAGGCCTCGAACGTCGCGGCGTCGCCATCTTCGGCGCGCCACAACTGTCCGACCTGCCGCAGCCCACGATCGACCCGCGTCTGCTGCGGCTGGCCGTACTTGGCCACCAACTCCTTCTGAAGTTTGCCCACGGACTCGTTGAGCCAGGCGGGCGGCGTCGAAGGATCGGCCACGCCGGCCGAGGAAGACAGAGCCGCCGTGGCGGCCAGGGTGGTGCAAAGCATGAGCATTACGCCGAGGGGTTTGCGTAGATTCATTGGTATTCGCGAGGGTACAGGTCGAGTAGCCGTTAAATCGTCGCCAAGGCGGCGATTCACCACCGCCGGATTGCAGGCATCATACCACAACTCTTGGCGGGCCGTCACCGGGGTTGCAGAGCGGCAGAAGCGTTCGCAGTCCCGCCTTTAGGCGGAAAACGACCACGTCGTCGGCGAAGGTCATCTCGGTGTGTTCACGGAACGTCATCAGGTCAAACGTCAACTTGCCGGTTGCCGCGCCAGACGACTCATTGATCGGACTTCACACGGCCAGTGGCGCTCTCGAGCTTGGCCCAGAACGGATGGAGGCGGTCGCCACGGGTGCGAACGTCCTCCAAAAGGACATGCAAGTCGGGTCGGATCGTCTGGTCGGGCGGGTTGATGCGTCGGCCGTTCACGGTGATGACCGATCGTTTCTTGAAGTCGAGCATTTTGGGTGAAAGCCAGACGGTGACCCGTGTCGTGCCGGTGCGAATGTTCATGCCGTTCTTGTCGTTGATGTCGCCCTTGATCTGGACCGGCTGCGATCCCTTCGGCGGCGGCCAGTCTGACGGGTCGACGTCGGATCTCGGCGGCAGGCCGTGGACCTCGAGCCACCAGAAGAAATTGTCCCACGATCGCATCGTTTGGCAGGCGAACTTGCGAGGGAAGAAGTTGCGGCGCATGCGGCTCATCCAATCGAACATCCGCAAGACTTCTTCGTAGAAGTCATCGTGCCCTCGGCCGCGATACTCGACAAGCGTCGTATCGAAGCCACGACGCAGATAGCGGTCGAGGTCCATCGCGTCGTTGGCCAGACGGCCGCCGTCGAGCTCGCCGAGGATGACATAGAACGGAACGTACTTGGCGTTCTCCCAGTAGAGGTTGCAGTATCGGCCGCTCTGGGCCGAAACGGGAATCACGCCCGCCCAAAGGTCCGGATGGGCCAGGCCGAGGTCCCAGGCCGCGTCACCGCCCATCGAGTAGCCGGTGAGGTAGACGCGGTCGGTGTCGATCGCGAATCGGCGGCAGGCGTCGCGGAGCGAGCCGAGGACGGCGGCGTGCTCGCGGGCCGAGTAGCCGTAATGTTTCTGGTGCTGGGCGGTCCAGGCGGGGGCGATCACGATGTAACCGAGCCTTGACGCCTGGCCTGTGCGAAGGCCCCCGCGGCCCCAGTCGCCAGCCCACCAGTTGATCTGTTTCTGCGCCATCTCGTCGGTCGGCTCGCCTTCGCCGTGCAGCGCGACAATCGTCGGATAGAGGCGGTAGGGGTTGTACTCCGGCGGAAGCTGCACGTAGTAGGTCACGCCTTCGCCGCCCGATGCGGGCACGTGCAACTCGTAGTAGCCGGGCTTGTCGGCCGACGGCTCGCCGGCCGCAACGGCTGGCTTCATGTGGGCCAACAGCTGGGCAACCGTCTCGAGCCCGCCGGCTTGTTCCTTGATGTACGAGAACGCTTGCTCGCGTTCGGGGGTCGATCCGCCGTTGAGATACTCGCGGACCAGGCCGCGGAGTTTGTAGGCGGAAATGGCCATCGGCAACTTCGGTGTGGCCGCGTCGGCGCCCAAAAGCCAGCCGCTGACGGCCAACGCGAGCTTCTCGGCGTCAGGCGTCTGGGCGTCATCGGCCGTTTGCAGGAAGGCCGCCAAACGGTCAAGCGTGTCCTGATCCACCTCCTTGGCGATTTCGTCCAAGATCGGCTTCAAGTTCTCCTTGGCGATCGTGTCTTTCAGCCGATCGGCCAGCGCCTTGAGTTGCTTGATGGCGGCGTCCCGCCGCGACTGCCTCGCCTGATAGTCCTGGATCATTTCCCGCGCCGGCTGGAGCACGTCGCCGCCGATGTCTTCGGCGGGGAACTGTTGGAGCATCGTCCAGACGAACCGGTGCTGGCCGGCGTTGTGGCGTGTCTTCAGCTCGCGGATCATCTGCTCGGCCGACAGCTGCTTGATGGTGCGCAGCGACGCTTCGAGCTGCTGTTTTTCCTGGGCGTCGAGACCGGGGAAGGATTTGATCAGCCCGTTAAGAACCTTGACGGCCTCTTTGTACCGCTCGCATTGAATGTAAAATCGAGCGATCTTCTTCTGGTGTTCGAGCTTTGTCGGGTCCGTCTGCTTGATTAGGATCGAGTGAAGTGCGCTTTGCGGGATGGAACTGGTGGCGATCCGCATGTCCCAGCAGTGTGTGATGCCTTCGACCTTGGCCCACTCGGGCGTCAGGACGGTGATGCCCTGAACGATATCGACCTGGCCTCGGACGGTGAACATCGTGTAGGTCCGGCGACCGTACTGGTCGAAGGGCTGAATGCGCATGGCTGGGCCCACGCTCGCGACTCGCGGCCCGCCGTGGCCGGGCTCGACGTGCAGGGCCCGCTGGCGGATGTTGAACTTCTCCAAGACCTGGCGGCTTTCCTCCTGGTGGACGCCGTTGCGCGGGTCGATGATGCGGTCGGAAAAGTACGTCCGCCGCAGTTCGTCATCGAGGAACTTGATGTTCTGGATCGGGCCGCGGCCGTCGGGCGAGGCGAGTCGCGGACCCTCGGCCACGCTCGCCGTTTGGCCCAGCTTGCCCCGCAGGATCCGGCCGTCCTTCAATTGGATCTCGATGGCTGAGGCGGCCCCGGCGGCGGAGACCAGAAAAAGCACCCCCACGAGGACCGCCGGCCAAGCGGCCGGGCGGCTAGATCGAGCATTTCGCATAGGAATCGGCCTCTTCTGCCGTCCGTTCGGATGTTATGCTATATCATAACACTCTACACTCTTGATCGCCCGATCCATGTCTGATCGCCCTTCCGTCCTACGGTTCGCCCACCCCCTTCCTTACGGGGCCATCGTTCATGACGGTGGGGTTCAGTTCGTCGTTTTCAGCCGCCGAGCGACGGCGATGCGGGTGCTGCTCTATGAGAACCCTTCCGATCCGGAACCAACCGACCAGGTCGATTTCGACCCGGAGTTGAATCGTTGGGGCGACATTTGGAGCGTGTTCGTGCCGGGCGTTGGACCGGGGCAGCTCTACCATTACCAGGCCGACGGACCGCACGACCCGGAAAAGGGACTGCGGTTTGACGGTTCAGCCCGACTCATCGACCCCTATGCGAAGGCGCTGGCCGGCAATTTCCTCCCGGCTGCCGACGGCATCGTTCGGCCGCCGAAGTGCGTCGTCATCAGCGATGAGTTCGACTGGCAAGGCGATCGCCATCTGCGCCGCAGCCTGCATGAGACAATCATCTACGAGATGCACGTTCGCGGCTTCACGCACAGCAACTCAAGCGGCGTCGGCCGGTCGGGCACGTACTTGGGACTCATCGAGAAGATTCCCTACTTGCAGTCGTTGGGCGTCACGGCCGTGGAACTGATGCCCGTCTTCGAGTTCCCGATGAACGACTGCCTGGGCGAGCAAGGCCGCTGGTTCACCTACTGGGGCTACGATCCGCTAGCCTTCTTTGCGCCGCATCGCGGCTACGCGCTCAGTCCGGAGCCGGGCAGCCAGGTCCGGGAGTTCAAGGAGATGGTGCGGGCGCTTCACCAGGCCGGCATCGAAGTCATTCTCGACGTGGTCTTCAACCACACGGCCGAAGGGAACGAGAACGGCCCGACGTTGAGCTTCAAGGGGCTCGAAAACCGCGTCTACTACATGCTCAACAACGGCGGCGGGACGTATCGCAATTACTCCGGTTGCGGCAACACGCTCAACGGCAATCACCCGATCGTCCGTGAGATGATCTTCCATTGCCTGCGGCATTGGGTGCACAACTACCACGTCGACGGCTTCCGCTTCGATCTGGCGTCGATCTTGAGCCGCAACCGGGAAGGCGAGCTGGTGCCGAATCCGCCGCTGTTGGAGTCGATCGCCGAAGACCCGCTGCTGGCCGACACGAAGATCATTGCCGAGGCGTGGGACGCCGCCGGAGCGTATCAGGTCGGCACGTTCGGCAGCCTGCGTTGGGCCGAGTGGAACGGCCGCTATCGGGATGACGTGAGGCGTTTCTGGCGCGGCGACTCGAGCATGATCGGCCCCTTGGCCACGCGGCTGGCCGGTTCGAGCGACCTGTACGAAGCGAGCGGCCGGCGGCCCTATCACAGCATCAACTTCCTCACCTCCCACGACGGATTCACGCTCAACGACCTGGTTTCCTACAGCGAGAAGCACAACGAGGCCAACGGCGAGGACAACCGCGACGGCGAGTGCAACAACTACAGCTACAACTATGGCGCGGAAGGGCCGACGCGCCGGCCGGCCGTCGAAGCGGTCCGGCTGCGGCAGATCAAGAACATGATGGCAACGCTCTTGCTGAGCCAGGGCGTGCCGATGATCCTGTTCGGCGACGAGTGCCGCCGCACTCAATTGGGCAACAACAACGCCTACTGCCAGGACAACGAGATTTCCTGGTTCAATTGGAAGCTGGCCGAGAAGAACGCCGGGCTGCGGCGATTCTGCCAAGGGCTGATCGCCTTCCGGAAGGCGGAACCGACGGTCCGCCAAACCGACTTCTTCCGCGGCCAACCGCGGCGGCCGGGCGGGCTGCCGGACGTCAGCTGGTATGGCCCCAGCGGGATTGCGGCCGAGTGGTCGGCCGACTCGCGGAGCCTGGTCTGCCTGCTAGCCGCCGCGCCATCGGACGAGCGGCTTGATGTGCCGAATCATCACGTGCTGATGCTGATGCACGCGGGGACCGACGCACGGCATTTCATTCTGCCGCCGCTGGCCCGCAACTATCCGTGGCGGCTATTCTTGAACACGGCGGCCGAGAGCCCGGCCGACATCTATCCGAGCTTGGACGGCCCTGCGGCCTCGCCGAACGGCATCGTGCCGATGGAGGCCCGGTCGATGGTCGTCTACATCGCTTGGGACCTTCCGCCCGCCGAACTGCCGGTTGCCCCACCGACGGCGGCGACGATCGGAAGCTGACAGGCGGCCAAGCGGCGAAGCGGACGCTGCCCGTCGGCTCTCAACGCCACCCGATATTTACGTCAACAACTGGCGAACCTGGGCCAACGTAGTCCTATCGCAATCGGCTCTCCTGTCGCAATTGGCTGAACAAACGACGTGGCCGTTCGTAGTTCGTTCAAGGCATTCCATCAGGTCGTCGTGAAAACGATCCCAAGATCCCAAGTGCCTTGAATTGCTTCAAAGTCATCGAACGAATGGCCCACGGCCGCCGCGATGACGACTACTTCTTCCTGAAGATTCGAGCGGCAGTTCGCGGCAGCACCGGCTAAACCTTTTCTTTCCGCCTGAGTTTCGCGGCCATTGAAAGACCTTCCGGCAATCACTATACTTGGAGGACTTGGACCGAGCGGAAACGACAAACGAAATCCGCTCTGACGAGTTGCCTTGCGCGTGAGAAGGTTGTCGGACCGGACTGCAAAATCGCTTCTTCTGGCGTCAAGCTGCCTTAGCCAGGCGTCCGGAATCGCAACCCATTGCAGCGTAAGAGTTAACGACAACGAGTCCCCGTAGCCCAATTGGATAGAGCGTCGGCCTCCGGAGCCGAAGGTTACAGGTTCGAGCCCTGTCGGGGATACTTTTCAAGCCCGTTTCGACGGGCTTTTTTTGTGCCGCGACACGACGTAATCACTGACAAGCAAGCATTTTACGGCGATTTGTGGCGTATCGGACGGGCGGCTCGATTTCTTGGCTGGGCAAAAGGTGGGTGAATTTGTGGGTTGATGTGGGCGAATTATTGCCGTAGAATGAGTGCCTCTGGTCGAAGGCAACTCAGCCCAGCGGTGATCCAAAATGAAGTCCAATCGAGGTGGATTGCCCAGGCCCGACTCCCTGGGGCGTTTGCGGCCAGTGGTGGGACGGCTCCGCAACGGCAAACCTCAGCGG
>JBDKUC010000455.1:0-7908 GCA_039679885.1 Thermoguttaceae bacterium | reverse complement strand
TGTTCGCCAATGAAAGTGGTACGTGAGCTGGGTTCAGACCGTCGTGAGACAGGTCGGTCCCTATCTGCTATGGGCGCACAAAACTTGCGGAGGTTCTTCTTTAGTACGAGAGGATTTAGAAGGACGTACCTCTGGTGTTCCAGTTGTCGCGCTAGCGGCACGGCTGGGTAGCTATGTACGGAAAGGATAAACGCTGAAAGCATATAAGCGTGAAGCCCTCTCCAAGATCAGGTTTCGTAGGGCAATTGCTCGAAAGTCCCCTGGAAGACTACCAGGTTGATAGGTCGGATGTGTACGCGCAGTAATGCGTTTAGCTAACCGATACTAACGGACGAACGCTTGGCCGCATGTATCCAACGCTCCTAAGAGGCCCGCGTTAAGATGTCACTTCATTGCCACAACCAACCGGTTATCGGTTGTCAGTCATCAGTTTTCAGTTCTTCGTTGAAGAACTGACGGCTGATAGCTGACGGCTGAAAACTGTAGCGGGCCGTTCTCACACGGGCGGTCCGCTCCTTTCCGGTGACTATATCCGAAAGGTCACACCCGTTCCCATTCCGAACACGGTAGTTAAGCTTTCGGAGCCGATGGTAGTACCAAAAGTGCGAGAGTAGGTGTCGCCGGATTTAATTCAACAAAGCCCCCGAGGTCGAATGACCCCGGGGGCTTTTTTTTGCGCTGGTGTCAGAAGTCGCAACGGATCGTTACACTGTGGCGATGGGACTGATGCGACCCATGAGACCGATAAACGATAGGTCCTGTTGGCCCCGTTAGCCTCAACCCTCTGGCCGCCCGCGGAGACGACGCCATGCCCGACCACGTTTTTCTCCCGCCGCACGGCAACTACTCCGAGCTGCTCTCCTACCAGAAAGCTGAGGTCGTCTATGACCTGACCTACCGCTTCTGCCAACGATTTCTGGCGAGAGGCGATCGGACGATCGACCAAATGGTTCAGGCGGCTCGGTCCGGCAAGCAGAATATCGTCGAGGGCAGCAAGGCGTCGGTCACCTCCAAGGAGATGGAAATCAAACTGACCAATGTCGCCCGTGCCAGTTTAGAGGAGCTCTTGAACGACTATCGCGACTACCTCCGAGTGCGAGATCTGAAGGTTTGGACGAAAGACTCGAAGGAGACGCAGTATGTCCGAAAGCTCGGGAGCCAGCCTCATGGGTCTTATGAGACCTATCGGACCTATGTCGAGACTCGTTCGGCTGAGGTTGTGGCGAACATTGCATTGTGCCTGATCCATCAAACGAACTACTTGCTCGACCGGCAAATCCGCCGGCTGGAACAAGACTTCGTCCACGAAGGCGGCCTGCGCGAACGAATGACCCGCGCGCGACTCCGGCATCGGAACCGACCGGGGCCAAGACGGCCTGCTGAAACGTAGCAGTCACGGTTCCAGCCCAAGGGCAACGATCGCCGCCGGACGTCGAATTGGATAACGTCCGGTTCCTCCGGCGAAGCGATTGCGTTGCAGCATGCAAAAGCCTGTTGACAGCCTCAGCGGCTGGCCACTAAATTGGCGGGATGTTTCCTCTGCCAAAGAACTAAAAGTCGCGATACTCTCGACCGACCACCGTCCCACCAACCGCGAAGTTGATCCGATGCCGGACTCAATCGATATACGAACATGCCGTCCGCGACCGACTCTTTTGACAAGGCTGGCCGCGTGTGTCATCTGCTTGGAGATTGCCGCGCTGGCGGGAACGGCCGAAGCCCGCACGATAAAAAACGCGGAACTAGACTATACGCTTGTCGTGCCCGATTCGCTCGAGGAAGTGACACCAAATCCCGGCATGCTCGCGACCTTCGTGAGATACGATCCGGCCCGAGGAATCCCCGACATGGTAGTCTCAATTAAGCGCATGCATGGCGTTCTCGGGCGAAAGCACTTCGATCCGTCGAAGGCTCCCATTCGTGGCGTCTCTGGGGCCAGCGTTCGCCAGCAGAAATGGAAGGGTTTCGACATCGATGTCTTGGAGGGCGAGGTCTCTCAAGGCGGCGTGATGATGTCTCTTCGCGGCGCGCAGATACCCTTGAGAACTGAGGCAATTCAACTGGGTGTCTTGGTTCCCGTTGGCAAGGAGGCCGAAGCCGATGCATTGCTGAGCGAATTGTTGGCCGGCCTGGACGGCCCCTCGAACTGGCTCACCGACGAGCAGCGGAGTGAGCAGATCGGCGAGGCTGTCGGCGGCATGGTGGTGCTAGCGGTCCTCCTCTTCTTCGGAATTCGCTCGTGGCGAAAGCGTCGGCGAGGGAATGGAATCTCCACCCCCTGAAAAGTGCAATCGTGCCACTGCTTCTTGTTGCATCGGCGGCCGGATGAAGCGAGCAATCGCCGTGTGGGCTGAATCCAATGCGTTCCCCAGTTGGCGTAATAGAGAAAGGCGTCGAAGTACTGCTCCATCATTTGCCGGGGATCGCCGCGGAAGTCGCCTCAGTGCTATTCGTTCGTGAAGCTGGTCGGCGTGATCTCAGTCTAGTAGGTCAGGCACCCCGTGCCTGACCGAACCGGCTGGCAAGTTCGACCGCTACGCTCCCTCCATCGTCGCGCGATCCAATCCCGCCGCGGCGAGCAACTCGCCGACCGTTCGCCGTTGGCTCTGTTTGGAGCCGTCCGCAACCGGCTGCCGCCCGCGGGACGCGCGGAAACGGCGAAGCAAGTGCATTGAAAGATGCGGATCGATCGCCCACGGCAAGCTGCAAGAGAATCTTGTCCTTTTCAACGGCGGGCAGGCCCGCAATAGGCGGCGGCTGGACGGGGGATGGACTGCCCGGCCTTTCCATTGGCCCTGACGGCTTTATCGTTTCTTGTCGGCCTGCTGGCTCCGGCAATTTCGGCCAGGTACAATCTCCGGATCGATCGGCGAGAGCCGCCCGGCGGGCCGATGCTCATGCAAATATCTGAAACACAGCTCGATACTATCACGCAGCTTCTCGGCGAGGGAATGCGAGCCGGAACGGCCGGCGACGTTCGCATGGCCGAGTCGTGCTACGACCGGTGCATTGCTTTCGACGATGGCACGGAGCCGACGCCGGAAGAAGCCGTGGCGTTGAGGCCGCTTTGGTTCGCCTACGTGGAATGTGCGGCTCTGTTGGAGAGCCAAGGGGACTACGAAGGGGCGATTCGTCGCGCGCGGCGGGCGCTGGTCGGACAATCAACGAAAGCCTGGGCGTTGGATCGTTTGGCGGCGTGCTACAGAGCCCTTGGGCGGCTCGCGGAGGCGGAGAACGCCTGTCGAGAGGCGATCGCAGCCACGAATCCGCCGGTGGCGTGGAGGTACATCCTTCTGTGCGGCGCGATCGCAGGTTGTGATCCGTCGCGGATCGATGAGTGTCGCGAAGTGTTGGAACGCGCCATCGGAATGGACCCGAACCTTGAGGATGCTCACTACAATCTGGGAATCCTCGCTCTCAAGCAGGACGACTTGGATTCCGCTCGCCTTCACCTGGAGCGGGCGATTGCACTGGCTCCTGACTACGCGGAAGCCCACTGCAAGCTCGGCGTCGTGTTTCTTCGACAGAACAACCTCGAAACGGCGCATTTTCATCTCGAGAAAGCCGTAGCGCTCGATCCCAAGCTTGGCGACGCTTACGGCGAGCTTGGCCAAGTGCTGATCAGAGAACTCTACCGAGACGATCAGGCTTCCGACCTCGGCAGAGTGCAGGCTTGCGAAGACGTCCTGCGGAAGGCGATCGTCCTCGTCCCGGACGACCCGGTTCCGGCGTGCTATTTGGTCAATCTCTATTGGAAGTGCGGGCGGTTGCGGCAAGCCGAAGAAGAAGGTGAAGGACTCATCAAACGCTTTCCCTTGTCCAGTGTGGCCCATTTGCTGTACGGCGATTTTCTGGCTTCAACAGATCGGGGACAGAAGAAGGCAGAACGCTTGCTGAAGAAGGCCGTCGAACTAGGCGACGAGGACGCCCAGGCCCGCTTCCACTACGGCAAGGCGTTGCTTCTGTGGGGGCGATGGCAGGAAGCGGCCGCCATGCTGCGTGAATCGGATCGGTTGGGCGAGGAGCGCGCGATTCCGTTGTTGCGATCGTATGTTCCGCATGACGACACGTCGCTTGACCAATAAAGCGGACCGATTGCCGTGCCGTGACGCGGGCGGTCACGCCTTCTCCACCCGTTCCAGCACCACTGGGAACGGCACGTGGCTCAGCGTGCCGAAAAGCGAATGCTTCTGGAGCTTCACGCGGATTTGGTACGGCGATGAAACGCCGCAGAGCAGTCGGGCCAACGATCGGGCTGGGCCAAGTTCGGTCGGATGCTCCCGCCGGAGCGAGAGGGCTTGCGACAGCACGGCCGGGTCGATCTCCGGCCGAGGACGCGGGGGCAGGCGGGCAGGGCGGTTGCCGCCGAGGCACCAGGAACAGTGCCCACACGGCTGCGGTAGCGGCTCGCCAAAATGGGCGCCCAGGGCCGACACCTGACAGCCGTCGTGTTCCACCAGCGCGGCCACCTGGCCGAGTCGGGCGATCTCTCGCCGCTCGCGGGCCAGGGCTTTCTCGTACAACGAGCAGGCCACGGCCTTCAGATCGGCAGGCCGGTCGAGCACCTTGAACCGGTGCCGCACGCCAGCCGCCCGCAGCTCCAGGTCTCCTTGCTCGGCCAGGTAGTCGAGCGCCCGGACCAGCCGATCCCGCGGTTGGCCCAACGTCCGGCTCGCCCGGTCAATGTCGAGATGGAACCAGGTCTTCGCCCTGGTCGCCTGACGGAACAAGTCGGCCAGGAACTTCCCGCGTTCGGCGTCGAACCGGGTCAAGATTTCGGCGGACGTCCTGAGCGGCTTGAATTGATACGTCGCGTAGAACGGAGTGCCGCGTTGCAGGTGGCCGGCCAACTCCAGATAGGTCAGCAGCGTGCGAACGACCGTGAATCGGATATCGTGCGTCGACGAGAGCTCATACTCGCTCGCGTCGAAATCCGCCGAGTTGGCGAAAATTGCACGCACCAGCCCCTCGACCGCTTCGAGGCTTGGCGTGTCGCCGTAGGCGAAGTTTTCGAGCACGTTCAAGTCTTCGACGCAAAAGAACATTTCGCAGACGGACGGCCGGTCGTCGCGTCCCGCCCGGCCGATCTCCTGGGCATAGTTCTCCAGGCTTTTGGGCGGGTTGTAGTGGTAGACATAGCGGACGTTCCGCTTGTCGATGCCCATGCCGAAGGCGATCGTGGCCACCACGACCGCCCGATCGGAGCCGATGAACCAGTTCTGGACCTCCTCGCGCTGGGCGTCTTCCATGCCGGCGTGGTAGGGCCGCGCGGGCACACCGGCCGCGGCGAGCCGCTCGGCCAGGGTCTCGGCCGTCCGCTGCAAGGTGACGTAGACGATCGTCGGGCCAGGCTCCCGGCTTCGCATCGCCTCGAAGAACAGCGCGTCGCGCGAACGTGCCTCGGTCGGTAGATCAACGCCCGAGCCGAGGGGGACAGTCCCATTTTCGCTGACACGCCCGTCGTCGGTGACCGGCGTGGCCAGCATGGTCAGGTTCGGCCGATAGAACCCCGTGCGAATGGCGCACTGCGGCTCGATGTCGAAGAAGCGACACATATCGTCGAGCACCTGCGGCGTGGCGGTCGCCGTCAGCGCCAGCACCCGGTCGGCGCGGCATGAATGGGCAAATTGGGCAAGCCTCAGATAGTCGGGCCGGAAGTTGTGCCCCCATTCCGAGATGCAATGCGCCTCGTCGACAGCGAACAAGGAAATTCTCACCCGCTGAATCGCCTCGCAAAACCGCTCGTTCACAAAGCGTTCCGGGGCGACGTAGAGCAACCGCAGCCGGCCCGAGCGAACCTCGTCCATCACGGCCCGGTAGTCGTCGAGGCTCAGGGTGGAATCGAGCCGCCGGGCGGCGATCCCACGGGCGGCCAGGGCGTCGATCTGATCTTTCATCAGCGCGATCAGGGGCGAAACGACCAACGTCAGGCCCGGCAGCAGCAGGGCGGGCATCTGATAGCAGAGCGACTTGCCGCCGCCGGTCGGAAAGACGACCGCGGTGGATCGCCCGGCCAGCAGGCGCCGAATCGCGTCCTCCTGGCCCGGCTTGAACTCCTTGAATCCGAATCGCTCGCTGAGGACGCGGAGCAGCTCGCGCCGCTCCGATCCGTCGCCGTTTTCACTCGCGTTCATCGGTCGAATCCTTTTGGCTCCATGGTGAGCAGCGTATACCAATATACAGTATGCCATGGGATGCTCAAGCCACCCGGACCGGGACGGGGCTGTTCGTAGTTCCGGCTTTAGCCGGTGTTCGCAGTGAATAATCGCCGCCTAAAGGCGGAACTACGAACGGCTTTGCCGCCTAAAGGCGGAATTACGAATGGCTTGCCGGAAGACGTTACTACGAAAAGCTTTGCCGCCTAAAGGCGGAACTACGAACGGGGCGGACACAGTTCTCTCTTGCGTCGGAGACTCACTTTCGCGTATCTTTCGCCGTCCTGCTATCTAACCGTTTTAGTGATTTGGCCTCTGGCTGCCTTGCCCGATGGAGTACGACGTTCAGCATTGCTCGCGGCGTTGCTCGAAGACCGACCGAGAGTTCGTGCCGGGCGAGACGTACTACTCGATCCTGGTGGAGGAGGGGACTGCACTTAAGCGGTACGACTTCGCGGCGGAAGCCTGGCCCGGCCCGCCGGACGACGCCGTGGGATGGTGGAAGTCGCAAATGCCCGACTTGGCCGCCGCGAAGAGGCACTGGGCCCCGAACGATGTGATGCTCGATTTTTGGGACCGGCTAGCCGAGCAGCCGGGCCGGGAAGACATACGGTACGTGCTGACGCTCCTGCTGGTCCGCCGCCGCGTCTTTCGATGGGAAGAGGAAAAGAGGACCGACGGTGGCGGGGAGACGCTGGTCGTCTATTGTCCCCGACGGGAGGCGACTTACGAGGTGCCGGCCGTCGTGCCGGAGCCCGCGAGGGCGGAACAAATCCAAGAGGAACTGGCGGCACTGCTGCGATAAGGCCGAGAAGGGTGGTAAGCGCGTGGACCGCGGCCACAACAAGAGGTTGCTGCCGGCGATGGCGGTCGTCGCGATTGCGACAGGCTGCGGCTGGCTTCCCGGCCCGAAATGCCCGCCGCTTACCCCGCCGGCGAACAATGAGCCGGCGAAAACGATCGATCTCGACTGGCGAGTCACGGAACCCGGCAACGGGGCGAATCAAATCACTGGCTCTTCGACCTCTGGCCCGGATCGACGATGAACAACTCTCAACGCCGCTGGCTGTTCCTGATTCTCCTGGGGCTGTTCGCGGCGAGCGGGGCCAGTTGCCCGCGATGGCCTCTCTATCCCGAGCGGCTGCCGCGCGTGTTGCCGCCGACACCGACGCCGGAACAGGTCGTCGAGGTCGTGAACCGGAACAGTTCAACCATCCAATCGTTCTCGACCAATCGGGCAACGTTAAGCGGGCCTTCGCTGCCCACCTCGTTGCGGGCGAATATTGCGTTCGAGCGGCCGGCGCGGTTCCGGCTTCGGGCCGAGACAGGCATCACGGGGCCGGAGCTCGACTTGGGGAGCAATGACGAGCTGTTCTGGTTCTGGGTGCGTCGGAACCAATCGCCGGGCATGTATTTCTGCCGGCACGACCGGTTCGCCACCAGCCAAGCCAGGCAGATGATGCCGTTTGAGCCGGCGTGGCTGATCGAAGCCTTGGGCGTCGCGTCGCTGGACCCAGCATTGCCGCATCGCGGGCCGAACTTCCTGGCCAACGACCGGTTGCAGATGGACACCGTCGTCGAGACGCCGCAAGGCCCGATGACCAAGGTCATGATCATCGACGGCTCGCAGGGATGGATTCTCGAACAACACCTGTTCGACGCCCGGCGGCGTCTGCTGGCGAGTTCGGTGGCCAGCGGGCATCACCGCGACCCGCTGAGCGGGGCGGTCATGCCGACGGCCGTGCAGATCAAC
>JBDKUC010000231.1:0-2000 GCA_039679885.1 Thermoguttaceae bacterium | reverse complement strand
AAGAGCAAACGATCCGCCGGAACCTCTTTTCGAATCGTCCGGCCGGTGTTTGTTACGGAACCCTGTCAGACTAAAGCTTCCCTGTGCCTTCTGCTGATCCTTGGGAGCTGGGGCCTCGATGATATGGGCGTAACCAAAGCTACCGCCAATCTGCCACGCTTTGCCCTTTTCGTCCACCAACTTGCCCGAAATCATCACTCCTCGGGCTAACGTGAAGTCCCGTTGGGTTATCTTGCGGGCGTTATCAAGATCAATCGGGCCACGCATTCTCACGAATCCACGGTGCACGGCGTCGACGTGAATCGAAAACTCGCCGCTGCCCAGTCCGTGAATGCGATAGCGTCCCTGCTCATCCGTGTAGGCGGTGACGAAGTCAAAGAGCATGTCGCGCCGATGCACGACGACAAACGCTTCGGGGATCGGTTTTCCGGATTCGTCGCGCACGGTGCCCTCAAGGACGAGACCGCCCTCTTTCTGCAACGTGATGTTGATGCCCTCGACCGATCGCGATTTGTCGAACGTGATCAGCTTGGCCTCGTTTCGGGAAAAGGTGCCCGGATAGTAGATCGGCGGGTAGGCATCGCCTCTTCGTGCCGCTCGCCAGTTGATGGCCATCACATAGACGGGCCTGTCGCTCAGGCCGTCAATCGAGTAGGAACCATCTGCCCGATTCACACGTGCTTGTTCGTTTTCGTATCGCTTGCCATCATCCTTCTTGAACCAGGCCAAGACCGTCAACGTATCGATGTCTTGGGGTATCTTTCCGTTTTCGTCCATGATCTTGCCGGAAACGCGACACGCCTGCTTGGCCTTCAGCACGATCCCGCTGCGCTGCTCGCCGTCATTGAGCGAGAACTGCGGGAACGGACCCGGCTTGCCTTCGGGATTGTAAACCTCAGTCTGGTATCCGGCGGTATGCGACGTCTCCAGCGAAAACGGCCCCTTGGGAATATCCTTGAAGATGAACGTCCCGTCGCTCGCAGTGTAGACGAATATCGCGGCGTGCGTAGGCGTATAGAACAAGTACAGCCGGGCATGCGCGATCGGCTCGCCGGTCGCATCGGAGACGACTTTCCCGCTGATCGAACAGTTCCCTTGGGGGCGCACGCCCACTACCTTTTCTTTCGCTTGCGGCCCCGCCTCGCTCAGCGCCCTGGTTTTGCGGGCATCCGCCGGTGCAGAACTGGCAGCACCGGCTTGGGCCGGTCCGCCTTTGGCGGCTCCCTCCTTGTTGCTGCCGGCATCGGAAGCGGCCGACACAGCCGGGGCCGCCGGCTGCTGCTGAGCACGCACCGGAATGCAGACCAGCGCAATCCCGAGGGCCAGCAGCATCAGAATTGTTCCACGCGACAGCCGGTACGAAAGTCGTGTCTCGCCGATCATCTCAAACCTCCGTAGGATTGTGACGCTGGATCCCATTCCGGCCGCCAGCACGCAAGGCGTCCACGGTTCCGCCTGAATGAAGTCCAACGTCTTGAGGAGTGTTGTGGCATAGGCGCGGCGATCCGCGTTCGAGCAGCCGATAGCGATGGCGTCGCAACAAAGCTCTTGCGCCGCACGCAGCTCACGATCCGCCCACCATACCACCGGGTTCCACCACAGCGACACTTTGACAACGAACACGAAGAGATTGGTCCAATGGTCGCGACGCAAGAGATGGGCCAACTCGTGAGCGACAACGCCACGCAACTGTTGCGGGCTGAGATTGTCCACAAGCTGGCGAGGCACCACCACCAAGGGTTGACGCCACGCGCACAACAGGGGAGTCGTCCGTGCGTCAACGACACAACTCCGCACAACATCGCGAATCGCCAGGCGCGACGCGACCTCCGCACAGGTCTCCGCCAGCAAAGCATTCTCCGCCCCGGCCCTCCGCAGCCACCGCAGCAGCTTCGCGGCGCGAACTCCGTGCACCGCCGATAGCACGCACGTCCCGATCAGCGAGACGGCGATCAGCCCGCCAACGATGAGCGTCTGAGCGTGAATCCGGAGATCTTGGA
>JBDKUC010000459.1:0-15162 GCA_039679885.1 Thermoguttaceae bacterium | reverse complement strand
CCCCGGTGAGCCAAGGCATGTCGACGAACAGACTCATCCGCCAATGATCGCTGAGCGAGACGATGGCGATGGCGACGGCCGTTTGCACTCCGAGCCGCAGCCGCCAGTCGAGCCCGCGGCGGTCGTCGGCCAGACCGAGCAACATGAGCACGGTGCCACCGGCCAGGAGCGTCCAGAGCTTGCCCGACTGATGCAACAGGCCGGGCACATGCGGAGCGATCATCGCCGGCAGAGAAACCGCGACCGCCGACTGCCGACTGCCCAGCGCCGCCTGCCGACTGCCCACTACCGACTGCCGACTGCCCACTGTCGACTGCCGACTGTCAACTGCCGACTGCCGACTGCCCACCGCCGACTGCTGCCGACTGTCAACTGCCGACTGCCCATTCACCGCCCAGAGCGCCGCCTGCCCGACGGCCAGCGGCAGCACGATGCCGAGCCAGATGGCCAGTCCGCCGCTGGTGGGCATGGGCGTCGAGTGAATCTTGCGATGTCCCGGCCGGTCAACGAGTCCCAGATGCGGTCCCCAGCGTCGGACCGCGAATCCGGCCGCCCAGCAGACGATCAGGCTTGGAAGCAACGCGCCGAGAATCAACCAATACATGCCAGGCTCCGCGGGGGAAGAAAGATGAAGCATTCACGGCGTCTCATCCCTCGCCCCTCATCTCTCGTCCCTCATCCGTCTCAGCACTTCGCGGCACTCGGTGAAAAAGGCCTGGTAATCGGCCCGTCGATAATCGGGAAACGTGTACTCGTGGTGCTGCCAACGCTTATGTCTATATTGTAGCGTAACTTCGGCGTAGATGCCGCGGCCCAGGTAGATGCGATGGGCGAAGTCCTTGGTCGAGGCCAGCACCAGCTTGCCGAGCGTCAGATAGCCCGGATCGAGGTTCAGCGGTCGCGGCTCGCCCGGCGACGCGGCATCTTGCCTCGTCCTCGCGGCGTATTCCTCTTCCCAGTCGTTGGTCAGAAGCTTGACGTCGACCAGTCGCTCCGGCTCGAACGGCCGTTGGAAGACGAAGAACTGCTTTTGGAGCCCCGGGCCCATCGTCGCGTCGTAATAATGCGTCTCGGCGAAATCGAACCGCGGGCTCTCGAGGGCGATCGGCCCCCAGGTCTCCACCGCCCGTTCTCGCGCCCAATCGAGCGCTTCCTCATGCCGGCTGAAGGCAGCGAGCAGAAGCAGAACAGGATCGTGCGGAGTGGGTTGGCCCATGGAAGATGTGGAGAGCAGCAGAACGATAGGGTGCCGGATAAGCTATTCGCCCACGCGACTCATCCACGCGACAATTCCTTGTCGAGATCGACAAAGTCTACGACGAACGAGTCCCGGCCCATCCGTGCCAGCGCGAGCAGGAAATCCGTACGGTCCAGGCCGGCGAGCCCCGCGGCAACTTCCTGAGAGATCTTGCCTTGCCCATACCAGGTTGCGGCCGCCGCCAGCCGCATTTCGCTGGCAAACTTGTCCGGATCGCTCCGCAAGACCGCCAACACCGATTCGGGAACGTCAACGGTTACGGTGGCCATGATAGCTTTCCTCCATGTCTCACGATTCCCTGTCCTCTGCAAGTATAGCCGCAACGGCGGCGGCAAGGAAGGAAGAGGCCCGCTACCGACGCCGGGCTGCTCCCGCGGCCAGAGGTTTTTTCCGGGGGCCGTAGAAAATGTCGGCTTGCGGCAGCGCTCGGCCAAGCTCTTCCGCGCCTTTGGTTGTGACGGCGGTGTCGGTGAGATCGACCGAGCCCAATCGTCGGAATCGCTTCAGATGCTCGATGCCGGCGTCGGTGATCGGGGCGCCCGAAAGATCGAGCATCCAGAGCTTCTCGAACGGCTCGAAGTACACCATGTCGGCGTCGGTGGGCTTGGTCGGGCACATGGAAAAATCGATAGCCAACGGCGTGCCCCAAAGGTCGGTGATTTGTGCGCCGAGAGAGGCAAAATGGGCGATCGCCTGCCGCTCGGGCAGCAGACGCCGGTTGTGGATCCCGTAACAACTCGCCAGGCAACTGACCACCACCGCCAGCAGCAACAACGATTGCAGGTCGTACTGAAATCGCCATCGGTTGCGGGCCCACCAGGACGAGCGGACGATCGTCCTTTCGCCTGCCTGAGCCGGCGTGGCGAGCAACGTCCCGTCATGGTCGAACACTGGAACAAACCGTCCCAACACGGCTGTCATCGTTTCCTTCTGTTCGGGCGCAATTCTGTGCTCGACGATCGTCAACCGTGAATGAACGCAGAGCCTTGGGATTCCCCAACACAGACAGACGCCAAAGACTCTCCGCACGGAAAACCACCGCACTTCGCTGATCTCGTTCCAAGGCGTGAACGCTGCCATCGCGAAACCACGAAGGATTCCGAACTCTCTGATCTCGATAAGGAAGGCATGTCGCCCCATCGGAACGACAACAGTCAAGAGTCCGGCGAGCAAAAATCCGGCGTAGATGTCCCATAGAAAGACCGCTCGAGTCGGAATAGGGAATGGCAATCGCTCGAGCATTGCGGGAAAGACCCAGCCGACCGCGACCAGGACCGCGAGGGCACTCAATCCAGCAAAGGCTCGGGCGATGCGTGCCGTGATGACGAGAGATCGCGGGGCTTTAACGGCCAGCAGCAACGGGCCGGCCGTTTCGCAGGCCCGGCGTCGCCGGCTTCGCCAGAGGCGGAACCCGAGGAGCCACCAGAAGAACCCGGCCAGCAGTGCAGTGAGCAGGCCCATGCCGAGGTCGCTTGGCCGCTTATGACGCCGCGTCAAAAAAGTGATCGAACTCCCGAAATACTCAGACGCTCACGGAACGCTAATCGCCGCTAATCGTCACCGATTAGCGTCTATCAGCGAAGATTAGCGTTCCCTTCAATCTGCTTCGGCCATTTCGAAAAGGAAGAGTCGCCGCTTCTCAAAGACTGACTTCAACTCTTTTACATTCGCTGGCTGAGCGAACTTGTTCTCGTCGCCGCTGGGGGCCATGACTCCCGCTCCACAGATCGTGCCATTTGCCCGAAAACCCGAGGAGAGAATCTCGCCCTCGAATCGAAACGTCTCCAAGCCATCCACAACCAGCACGGCATCGTTCCCACGCGAAGCCCAGTACGCAAGATGCCTGGAATCTGGGCTAAAAGACACGGAGCGGACATGCTTGTATGCTTTCCCCCGTTGGCCTGCCTCCTCGACATACTCGATGTCCTTGACGCGGATGATTCTGGCAAGACGTTTTCCGTCCGGGCTGAACTGGAACTCGACGACATCGTCACCGGCATGAGCGCCGTCAATGACCAGGGTTGATTTCTTCCCGTCCTCGGCGATCCACGCCAAATGCCGGCTGTCGGGAGTGAACGACCACGCACCAACCCCGCTATAGACGCCGAGTGGTTTTCCGTCCAGAAACACGGTGGCCTTGTTTCGTGGGCCACCGACGTGGGCTAAGTGCTTCGAATCCGGACTGAACAATGGAGTGGGGCTCCATGCATAGGGACCGAATTTCTTATCCCCGCACAGCAAGAACCAGTCCTTGCCATGTTGCACGCCAAATGCCGATCGCTTGGAATCGTTGCTGATCGTCATCTTGACGCCGTCGGCATCTTCGAATGGGCCATAGCGGGTCGCACCAAACCGTACGAACCACTCGCCTCCCTTTTGGTAGACATAAGCCAGTGAGCCGGAGTCCGGCGTGAAACGAACGGAGAACAGGTGGAGTTCCTCGCAACGATCGATCTCCTTCCCGTCCAAATACAGGCGGCAGGCGTTCTTTTCATCTGCGGAATCGGCGGCATAGACGAAGTGTTTGGAATCCGGGCTGAACACCATCGACTCGAACTCGACGAATCTGTAAGGACCGAACCAGCGACCATCGACAACCAGGCCGTTTGGACCACGCGTCGTGTAGGCGACGCGTTTCGAGTCGGGGCTGATGACAACGTGCAATACCGCGCCGTAACGAGGGCCTTCCCGCCCATTGATCACCACGAACGCTTCGTCGCCTTCCTCGGCCGTGTGGACTAAAGTCTTGGAGTTGGGGCTAAACTGGTACTCGCAAATGAAGTCGTATTTCTTCCCTTTGACCCCATTCACGATCATCTGGTTGCCCCCGTTTTCAAGCATCGCCGCGTAGGCAATGCGGCTCATGTCGGGACTCGGAAGGAGCTCGTGTGAACGGGGGTTGAACAACTCCAACGGAAACACCCTCAAGCGGCATCGCCAGCGCAAGTTCCCCTTCTCATCCTTGATAAGTCTTGTCTCCGACTCCGACGAGGCTTGCTGCCGATCGCCCGCATCGGCGTGGTTCTCGATCACCCGCTCCTCTGCATGGACGCTGGGGAAAAAGGATAGTGCCCCGCCGACAAACACTCCAATGAGGGCAGTTGCCACGAAGAACGGAATTCGTGATCTGGGAGTATCCGACATGATCGAATGCGACTCCGGATAACACGTCGTCGAGTTCATACGTTATCCCTTCCCCATTGGGCCGAATGCTACGCCTTCCGCAGCTTACCGGAAGTGTCGCCCCGGGACGTGCCGCCATTGTAGCCGGGAAATCGGAGGGCGGGAATCGAGATGGATTGCCTGGCGACGGCCGATCGCGCATAATGCCGCCGTCTTAAGGGGCTGGCCTTTCACGGGAGTCAGCAATGGAGACGGAATTCGATCTCAGCACGATGACGCCGCAGTTGGAAGACGCCTTCGGTTTCTCGATCCCGCCGGAGGACATCGCCGGCCTGACGGGGTGCGACAAGCTTCGAGAGTACGTGCTCGACCATCGGTTCCGCGGCAGCAAAGACGCCTGCCTGAACAGCATTGCGCTCTACAAGGTTCGCCGGGCGTTGATGGCCGTGCTGAAGGCGCCTCGGGACGCCCTGCAACCGTCAACCCGACTGGCGACAATCCTGCCGAGGCATCGCCGCCGGATATGGCAGGCGATCGAGCGGACTGCCGGATGCCGGTTGCCTTGGCTCCGGCGTCCCCCGTGGGTCGTCACGCTGGCCAGCATTGCGGCCTTCGCGCTTGGCATCGCCGTGCCGGCCACGTTGGGAATCAAGCCCTTTCGCGGCGGTGTTCTCGTGGGGCTGATCTCGATCGCTGCGTTTGGCTTCGCCCTGGCCTGGCTGACCGAGCGGCTGGCCCACGACTTTCCGCCCGGCGTTACGACGGTCGGAGAGCTAGCCCGGGCCGTGTTGGCTCGCAACTATCGGCCGATCCTTGCCGAGCTGAACCCGTCGATGAGCGAGGCGGACGTCGAGGAGATCCTGCAACGCATCGTCGGGGGCAGAGAAGTCGTCGGCGCGGGCGCATCGTCTCAGCCCGGCTAGGACTGCAACGTCTGCCGCAGGCGTTCGTAGTCCCGCCTTTAGGCGGTGTTCGTAGTGAAATCGCCGGGCATGTACTCCTCGCGCTCCGCGTGAGGAAAGGGGCAAATGCGGCCCGTGCGACCCAGCTTCACGCGGAGCGTGAAGAGTACAATACAGCGACTTCGCAGTCCTCTTCGCCCGGCCAATCTGTTTGACCCGCGCGGCGCGGCTGGCTATGATAGGGCAATTCGAGCGGCCTTACCGCAAGGATCGGCCATGTGGACCAGCAGTCGTCGAATCTCGGCAGCCGTCACGGCCGGCTATTTGTTGGCCCTGGTCACGGCTGCGCTGGTCCACAATCACGGTGGGCAGGACGGCGGGTGCTGCGGTGCGCGACTTGCCGCCGAGTCGGCGCCGCATGGCCATCGGCTTGGCCACGGTCATGACGCCCATCGGCACGGGCGCCCCTGCCCGGCCGCTCCGGCGCATGATCAGACCGGCAAGAGCGATTGCGCGGCCTGCCACTTCTTGGCGCAAAAGCTGACGCTGACCGCGATCGTCGCTCCCGCGGCGTCCGCGGCGCTGGTGCAACGCGTCGCCGCCGCCGTCGTCGAGCAACCGGCCGGCAGCATCTTCTCCGCCTGGCAGAGCCGGGCCCCGCCGACCTTAGCCTAACGTCGGCGGAAAGGCTTGTGCAGTCTCGTAGGACGGGTTTCCTAACCCGTCTCGACGGACTACGTGGTTTGTCCCACAGATACGGGACGGACTGGGAAGTCCATCCTACGGATGCGGGACGGACTAGGAAGTCCATCCTACAAGCAAAGCACGAGCCATCTTCCGTAAGCGTCTCCCCTTTGGTTCAGGCTTCCAAGGTTCCCGCCTGCGTGCCGCTGCGCCCCGCTCGCCTTCGTGCGACGTTGGGCTCACCGGTCGCGCAGGGCGCCACTGGCAAGGAGAAGATTTCATGGGTGCGAAGATAGAGCGGCGTTTAGCGTTTACGTTGGTGGAGTTGCTGGTTGTGATCACGATCATCGGCATCTTGATCGCGCTGCTGTTGCCGGCGGTGCAGGCCGCCCGCGAGGCCGCGCGACGCATGTCGTGCAGCAACAACCTGAAGCAGATCGGGCTGGCGATGCACCAGTATCATGTCGTCAACGGGCGGCTGCCGGCCGGCTGGCGCGGGTACGACGCGGCGACGCAATCGCCCGATCCGCTTGGCGAACCTGGCTGGGGCTGGGCGGCCGCCCTGCTGCCGTTCGCCGAGCAGACGAACGTCTCGAAGAGCCTGATCCACTACGAGAAATCGTTGACGGCGGCCGAGAACGCGCAGGCCCGTGTGCTGCCGCTGACGCTTTTCCGCTGCCCTTCGGACAACGGCAAACCGACATTCATCTGGACGCCCGACCGGCCATCGAGCGGCCCGGCCAACCTCGAACTAGCCACGTCGAACTATTTGGGGGTCTTCGGAACGAAGGACGTTCATGGCTGCGGCGAGGTGCCGCGGGGCCAGCAGTGCCTCAGCGACGGCGTGTTCTTCCACAATAGCGGCGTTCGTTTCGCTGACATCACCGATGGGGTGAGCAACACGTTCATTGCCGGCGAGCGGACCTCCGACATGGACTATCCGACGTGGCTCGGCGTGCCGGCGGGCGACGAGTGCGCACCGGGTCTGGTCGTTGGCACGGCCAGCTATCCGCCCAACAGCGAGCAGTCGGACATCCACAACTTCAGCAGCCATCACGCGGTGGGAACCAACTTTCTCGTCGGGGACGGCTCCGTTCGGCTCGTCTCGCAGATGATTCAGCCGACGGCGTATCACGCCCTCTGTACGCGGGCGGGCGGCGAGTGCGTCAATAACGCGGGAGAATAGTGTCTCAAACCAACGGTGACTGATGGGTGCCATGCTTGCTAAGCGAGCGCAGCGAGACAGCAAGCATGTTTGCCGCTTCCTCATGCCCACGACGAGCGTGGGCATGGCGCCCAGCGAGTGCGTCAACAACGCGGGAGAATAGACGTCTTACTTGGCGGGCGCTTGAGTGCGGTCGGCCATGCGCGTGCCCATGTCGATAGCAGGGGCGGAAGGCATGGGGGACGTCGGGGAGGTCGGGGACGCGGTGGCCGGCCGGCCCTGCAGTGTGTTGACCCGGGCGACCAGTTCCGGCTGGTGCTGGTCTTGGTAGAGCGACCGTTGATAGTTCGCCACGGCCTGAGCGTTGTCGCCGGCCAACTCGCGGAGCCGGCCCTTCGCGGCCCACGCCCGGGCGCTGTCGGGCTCGACTTCGATAGCCGCCAGCAACTGGGTCTCGGCGGCTTGACGGTTGCCGAACTCTTCGTTCAGCCGCGCCAGCTCGATCCTGGCGTCGGCCATGCACGGCTGCCGCTGAACCCAACCTTCCAGCAGTTGGAACGCCTCTTGGGACCGTCCCTGCTCGGCCAGCAGCACGGCCAAACCGCGGTAGCAGTCCGTGTGGCTCGGATCCTTATCGAGGCATAGATGGTAGTAGCATTCCGCCTGTTGCAGATCGGATTGGCAGTGTTGCTGCTTGCCCATCCGATGGCAAACGGCGGCCCGATTGTAGTCGGCGTCGGCGCTTCTCGGGTCGTTGTACGCCGCTTCCTGAAACTGGGCGAGGGCCTCTTGGTAGCGGGCCTGATCATAGAGCTTCACGCCGTCGGCGTTTCGGCTAGCCGCAGCGAACTCACCGCAGCCGGACAGGCTCGACGCCAATCCGGCCAACACCACCGCGACGGCTGAAAGAAGCCTGCGGGGACGATGGTTGCGGAGATGAAGTTGTCGAGCCACGGAATGGCCTCGCCTCAAAGCTGACCGAGATGAGCGCGCCGGCAACCCCAACGGACGCCGGCCGGGACAGTTTCGAGGCGGAGGATAGCCGGTTGCTCCGGCCGATGCAAGAGCGGTTTCTGGGAGGTTGGGCAGGACACGCAGGGACGGCCGTTTTCTCCTGGCGCAAACAATCGCGGGGCGCCAGTCCCGCAACTGTCGCCCCGCGGTTCGGTTGTCCGATCGCTCGGCCGCTTCAGACCATGTGCATTTCCGGGCCGACGAAGTTCATCTCGACAGGAGCCGCGATGACCGGCGTCGCCGGGGCGTCGATCGCCACCGCGGTGGTCTCGATCGTCGGCGTCACTGGAGTCTCAATCGTGATCGGCTTCTCGTAGCCGAGCGATCGGATGACTTCCAGCACCTCGCTGCACGTCGGGAACATCCGGCCGCTGCGGCGCTTGTAGCTGTCCATCGCGCCCATGAACTCGATCTCCTCGGACGTGTAGTCGCGCTCGCAGGTCGTCGGGTCGATCTGCCGCCGGCGATTCACCTTCACACGCCGTTCGACCAGCACCCGCCGCTCTTCTTCGACAGGCACATCGTTCGTGCGGCGATCGGCAGACTGACGGCGGTTCTTGGTCTCGCGGCGGTCGATTGTGACCGTTGCCGCCGATTCGGCCTTGGTCGTAACCTTCTTCGACGCGACGCACGGCTTCCCCTTGAACCCACGCACGATTGTCTTCTTATTCGCGACCACGGATGGCTCCTCCGCTATTGACGCAAGTGTTTGAGTTTGGCGTGTCAATGTAGATAGGATACATCATGGTTGCCAAAAGTCACCGAAAAATGGCGCAGGCAATTTCGGGGATCGGCGAAGCGAGTGCCGGTCGCGTTGGTTCTCGCGCCTGTGCCGGCAATGCCGGTTGCGCAAGGGCGCCGCTGGCAGAGAATGAGCGCACCGGTAGCGGAGAAAGCGAGAAGGACGATCTCAGAATCGGGCGCTAGACGAGCGGGGCCCGACGTGCCGTCGGGCGCTAAACGAGCGGGACCGACGCGCCGTCGGGCGTTAAACGAGTGGGGCCGACGCGCCGTCGGGCGCTAAACGAGCGGGGCCGACGCGCCGTCGGGCGCTGAACGAGTCGTCACAGAATTAGTTCCGCGATTGCCCGTAGGACGGACTTCCTAGTCCGTCCAGTGCAAGAGACGGATTGGGAACATCCGTCCTAGGGCTTTCTTGAAATCGCCGCCTAAAGGCGGAACTACGAACACCCCGCGGTCACCCTGTTATCGCCGTGGGACGTTGCCCGGCTCGGGCGGCGGTGGCACTTCGGGTTCGGGCGACACCGGCGGCAATGGCTTGATCGCCGGCGACGGTTCCGCTTGGACCGTTGGCAACGGCGTCGAGTTGGGCGCCAACGTCGGCGCCGATTTCACCGGCCGAGGCTCGGCGTGCGGTGACGCGATCGGCCGCGAGAAGCCCTCAGGGCACGGGACCGCCGCCGCCGCCGCAGGGCCGCCGGTCGGCTCGCAGCGATTCTTCGGCACGCCGACCCGCGACCAGAACGCCTGGACGCGCGAGCGGTGCTCGCAATAGCCGGCCCACGCGTTGTCGCAGCAGTGGCGTTGATACTCGCAACAGCCCGGGGCCAGGCAGTAGCCCGGCGGGGCGCAACACGCGTCGCAGCCGAGCGACCAGCGGCCTCCGTGGCCCGTGCTGACCGCGCCGCATCCGGTGCAGGGCTGGCCATCGGCCGTCGAACCGATGAACGCGACAAGTGCCGCGGCGAGTATCCAAGGCGTCGATCGCATGGTCGGTCTCCCAAGGCCGGAGGTCTACTACTCATTGTTTTCGGCGCGCCTGCGGCCGCGGACCACTCGAAACCAAATCAGCCGTGGCGGACTTTGCCGCCGATGCCGGTCGTGCCGCTGGCGGCGACTTTTATCGCGGCCTTAGCCGATCTCCAATGGCCCCGCTCCACCCCATTGTCTATAATCCGTGCGTCATCACCGCTCTAGCCTGGGAGGAACGTCATGAGCATGCTGAAAGAGTTTCGCGATTTCGCCGTCAAGGGCAACGCCGTAGACATGGCCGTTGGCATCATCATCGGGGCCGCGTTCGGCAAGATCGTTACCTCGCTGGTCAGCGACGTCATCATGCCGCCGATCGGAATGCTTTTGGGCCGGGTGGATTTCGCCAGCCTGGCGATACGGCTGAATGAAAAGACCGCCATCAAGTACGGCGTGTTTCTCAACAATGTGCTCGATTTCGTAATCGTCGCCTTCTGCATCTTCTTGGTCGTCCGGCAGATGAATCGCTTGAAGCATCCGGCCGTCGAGACGCCGACGACGAAGACCTGCCCCCAGTGCCTCTCAGCCGTTCCGCTCGGGGCCAAAAGGTGCGCCCACTGCACCTCGCCGCTTCAGGATTGAGGCAAGGCCGGCGAAGACCAACGGCAGGCCCGCCGGGCGATCTCTTGCGGTGGCTGGTGACGCTGGACTGCGTCGTCTGGTACTCGACGGTCACCATCGCTGTCGCCATTGGGGACGCCGACATCAAGGAGATGCTCTAGCGCCTGCGGGATGGAGAACAGTCATAGCAAAAGAGCGATAGGAGTCATTCAGTGATAACATCCTCTGTTCTGCGGCTCTTCGTCGCATTGGTTGCCGGCCTTCTTCTGGCCGGCAATGTCGCGACGGCCGCTTCGCCCGCCGTCAACGCGTCCTTTCCCGGAGAGCGTTCCGAGTACCACGGCTACCAGCGGTATGACTTCATCGTCGACGGGTGCCGGACGACTGTCATCTCGCCCAAACGAATCGCGCCTGGCAAGCCGTGGGTCTGGCGGGCCGAGTTCCTCGACGCCTTTCCGCAGATCGATCTGGCCCTGTTGGGCAGGGGATTCCATCTGACCTACATCAACGTGGGCAACACCTTCGGCTGCCCTGACGCGATGAAGCATTGGGATGTGCTTTACCGGGAACTGACGGGCAAGCACGGACTGTCGCGGAAGCCTGTTCTCGAGGGCCTCAGCCGTGGCGGCCTCTACTGTTTTAACTGGGCGGCGAACAACCCCGAGAAGGTCGGCTGCATCCTCGGCGACAACGCCGTTCTCGACTTCAAGAGTTGGCCCGGCGGCAAGGGGAAGGGGAAAGGCAGTCCTGGCGATTGGAAGAAACTAATCCGCGACTACCACTTCAAGTCCGAGGCTGAGGCCCTTGCCTATGCGAAGAACCCGGTCGATAACCTCGAACCGTTGGCCAAGGCCAAGATACCGCTCTTCCTGCTCTGCGGAGACGCCGACGACGTAGTCCCCTACCCCGAGAACGGCGCGATTGTCAGAGAGCGGTATGAAAAGCTCGGTGGGCCCGTCCGTCTGCTGATCAAGAAGGGCATGGGCCATCATCCCCACGGTCTCGACGATCCGACGCCGGTTGTTGACTACATTCTCCAGCACACGGGCAGGACGCAAAGCGGCTCCAGTCACTGAGGCAGCGGATCGCCTCAGAAGCAGTGCCAGTAAATCAGGTGAAACGTGATCGGCGTGGTGAAGACCAGGCTGTCGACGCGGTCGATGATGCCGCCGTGGCCGGGCAGCGTCGTGCCGGAGTCTTTCACGCCGATGTCCCGCTTGATCATCGAGAAGACCAGGTCGCCGAAAAGGCCGGCAAACCCGATCATGAACCCGACAAAGGCAGAATAGCCGTAAGAGAGCCTGCGGCCGGGGAAATCGGGCATCAGTGGCACGAAGGCCAGGGAGAGAACGGCGATCAGCAACGCGGCGCAAAGCCCTGCCGACCACGTCTTCTTCGGGCTGACATCGGCCGCAATCTTGGCCTCCATCAGTCGCCGCCATCGCCCCTCCTGCATCCGCCCGGCGATCTTCGCGAACGACTTGCCGATCCAATATGAGGCTAGGTCTCGAACTTCGGTCAGCGTGAAGCAGTACATCAGCAGCATGGCGCCGAAGTTGATCATGAACAGGCAGTGGCCCAGATTGTGGACGAAGAACAGCAGGCCCAGCGAGAGCACGGCCAACGATTTCAGGGCGCCGCGCGTCCGGTTTTCGAGCACAAACACGATGGGCAGCAGCAGAACGAGATAGACCGGGACAAAGATGATGAACAACTCGTACCACTGAATGTACGCGATGTAAATCACCGCCGGAATCGACAGATAGCAGAGGAGGGCCGATGCCCGATCTTTGGATGGGACGATCTTCGACGAGTCGTTCTCTTCGGCCGGCAGCAACGAGAAATACTCCCGCAGCGACGCGAAGCACAGGAACCCGAGAAACAAGAACGAGACGATGCGATGGGTCGCGATCGCCAGAAAGAAGATGGCGACCATCCACCACCAGGTCAAGGTTCGATCGCGGATTTCGTCGGCCGTCGGCATCCGCTTCCACTCCATCAGCCGCCAGATTGCGGAGAACAGGAGCAGGATTCCCAGCAGCGGCAACATGACGGCCAGCATCTTGACGTCGTGCCGATGGAGGAGAATCGCCAGCGAACCGCCGATGACCACCGACAGCAGGAGCATTCTGAGAGGCTTCATCGGTTCACCTCCCGATCCACGTGTACGACTCGTAGCGCTCGCCTCGGGTCGTCAGCAGAATCTTGCGGATTCGGATGACGCTCGTTCCGAAAACGAACAACGAAACGGTGAGCAAGTAGTACGGGATCGAGGGGACGAAGCCTGGGATGAAGAACAGCAACAGGGCGAGAATGGCCATCCAGACGGCGCGATCCGGCTTGCCGCCCAAAAACGTCTCATGACGCCGGATGCCGCCGGGCAGTCCCTTGCCCAGCACGCCGAAGAACTCCGCCATCCACGACAGGATCAGGAACAACGTCAGGCTCAGTTGCGGGCCATCGGGCACGAACAGCAGGCTGCCGTAGCACACCGTGTCGCCGATGACGTCCAGCCCTTCGTTGAACAGCTCGCCGGCGACGGTTCCGGTGCCGTATTCCCGGGCCAGCATCCCGTCCAAAGCGTTCATGGCCATCCGCAGAATCAGGCACGGCGGCACGAGCAGCAGCATCCAACGGCACGACCCGTAGCTGAGCCCGAGATAGAACGACGCGGCGGTCAGCAGCACGAACAGAATGCCGAAGCAGGTCGCCTGGTTCGCGGACATCCATCGGCCGCCGATCCAGCGCACCAGCTTTTGAAAGACGCCCTTTTGCAGGTACAGCATCGCGGTCGCATTAGCCCCTTCTTCGCCACATCCAGGCGACAATCGAACCGAACAGGATTGTCAGCAAGCACATCGTGGACGGTTCGGGCACAGCAACCCATTGTCCGAGAACTGCATGCGAACCCAATCCGCTGGATCCCGCCCAGATGTCTCCGCTTTCGCCAGCCAGGGGCAGAGACGCCGCGTAGCTGCTCAGATCGACGGTGCATGTGCCCGTAAAGGCGGATGCTGTGGTGGAAAAGTTCTGAACCGCATGCTCGGGCGCGGGATAGACGCCGCCTGTAAAAGCGTACAAGTTTAGTCCAGCGGTATCCACAGTATCCGGCCCCCACCAGTTGTAGCCTTGGCTGCTGCTGCTCGGCGGCGTCAGGTCTCCCGTGCAATTCGCCCAAGCGTACTCTTGAGCCTTGTTGAAGAAAGACAGCAGGACAACGCCCAATTGGACGTTGGCCGACGAATCATCAACCAGACTGTGCGCGCCGGTAGCCGTAATGGTCACGGCCGAGGGCTTGGAGACGTCGATTGAAAGCAGGATGGGTTCTGCTTGAACGCTGACGGCAAAACCAGCCAACAGCATCGCGACCACGGCCCAAAACACCTTCCGACTCACAATTGCTCGCAGCACGCTCACTCTCCTTCTTCTTTGTTCTCGAAGTCTCCAGTCAGGAAATCCAGCAAACGCAAGGAGGCTTTTATAGTTGTTTTCTGCTATTGCCGCAAGCACCCCACACGCCTCTCAACGTGGCAGGCAGAAATGGCGTAGAAGAGTGGGAAAACACCACGGAGGCACGGAGAACACGGAGGAAGTAATCTCGGAGAAGGAAGGCTCGCGCAAAGGCGCTAGGACGCTGGGATTGGAGTGTGACATCACGGTTGAGGACCGGGCCATTCTTCGGCGAGAAACCGTATCATGTGCGAGGACGTCGGCCGAGGACAGGGGACTCTCCGCTATGAACGGTTCTCGTAGATCCTCTTCCTCTTTGTTCCCGTTCTCTTTCGTCACTTTGCGCCTTAGCGCCTTTACGAAAAAGGCCCCGGCACGGGCGCCGGGGCCAATTGCGTTTCTTGCTGTCGCCGAGCGAACGCTACGGCGTGATCGCCTTGAGCGTGTTCCGGACCGGCTGACCGGCGTAGTAGACGCGCGGGGCGCCGAAGACGCTGTAGCCTGGCCGGCCGCAGTAGCCAACCGCGCAGGTCGAGCACGCCGGGGCGTAGTAGGTCGCGTACGCCGCCGGGGCATAGTACGTGGCATACGGCGCCGGATAGTAGGTCGCCTGCGGAACCGCCGGGGCGTAGCACGTCGTGCACGGCGCCGGCGCCGCGACAGGCGCGGCGCAAGTGCTGCAGCCCGTGCTGCACGAGCTACAGGGGCTGCAACCACCGGTCGCGCACGTGCTGCAACCACCGGTCGCACACGTGCTGCAAGACGCCGGGGCGTAATACGTTGCCGTGGGCGCGTAGCTGACCGTCTGCACGGCCGGCGGGTAATACGCCACCGTCGGCGCATAGTAAGTCGTGTAGGCCGGCGCGGCATAGCCCATCTCGACCGATCCGCAGCACTGAGCGAACGCCGCCGAAGCGGCCAAGCCCAGGACCATCGCCACTGTCACAACAAAGAGTCGCTTGCACATCGCTGTTCTCCCCAATCGCTGCCCCCAGAAAAATGAAACACTGCCAGAACGGCCGCCAATTGCTTTACGTAACCGAGCGGCATTTCGGCTCACGCACAAATCGCTATCATCATAACGAGCCCACTTCGCGTCGGCAAGGATGCGGTCAAGACCGCACCGGACGTCTGCAAAGATGTTCGTAGTTCCGTCTTTAGCCGGCCTTCCGAGCGAAATCGCCGCCTAAAGGCGGACCTACGCGAACGACTCCTCCAGCTTTCCAGCCGAAACC
>JBDKUC010000023.1:0-2192 GCA_039679885.1 Thermoguttaceae bacterium | reverse complement strand
GGCGGCGCCGAACCAAGTGGGCGTAATAAGCACGGCGATGCCTGCGGCGTCCATCAGGTGCCGCACTTCGAGCGGCTCGATTCGCAACCGGCGATGACGGCGGCGGCTCTTGGCAGCCTCGCCCTCACCGGGGAGCGTCGCGTGAAACATGCCCACTACTTCGCGAGCGAGCTTGTAGAAGGGAGCCAACGATGAGTTCGTCCAAGGGTCGCGCATGATGAGGATGGCGATGTGATGCGAACGACCAAACCGCGCGGGCGGCCAGTCGGTTCTTTAACGGACAAGAGACAGACAAGAGACGGAAAAGGCTTTTTCTTGGTTTCGCTTCTCAAGCGGCGGTCTGAACCGCCGATCGAAATCGAGACCAGGAAAAACTACGCTAAGGAAGTCTGTGTCAAAAGCCCGCCAACGTCAAATCATGGATGGATTTCGCCGATGCCCCGGACAACGGCGGGGAGATTTTGCCTCAACTGTTGCCTTTCAGCAACCCCGATTTCGACGGTTTTCCGGCCTAATCGGTCCATCCCGTGTTGCACCAACCCGTTGCGACGATCGACCATGGACATGCTCCGCCAGAGAATCGCGAAGTGATCGAACGTTTACTATACGCACGACCACGTTCGCGGGTTTGATCGGCCCGCACTTTTGCTCGAGTCAACACTAGCCCGACGCGCAAGCGAGGCATCCGCCGCGACTTTTCCTCGCGGGCGCGTCGGGCTAGTGTTGGATGCGCGTGGCACGCCCTGAAAGGGCGTGAAGACGAAAGATTGCGTGAGCTATGCGTTGCCGTGCAACTCGCCGGCTTGCTCTCACACGCTTGCTCAGGCCTTCCGGAATTCGGATCGGAAGACAGGCTCGGCCGCCAGCCGCACGCGGCGTTCGAAATGCGTGCGATAGGCCATGTCATGCTCGGCCGGAAGCTCGGCGACTTCGAGCGGCCCGATCAGAGCGGTGTGCGAGGCGATGAGTTCGAGCGTCGTGTGGAAATACTCCTCGACGTCCGTCCAGAAATGAAGCGATCCACCTGGCACGAGCGTCCGCTCGATGTCGCGGAGCAACGGTTCGTGCATCACCCGGCGTTTACGATGCCGCTTCTTCCACCACGGATCGGGAAAGTAGACGTGGACGGCCGCGAGCGACCGGTCGGGCAGCAGTTCGTGGAAGATCCGCAGCGCGTCCCCATCGACGACAACGGCGTTCGACAAGCCGGCTTTCGCCAAGGATGCGGCGGCGAATTGCGCGTACTTGTGAGCGATCTCGATGCCCAGGAAGTTCGACTCCGGCTGGCCGGCCGCCGCAGTGCGGAGGAAGAGCCCCTTGCCTGTGCCTACTTCGACCTGCAACGGCGTGGCGCGGCCGAACAGGGCCGCGGGGTCCCAGGGCTGGGGCAATTGGTCGAACGTCTTTAGCCGCCCGGTCAAGTCGATGGCCGGGTCGATCTTCCTCAGTGCGCGGCGTCCCATCTCGGTGCAATTCGTCTAGGTGTTTACTTCTTCTTCGATGGCAGCTTGATCGTGCGGCCCGCCACCATGAATTCGCCGCGGCCGAGATGATGGATCGTCTGCGGGCGTTTCTTCGCCGGATCGATCCACGCTTTGACAACCTGGAGGATGAAGAAGCAATAGTCATCGACCAGCCGGGTGTCGATCACCTTGCATTCCAGATTGGCGTAGCACTCGGCCACGAGCGGCGCGTCGATCTTCGAGGCCGCCACCGGCGTCAGCCCGAACTTGGCGAACTTGTCCACCTTTCGCCCCGAGCAATTGCCGCAGGCGGCTACCTGCTTGGCCAGCTCCACCGTCGGGATGTTGATCGCGCACTGGCCGGTCGCCTGCAGCGCGTCGAACGTGTAGTTCTGGTTGCTGACGACGCAGCCGACGATCGGCGGCACGAATTCGAACATCGTCTGCCAGGACAACGGCATTACGTTGGGCCGCCCATCGCGGGTCGTCGAGACCAGCACGACCGGCCCCGGCTCCAAGAGGCCGTAGACCTTTGATAAGGGGAAGGACTTCTTTTCGCGTAATCGTTTCGCAGCCATCATTTGCTCCTTGATGAAGCTCAGTGTCATTCTTTGCGACTACGTCACTGCGTGTCAAGGCTGCCGCCGGCGGGGGCCCCCCGGCCACATTTGGTTCACGTGGCAAGGCTCACGCGGAGACGCGGAGACGCGGAAAGAGAGATGAGATTTG
>JBDKUC010000357.1:0-30124 GCA_039679885.1 Thermoguttaceae bacterium | reverse complement strand
TTCCTCAAGGCGGTCACGGACAAGCAGATTCTCGATCAATACGAGCAGGACAAAGAGAAGTACGATGAGATCGCCAAGAAGATGGCGGCCGAAAAGGCGGCCATCGAAGCGGCCACGAAGCGCTCGTCGGAGCTAAAACTGCCCGATTTGCCGTCCAGCGTGAAAGAAACCAAGGGCCAACCGGCCAAACCATCGCCTGCGGCCCCCAAGGCCGGCGGTCAGCCGGCGAAGGCCGCGCCTGCTGCGCCGAAGACGCCGGCCAAGGCGAAGGAGCCTGCCAAGGAAAGCAAGAAGACCTCGTCGACCGGTTCGTCCTCCGGCGAACGAAACGTGACGTCCGGCTCGGCGTTCCACCTGGCCGCCGCGACAGAGGAGAAAAAGGCCGGCGACAAGGGCGAGCAGAAGCCCGCCGCACAGAAGGCGCCAGCCGCCAAGAAAGAGGCTGGCAAGCCGGCCGAAACGAAGCCCGAAGCCCCCAAGACCGGCCTGACGGACGAGCTGAAGACCTTCATCCGGCGCGAATTGGCCGAGGAAAAGATCAACGCTTCCTTCGCCGAGGTGAAGGAGGAGATCAGCAAGTTTAGCGAACTGTATAACGACTATAGCGTCCGGGCGATCCATGCCGAGCAGGAGAGGAAGAAGATCGGCCCGCCGCCGTCCGAACCCGACTTGGCAACGTTCGCCAAGGAGCGCGGCCTGACAACCGATCGCACGGCGTTGCAGCCGGTGTGGGAGCTGAGAGATTCGGACGTTGGTCAGTCCCAGGAATTTGAGTTTGTCACCGCCGCGAGCGGAGAACGTCAGCGACGGTACGGGCCGATGGTCAGCGAGTACGCCTTCCAGTCGCCCGGGCTGTTCCATCCGCAGACCTCGGTCGGGCTCAAGGGCAACCTCTATCTGTTCTGGAAGACGAAAGAGCAGAAAGAGCATGAACCGAAATTCGAGGACGTTCGCAAGGATGTCGTCGATCAGTGGAAGGTTAGCAAGGCTCGGCCGCTGGCGTTGAAGGCCGCCCAGTCGCTCGCCACCGATGCCCGAAAGGCCGAGAAGCCGCTGAAGCAGTTCTTTGCCGAGCGGCCGGAGTACCACGTCATTCTGCCTGCGAAGTTCACTTGGCTCCGCTTTGCCGACGTCGCTTTTTCGTGGCAGCAGCAGGCCGAGTTGAGCAGCGTTGAGGGCGTGGACATGGCCGGCTGGGAGTTCATGCGTGAGGTGTTCGGCCTGCAACCCGATCAAGTCGGCGTGGCCTTCAATGCCCCGAAGACCGTCGTGTACTTGGTCCGTCCGGCGGAGTTCACTCCGTCGTATGACCTGCGGTGGAGCCAGTTCAAGACCGAGCCCTACGAGAGGTACGCCAACGCGGGACTGTTCGACCGCAGGGAGCTCTACCAGGCTTGGCTTGGCGAGATCAAGCGGTCGGTCGGCTTCGCCTGGGGCCCTGGCCACAAGCTGGCTGAGCACCAGGGCGACTACGCCCCGGCGGCCCCCGTCGACGACGAAGACTAGTAGATCGGCGACGTTGGATCACTTGTGATCGTGCCAGCGGCCTCTTTTGCGGCAACGCTGGTCCGCATGGTAGAATGGTAAGTGGGTGTCGACGGCGAGCAAGCCGAAACGCAGTCATGGAACCATTCGATCGAATCACGTTTGATCCGAAAATCATGGGCGGCCGCGCGTGCATCCGCGGCATGCGCATTCCCGTCTCGGTCATTGTTGCGCAGGTGGCGCACGGCGCAACTAGGCAGGAAATTCTCGACGGCTACCCCGAGTTGGAGCCGGCCGACATCGAACAGGCTCTTCAGTACGCGGCCTGGCTCACCCAGGACCAAATCGTCGCCGTCTGAGGCAGTCACATGCGCTTTCTCTGCGACATGGGCGTCTCCCGGAAGGTCAGTGCGTGGCTCCGCAGTCACGGGCATGACAGCAGCCACCTCGGCGAGGAAGGGCTCGCCCGCCTTCCCAATGGCAAAATCTTCGCCAAGGGCATTGCCGAAAAGCGTGTCGTCCTGACGTGCGACCTGGACTTTGGCGAAATCGCGGCATTGGCCGGCGACCTTGTCACCAGCGTGGTCGTGTTCCGCCTTCGGAACACTCGGGCCGACCATGTGATCGAGCGGCTGTCGATCGTTCTCGACAAGGCCGCGGAGCCATTGACGAACGGCGCGATCGTCATTGTCGAAGAGTCACGGTTGCGGATCCGGGAACTGCCGATGCGCGCCGAGTAAGAAGTCGTCACGAAATAGGTTGGGCAATTTCACGTGCGAGCCTCGCCGCAACGCTTGTCAGCCGGGACGGTCCGCGGAGATCGGCTTCCCATCGACCCAGACTCCGCGACTGTGCAGTTCATAGCCGGCGGGCGTCGGGCGGTAGATGAACTCGCCGCCGCCGAAGGGGTCCTTCGGCACGCTGGGCAGATACTTCGGCACAGGGTCGGCCAGCGCCGCCGGGTTCCGGCCATGCTCAAGCGAGTACGCCCGAATAGCAAGCTCGCAGATCAGCAGGCGGGACTGCGTCAGTTCCGTATCGGACCCCCGTTGGGCGGCTTGTCGGTAAACCTCGCACACCCCACCAAGCTCCTCGACCACCGCTTCGAGTCGCCCCTGCCAGCCGCGGGCCTGGTCCTGCCAAGCCGCTTGCCTGAGGAAGCCATCTTGCAGCGAGTGCGGCCGATCAAGCACGTCGCTCAGGCTGGGAATCAACGCCTTGCATTCATCCGCAGGAAGCGACGTTCGCATTTGGGCGATTCCATGACGCCCGATGCTCTCGATCGTGATTCCGACCAAGACGTCGCATAGCAGGCCGCCTCGCATCGAGACGCGGCCAAGACGGATCATTTCGATGTAAGTGGCAACAGCGTCCTTCGTGCGGCCTTCCATTGCCGCCAATCGCCCCTTCGCGTCTAGGACGCGCGAAATCTCCCGGAGCGATTGTACCCCGGATAGCGCGGCCCGAAGCTCCGAGTCATTCATGCGCGGCGGCACTTGGCATGGCTTACCTAGTGCGGCCCTGACCGGCGCGTACACCGGGGCACACTGCGAAACCAGAGTCTTGAGCTGCGACCGCGTGGGGTTGTTCAGCACGGCGAAGTTCGCCGATGAGGGGATTAGCTTGCTCGCCTGGGCCAGCTCGTCGTAGCCGTTCGGGCTGGGCGGGGCCGCTTCGGGGAACGTTCTGGGATGCGTCAACCGCCAGCCGAGGGCAGCGACCGGCAAGACGATCGCCAAGCTGGCAACAACAATCGCCGTTTGACGGACTCCGGCTGACCAGGAATGCCGAGTCGAGCCTGATCGTATCGCGTGTGCGCGTCGCCACAGCGAGAGCCACGCGACGATGACGATCGCAGGAAATAGGACGACCAGAAGCGGCAGCCGCAGCCACCGACGGGCGTTGCTCAGGGCGATCCACGTCGCGGCGATGGTGAGCCCGGCCGTAATGCTGCCTTCCACGAGCAGCGGGAGCCAGCCGATCCACACATCGGCCGGCGCTCGGGCGAGCATGGCGGATAGCCACGCCACCACGACCGTCAGCAGCATCATATCGCGGATCGAGAACTGCCAGGGGGAGTGTGGAGCAGGTTGGCAACGTAGCGGGACAGGTTGGCAACCTAGTGGGGCAGGTTGGTAACCTGCCTCTTGCGGATTGGCAGGTTGACAACCTGCCCCACAAGACGCGGCCGCGCGGCGGGCGAGCCGCCAGTTTCGCCACGCGCCGAGGACAACGATGGTCAGTCCGGCTTGAATGACGTAAACGACGACAAGCTCGTAAGCCGGAATAAACAGCAGCAGCGAGATGCAGCCCAGCGCCACGGCGGCGCGAACAAACCAATTCCCGCGGCCCAGCCCGGCCCAGATGGCCAGCAGGCCGACAAGGCTCATCATCAAGATCGCCAACAGAAAGAGGAGCCCCAGCGGCCGCCATGACGTCACCAGAAAAGCTTGCCAGAAGGACGACCATGTCAATCCGGCCCGCGGCAGCCACGTCCTGACCATCAAGGCGACCTCGTTCTCGATCACCGGGAACATCGTTGCTCCTTGGGATAAACGCGGCTAATGGCAACGCTCATCGCGATGAGAGGGACAGACGTGGTTGTCGGCAAAACGTACTCTAATGTGCGGACGCGGCTGCGGCAACCACCTCCGTCCCGGCCGGTTCGCCTCATCAAGCCGCGACCGCTAGTCGCGCCCGGAATGCTGCGATCGAGCAGGAGACTTCAGGGACGCGACCAACGGCTAACCGTTCACGTGTGGCCTGTCATTCTGAGCGCAGCGAAGAATCTGGTTCGTGTTCCTGGGCAGGCGAGATTCTTCGCTGCGCTCAGAATGACGGTGTTTTCCCGACCTGTGAGCGGTTGTGCCCAACGGTCGCCAACGGTCGCGGCTTTGTGGGCGGCGTTGAAGATCGCAACTTCCACCCGGGGCTCGGTCCCCTCCCCGCCTACTCTCCAAACGCGATCTTCGCCATCTTCGGCTTCACGAGCCGCTCGAAATCCTTGAAGGCGAGGCGGATCAGTTCGGTGTGGGAGCCGGCGTTGAAGACGATCTCTTCGTCTTTGGCCAGCAGCGTCGAGGCGTAGACGTCCATGTCATAGAGGTTGCCGAACGGCGGCATCGCACCGACTTCGCAGCCGGGGAACATCTCGCAAAATGCCCGCTCGCTGGCCAGTTGGGCGTTCTCGCTGCCGGTCGCTTCGCGCAGCAGGTCGAAGCTCACTTTCCGCGAGGCGGGCAGCACGGCCATCGCCATCTTTCCGTCCACGGTGACCATCACCGTTTTGGCCAACTCGCGGCCGCGGACGTGCGCGCAGGCCGCAATCTCCTGCGCCGTGTAGGCCGGCGAATGAGAAATACAGACGTACTTGACTCCCTCGTTGTCGAGGAACTCCTTGAGTTTCTTGACCGGCATGGCAACGCTCCTCGGTTAGGCCGCCACCGACGATCGGGCGGCGGCGAGTTGTGCGGAATGTTTCCTACCGTCCATAATGCCGGTGAATCGTATGGCTCCCCGCTGATGATGTCAATCCGCTGAGCCATGCGAAGGGGATTCTGGGATTGCCCGGCGTTCGGCAAGCACCTATACTGCCGGCGAATTCCCTCCTTGCACGCCCGATCTGCGCAGGCGCCGCGTGCGTGCAAGCCACGCACCTTACGGACTCGGCGGAGGCTTACGCACATGTGGCGGCAACTTCTCCTCGCGGCGGCTCTGGCAGTCGGTGTGGTGGGCGAGCTGATGGCGCAGGGCCGGACGGACGATGGCCCTTCGGTCTGGCGGCCGCCGGTCGCCTCGCCATTGCGCCCGGGCGATGCGGGTGCTGCCGCGCGGCCTGCGACGAGCGCCGGAGGGACGTACACACTGCCGAGCGATGCCGGCCAGGTGTGGCGCGACTACGACATCAGTTCGTACACCGCCCGCGTAACCTCCACCAAGCGGCCGGAACAGGCGATCGTCGATTGGATCCTCCGTGACACGGGCTACGAGGCCTGGCACACGGAGCCGCTGGCCGTCCTCTCGGCCGGGCCGCGGACGCTCCGGGTCTATCACACGCCCGAAATGCAGAAGACGATCGCCGACCTGGTGACGCGATTCACTAGCAGCGAGGCGGCCACTTACGCATTCTCGACCCGCGTGGTTTCGCTCGATAGTCCGGCTTGGCGGACGACGGCTCAACGATTGCTTCATCCGATCCCCGTTCGGACGCCGGGCGTGAACGCCTGGGTGCTGGCGAAGGAGGACGCCGCCGTGCTGTTGGGCGAGCTTCGCCGCCGCGGCGACTTCCGGGAGCACAACTCGCCGTATCTGATGGTGAACAACGGTCAGTCGGCGTTGATTTCGACGATGCGCGGCCGGCCGTTCGTTCGGGACGTGACGGTTCGGCCCGACCGGGCCGCCGGTTTCGAGCCAGCTCCGGCGCAGATTGAAGAGGGTTTCTCGCTCGATTTCAGCCCGCTGCTCTCGACCGATCGGCGGATGATCGACGCTGTGATCAAATGCGAAATCAACCAGGTCGAGAAGCTGCTGCCGGTGGTGGTCGAGGTGCCGACGCGGGTTTCACCGCGGCAACGAGCCGAGATCGAGGTGCCGCAGATGTCGCACTACCGCTTCCACGAGCGGTTCCGCTGGCCGGTCGACCAGGTGCTGCTCGTGGGCCTCGGCGTGGTCGCCTTGCCGATGCCGGCGAGCGGGACCTCGCTGCTGCCCGGCGTGCCCCTGATCGGCAATTCGCCGGCCCGGGCCGACCTGCTCGTCTTTGTCGATTGTAGGGGCGCGGCGGCCGCGGGCCGCCCATCACCAACCGGCCCGAGCCCCGTGCCCGCGGCCAGCAACGATCGCGGGCGGTACTGAGCGAGCCGGTTTAGCCGCCGCCGGCGCGACGGCGATCTCGGGGCCGACGTTCCGTCGGCCGCTGACCGGTGCGGCGTGTCAGCATGTTCCAAGTTGCACCGCCTCTTGCGACTTTCTGGAAACCGGCGATAATGGCGTTGATCGGCCGCTGACCATCGCGGCTGGCGGTAGCAGGCGGCATCTTGGCCGCGTTCTGCCGAGCAAGTCTTGCCGTTGGAAGCGGCTGACGCCCTCTCTACGCCGAGTTCAGACCATCGAGGAGTGAGCCTCATGCAGTTCGTGCACCTCGGACCGATCGACTACACGATCCTCATTGTTTACACGCTGTTCGTGCTCGGCATCGGAGTGGCGCTCAGGCGCCAAATGAAGACCAGCACCGACTTCTTCTTGTCGGGCCGTTCGATCCCGGCGTGGATCACGGGCCTGGCCTTCATCTCGGCGAACATCGGCGCCCAAGAGGTGATCGGCATGGGGGCGTCCGGCGCCAAGTACGGCATGCTGACGTGCCACTTCTACTGGATCGGGGCGATTCCGGCGATGATTTTCGTCGGCATCTTCATGATGCCCTACTATTACGGCTCGCGGGCCCGATCCGTGCCGGAATACTTGAAGCTTCGCTTTGACGAAAAGACCCGCGGGTTCAACGCGTTTCTGTTCGCCGTGATGACGGTCTTTTCGTCCGGCATCTCAATGTACGTACTTGCAGACCTCATGGGCCTGCTGTTGGGCTGGAACTTCCACTTCAGCCTGGTGGCTTCGGCCATCATCGTCCTTTCGTACATTTACCTGGGCGGCCTGACGTCGGCCATTTACAACGAGGTGCTCCAGTTCTTTCTGATTGTGTTGGGCTTCCTGCCGCTGGTGGTCTTGGGATTGATCGACGTTGGCGGCTGGAATGGGCTGGTTGAGAAGCTCAATCATGTCGCCGTGGCATCGACGCCAACGGCCTACGCCCCCGGCACCTGGACTCAACTCTGGAAACCGCTGGCGACGGCCAGCAGCAACCCGATGGACGTCGAATGGTTTGGCATGGTGATGGGCCTCGGGTTCGTTCTTTCGTTCGGCTATTGGTGCACCGACTTCCTGGTCGTCCAACGCGCGATGGCGGCCAACTCGATGTCGGCCGCGCGGCGAACGCCGCTGATTGCCGCGTTCCCTAAGATATTCTTCCCCGCGCTGATTATCGTTCCCGGCATGATCGCGTTGGTCGTAACGCCGCATCAGAGCACCCAGGTCGTCCCGACGGGCAAAACGATATCCGTCTTGAACCAAGCCCCGGTGCAGGGGATCATTCCCCCCAAGATCGAAAAGGGCCAGATCAAGATCGACACCAAGACGAAGAAGCCCGAGGCAGACTATAACATGGCCATGCCCATGATGTTGATCCACTACTTCCCCGAGGGATTGTTGGGGCTTGGCCTGACAGCGTTGATGGCTTCATTCATGTCGGGCATGGCCGGCAACGTGACGGCGTTCAATACGGTCTGGACGTGCGACATTTATCAGAGCTACATCGCGCCCGGCAGGTCGGACAGGCACTATCTCTGGATGGGCCGCATGGCGACGCTCTTTGGAATTCTGCTGAGCATAGCGGCAGCGTACGCAGCAAGTGAGTTCAATAACATTATGGACATGCTGCAACTGGTGTTTGGCTTCGTCAACGCGCCGCTGTTCGCCACCTTCGCCCTCGGCATGTTCTGGCGGCGAGCTACTGGCCACGGTGCGTTTTGGGGGCTTGTGTGCGGCACGACGGCCGCCCTGCTGCACTTTGGGTTGACGCTGCCGTACGAAGGCTCGACGAGTCTGTTCAAGGGCGGTTGGCTTGCATTCGGGCATCCGTTGCACATTTACCGTAGCGAGATGGCCCAGAATTTCTGGACCGCCATCCTGGCTTGGAGCGTGTCCTTTGGCGTCGGAATCATGATTTCCCTTTTGACGAAGCGGACGAAATCGGACGCCGACCTGCGGGGCCTGGTCTATTCGCTGACGCCGCACGCGGCGGAGGGGGAAGACGTGGCGTGGTACGCCCGGCCGGCCGTGCTGGCCGTCGTGGTGCTGGCCGTTACGGTCGCGTTGAACATCATCTTCTGGTAAAGAAAAGAGCCACCCATGCAGTTGGATATTCGCATTCCCATCGGGTTGATGTTTGGCGTGGTCGGAGCGATTCTCGCCGTCTTCGGCCTCGTGTCGGACCCGTCGATTTACGCCCGATCGCTCGACCACAACGTCAACCTGATCTGGGGTTGCGCCCTGTTGGGCTTCAGCGCCTTCATGCTTGGCATGGCTTGGCGGGGACGCAAAAGCTCGTAAAGCGCGTAACCCGGCGTAGCGCCTCGTCAATGACGGCGTTGATGGTCGGAATTCGAGCTAGTGTACTGGCTCAGAATAACGGTCTGTGTGTTGCATCATTCAGGACGAATGGGTGCCATGTCCCACGCTTGCGTGGGCATGTTTCGACGGCGAACATGCTTGCTGTCTCGCTGCGCTCGCTTAGCAAGCATGGCACCCCAAAATCCCCCATAGACTGAATCAATACGCTAGGCCATGACCCGGCCTGCCGTGGGCATGCGGTGCGGCAAACATGCGTGCTGTCTCGCTGCGCTCGCCTGGGAAGCGTGACGTGTCAGGTCGCGCGGCCCCCTCCGCCAGCGCGCCACCGGGTGGCGTTGGCCCGGCGAACCGATGCCCCCAGGGGGTGGCCTCCACCGCGGCGGTGACATTTTGATGGTTTTTTATGGTTTTTGCCTTCCGAAGACGCGTCGATCGCAGGATTCACTACTGTGAGAATGTCCCACGCAGCCAGGCGACCGTCGTCGCCCGCGCGTGCTCGTCAACGCAGTCTGCCTGTGATGCATGGTCCCGACCGAAATGAACTGTTCGTGCAACTGCTGACGCAGTATCAGCAGCGGGTGCATTTGTTCATTCTCTCGTTGGTGCCGCATCGGGCCGACGCAGACGAGATCCTCCAGGAAACGAACTTGGTCCTCTGGCGGAAGTTCGGCGAATTCCGGCTGGGGAGCGACTTTCGGGCGTGGGCCTTCCAGGTGGCCTACAACAAAATCAAGGCGTTTCGGGAACGTCACGGCCGAGACCGCTTGCGGTTCGGTGAAGAGGTGATGGATCGGCTGGTCTTGGTGGCCGCGACTGGTTCCGACGATCTGCCCGCCACGCAGACGGCCCTTCAGGACTGCAAGAAGCGGCTCAGCGAGGCGGATTTGGAATTGATCGAGCGGCGTTACGAGCCTGGCGCAACCGCAGCCACCGTTGCAGCCGATCTGGACCGGAGCGTGGCCGCCATCTACAAGGCCGTCGTGCGGATCCGTCGGGCGTTGTTCGAGTGCATTCATCGATCGCTCCTGCGGGAGGATCACCCATGAGCCTCACGCCGGAGCAACAAGTCGAACTCCGCGACTTGGTCGACGCCGCCTGCGAGGGCGGGCTAACGGCCGACGCCAGCAGCCGCCTGGAATCGTTGCTCCTGTCGGACAATGACGCCTGTCGCTACTACCTCAACTACTTCTCGCTGCACGGCTCGTTGCTGCTGGCCGAAGGCGCGCCGTCGATCGATCGGGAACCGCAGTTGCCCAACGGCAATCCGGTTGTTCCGCCCATCGTTGTGGATCCGTCCGCCGCCGCATCGTGTCCGACGTCCGCGGCGTGGTCCCTTGGCGGCTGGCTGACGTCCTACGCCGTCGCGACGGTCATCATGGTCGCGGCGATCCTTGGCGGCTGGGCCTACAAGATTTCGTTCGAATCGAAGACTCAGGAGCGTCAGCAAGTCGCTCAGGCGGCGCGTCAGGAGCCGGACGTCATCGGCCGGGTGACGGAAATGGTCGGCTGCCGTTGGGACGATGCGGTGTCCTCGCCATGTCGGCCGGGTGAGCCGATTTCCCGCGGCTCCAAATATGTTCTCGATTCGGGCCTCGTGGAATTGGCTTACGATTCCGGGGCCAAAGTTGTTCTCCAAGGCCCATGCGTCTACGAGGCCGATTCCGATCGTGGCGGCTCTCTCGCTTCGGGCCGGCTGATCGCACGAGTCGAGAGGCCGAAATCAGCGTCGAGCGGCGACTCCCGGCTCTTCACGGTTCACACGCCGACGGCCACCGTCAGCGATCTTGGCACCGAGTTCGGCGTCGAGGTGGATGGCTCTGGCGCCACGCGGTCGTGCGTCTTCGACGGCAAGGTCGAGGTGCAGCCGCGCGAGCCAACGCCGCAGGCTGCCGGCGGCGAGGAAATCGATCGCCCAATCGAACTCATTGCCGGTCAGTCGATCCGCGTCGTCCATGACGCCGAGGGCGGGGCTCTTAGGACGGTTCGTGGCCAAGCCGACGGCGCCCTCTTCCCTGTTCGCCCGGGCCGCCTGACGGAGTTCGTCGCACAGGAGCGGCTGAAGGCGTTCCAACGCTGGCGAGCGTACAGCCAGCGACTCCGGAAAGACCCGGCCCTGGTCGCCTACTATACGTTCGAGACCCGCGGCCGCGACCCGACGCGTAGCATGTCGATTCTGCCAAACGTGGCGGCCACCGGCGAGGCCCTGGACGGCAACATCAGCGGCCCTCGCTGGGCCGAAGGACGTTTTCCCGGCAAGTTTGCCCTGCGATTCTGGGGACCCGGCTACCGCGATTGCGTGTCGTTGCCCGAGTCGGAGCGCTTTCGCCTCACGCGCGATTTTTCCTTCGCCGTGTGGTTCCAGTCTCACGTGGCCGGGGACGGCTGCGGACACTTGCTGTCGAAAGGCAACGAGGATTGGCGTCTCTGCGTAAGGAGCCTGGGCGTTCAGTTCCTCACCGGCGACATTGATCGCGGCAAAACCGTAAGCGATCTTTTGGAAACGCCGACGTCCTTCCACGCTTCCGATTGGCATCTGATCGTCGCCAACTTCAAGTCGGGAGAGCGCACCGCGAAGAAACAACTGTATATCGACTCCCGGTTGGTCGGGACGTCGATCGCGCCGCTGCTGGCGTCTCCCGCTCACGGCGCGTTGGTCACCATTGGGGACAACGCGGTTTGGGGACCGAAGGGCGAATTTTCGGGGCTCATTGACGAAGTCGCGATTTTTTCTCGGGCATTAACGGCTGGCGACGTCCAAGAGATGTTTGCCGCCGGCAGCCCACCTCGAACGGATAACCGGGGCAGTAAACAGTCCGTTGCACCACCTGCCAAGAAAGGAGGGCAAGCATCGAGTGGCGATTGAGAGGCCGAAGGTCGGCGATCGGGCCACCGCGTCCGAGCGCCGTCGAGTGGCGACCTCTCAGAGTGGACAGGTTGAGGCACCGGGCGCCGGTGGGTAGTTATCCAGGAATTGCTTTTGGACCCACTTGCGCCGACACACATCGGTTTTCGTTTACTGAGGGAGAAGCAACATGTTATCACGGTTTTCTTGGGCCTTGGCGATCGCCATCGCCGCCATCGCTTCGTCCGCCCGTGCGGAAATTCTGTTCAGCGACAACTTCAACTCGACCGGCGATGCCAGCGCCTACAGCGACTACGGCCTCAACCAGGAGCAGGGCGTCCGCCAGAGCGGGACGTATGCCGGGACGCTGTACCGGAACCCCAGCTACTCGCAGTTCAGGGACTCAAAGGCGCCGCAGGTGAACAACGCGTCCCACGCCGGCGCACTGGCGTTCATTCAGGGGGCCGGTGACTGGTGCTCGGGTTTCACGCTCCTGAACCGCGACTTCGGCGTTGGCGCCCAGGGCATCCAGGTTTCCGTGACGACAACCCCTGACATCGGGACGGGGTGGTCTTGTCTGGGGATGCTGGGGGGCGACTATTCGCCCGGCCATAAGGAGCTCCCGAGCGCGACGGACGTCGGGGCAGTCCTGCTGGTCAAAGCTGGCGGCGGTTGGAATTTCGCTTCCAACGGCAGCTACTTGCTCGGCGGCAGCGTCACGCCAAGCACCACGTATGACCTGACGATGCAGGTGACGAACAACGGAAGCGGCAACGTCCTGAACGCCTGGATCGGCAGCACCCAGATCGTCACCGATTACGCGTTGACCGGCGCCGCCGCTACTCGCACGACGAACTACATCTCGATCGGCGCGCAGCTTTGTACGTACGACGGGGCGAAGGCTTACTCCTTCGACAACCTGACGGTTCAGACGGCACCGGTGCCGGAGCCGGGCACCCTGGCCCTGCTGGCTGCCGGGCTGATCGGCCTGGTCGCCTACGCGTGGCGCAAGCGCTAGTGTTGTAAGTTTCTTAAATCAGTGAGGTTCACCTAGCGGCACGTTCGGGAGCAAGGCAAGGGGCGGCGTGTTTCTGCAATTTCCCTTGCTTTGTTCCGAGCGTGTCGTCTGCCAAGAAAGGAGGGCAAGCATCGAGTGGCGACTGGGAGGCCGCAGGCCGGCGATCGGGCCACCGCGTCCGAGCGCCGTCGAGTGGCGACCTCTTAGAGTGAACAGGTTGAGGCACCGGGCGCCAGTGGGCAGTTATCCAGAAATTGCTTTTGGACCCACTTGCGCCGACACATATCGGTTTTCGTTTACTGAGGGAGAAGCAACATGTTATCACGGTTCTCTTGGGGGTTGGCGATCGTCATCGCCGCCGTCGCTTCGTCCGCTCGTGCGGAAATCCTGTTCCTCGACAATTTCGACTCGACCAGCGATGCCAGCGCCTACGGCGACTACGGCCTCAACCAGGAGCTGGACGTTCGCCAGAGCGGAACGGCTGGTCAGATCCAGTACGTCAAGCCGACCGTGGCCCAGAGTCGTTTCAATGCCAAGGTGAATGACGCCGCGCATCCCGGCCTGCTGTCGTTCATTTTGGACACTGACTGGCAAGCGGGTAGCCGGTACTTGGACCACGACTTCGGCGTGAACGTCAAGGTTTCGGCCACGATCCAGCCGAACACCAACACCGCCGGGACTGGCTGGACGGCCCTTGCCATGTTGACGTCCAGTAACAACCCGAGCTACAAAGAGATTCCCTATTGCGGGGATGTCGGAGCAGCCATCCAACTCGTGCCGAACGGCACTTGGTGGGCGTTTTCAAACGGCGGCAACTTCGCGAGCGGCAACGTGACCACCGCCACCACGTATGACGTGACGATGCAGGTGACCAACACCGGGAGCGGCAACGTCTTGAACGCCTGGATCGGCGACACCCAGATCGTCACCGATTACGTGCTGAGCGGCGCCGCCGCCACCCGGACGGTGAATTACGTCGGGATGGGCGGAATGATGCGGGCGGGCAGCTCGTTCGGCGGCACCCAGTTTGCCACCTTCGACAACCTGAAAGTCGAGACGGCGTCGGCGGTGCCGGAGCCGGGCACCCTGGCCCTGCTGGCTGCTGGGCTGATCGGCCTGGTCGCCTACGCGTGGCGCAAGCGCTAGTGTTGCAACGGTTTAGTGAGTGAATACGGAGTTTCCACGAATGTGGGGGAGAACAGGCAATTTGGCGTAGCGGCACGTTCGGGAGCAAGGCAAGGGCGGCAGTTTTCTGCGATGTCCCTTGCTTTGTTCCGAGCGTGTCGCTACGTTGAATGTTATCTTGGGGGAGCTTAGCCGCCGAACAGGGGGTGTTGACAGAATGGAGAAGGCGTGAAACATTTTAACACGGGGAGTGACAAATTGACGAATCTGTGCAGAGGCGGCCCGGTCTGAGGTTTTCACCGCGATCGGTCCCATCTCGTTCCGGGCATCGTCACCCACGCTGGTGACTGCCCGACTTGTCGTTTTCTAATTCCAATTTTATTCAACACTTACTCAAGAGAAGAGGGCATTTGCATGCACCGCAATCCTCACCCGTCGATTGTTGAGGCTCGGGGGCCTCGCGCGTTCACGTTGGTCGAACTCCTGGTTGTGATCACGATCATTGGCATTTTGATTGCGCTGTTGCTTCCGGCGGTCCAAGCCGCCCGCGAGGCCGCGCGAAAAGCACAATGCATGAACCACATGAAACAGCTCGGACTGGGCGCCCACAACTTCTGCAACACCGAGGGGCATTTTCCGCCGCAGCTCGGTTGGACTCGCCGGAACAAAACGGGAGACGTCGGTGTGTTGTTCTTTCATCTGCTTCCTTACGTCGAGCAACAGGCTCTGTTCGACCAGACACTCGTGACCCAGACCCAAGGCCATCGGATTTACTGCGGGACTATTCAGAGAATTGGCGGCCAACATGACGAACGGCTTTCCACCTTCGGTGGGATGGACGTTTCCACCTATATCTGTCCGACGGATGACAGCCAGCCCATTGTCGCGAAATGGTGGGGCTGGTCCGGCGGATGCTACGCGGGCAACTTCCAGATCTTCGGAGTTCGCACCCAGACTCCTATCCAAGGCAGTAGCGTCGGGGGCACGTGCAATGTAGGCACCTGGCAGCCGAGATGGGAAGGCTCGACGAAGATGAACGACATCAAGGACGGCTCGTCGCACACGCTGATGTTCGCCGAGAAGTTCGCCAACTGCGGCGCGACCGGCCCCTGGGGTTCGCCAGGCGCCCAACCCTATGGCGGCAACTTCTGGGCGAAGTGGGACGACACGGACTACTACCAGGCGACCTTCGCCTGCTATACCACCGGCGCCTCGTCGAGATTCCAGGACGTCCCGACTCCGTGGACCCATGACGGCCCGTGCAATCCGACGCTGGCGCAGACCCCTCATGCCGGCTCAATGAATGTTGCTTACGCCGACGGCAGCTGCAACACTCTGTCATCGAGCCTGAGCGGCAAGATTTGGTGGGCGATCTGTACGATCGACGATGCGAAGAACGTTTTTTCCGAAACGACCTACTAAGACGTCCACCGCTGCCTGCCGAAGCGGTCGGCAGGCAGCAACCATTTTAACCTGGAGCAATGATGAGAAAAGGAGTTTCAATCCTTGGCGCCGTGATCGCCATGCTGGCTTTCGCCAACGGTTGCCATGCGCCGACGACCGGCGAGGTCTCGGGCAAGGCTACGTTCCAAGGCCAGCCCATCGGATGGGGCACGATCGCGATGATCGACGCCAAAGAAGTCGTGGGATCTGGCGTGATAAGAGCCGGATTGTACAAAATCCCGAAAGCGCCGTTGGGGCCGTGCAAAGTGACTGTGATCGCCCATCCGCCACCGCCGCAGTTGGCCCAATTTGGCTCGACCAAAGCGACGGGAAATTCATCGCAACCGGCGGCGTTCGTCCCGCTTCCTGAGCGCTACCAGGATCCCGAAAAGTCGGGCTTGTCCTTCACGGTGAAGACAGGGCAGCAGGTGTACGACATCGATCTGAAGCCGTAGTCGCTCGCGTTATCTATCAGCCACAAGGTGTGGCCTGGAGCCGCAGCAAAGAGCGTCGGCCGAAAACCCGGAACGGTCCCCCTCTGCAACACGAAGGGGACCGTTTCGTTTGCGCTCGGCGGGCAAGGGCGATAGCCGCGACTCAGCCGCCGACGCGTTCGGCAGCGCTAGCCTGAAAGTTAGCGCTGCGTCGGCAAATGCCACGACATTAGTCTGACGACGCGGCTACAGCAGAAACGCCTTGGCAATCGAGAAGTAGATCACGATGCCGGTCACGTCGACGAACGTGGCGACGAAGGGACTCGAGGCATAGCCCGGATCGAAGCCGAGCCGCTTGAAGATCAGCGGGAGCAGCGAGCCGACCAGGGTGCCCCAAAGGCAGATCGCCGCCACCGATTGGGCGATCACCAGGGCCAGCGCCCAGCGGTCGGCCTTTCCCAACACCGAGGCAGGAGTTAGCGAGGCCCGGAGAAAGCCGATCGCGCCCAGCGTCAGGCCCAGCGCGACGCCGACCGCCAGTTCGTGGCGCAAGACGCGAAACCAATCCTTCACCGAGACCTGTCCCAACGCGATGGCGCGGGTAATGAGCGTTGCCGCTTGCGAGCCCGAATTGCCGCCGGTCGAGATGCACAGCGGCACGAAGAGGCTCAGCGCCAGGATGGCAGCGATCTCGTTCTCGAAGTGCGCCAGCGCCGTGAAGGTGAACAGTTCGGCCACGAAGAGGCAGGAAAGCCAGGCCGCCCGCTTCCGCCAGACGGTGACGAACGGGGCCTCCATATAGTCCTCGACCATGGGCACGACGCCGCCCATCTGTTGCGCGTCTTCGGTCGCTTCTTCGATCATCACGTCGATGACGTCGTCGTGAGTGATGATGCCGACCAGTTGGTTCTGGTCGTTGACCACCGGCAGGGCCAGGAAGTCGTACTTGGCCAAGGTCCGGGCCGCCTCTTCCTGGTCCTGATCGGCGCGAACCGAAATCACGTCCCGGTGCATCAGGTCGGCGATCCGCGCGGTGGGCTTGGCGAGAATGACGTCCCGCAACGAGACGAACCCCAGCAGGTGGTGCGCCTGATCGATCACGTAGATCGAGTAGATCGTTTCACGCGAGGGCGCCTGTTGGCGGATGAGCGTGACGGCGTCGCCGACCGCCACGTTCTCCGGCAGGGTCGCATACTCGGTGGTCATCCGCGAGCCGGCGCTCCCCTCGGGGAAGGAAAGCAGCGTGCGGATGTCCTGTCGCTCCGCCTTGGCCACCAACGGGATCAAGCTCTCGGCCACTCCGGTGTCGAGCCGTTTGAGCAGGTCGACCCGGTCGTCGGGCGACATGGCCTCCAAGAGCTTCGACATCCGCCCACGGCCGACGCCGTCGACCATCTCGATCTGCTTGTCGAAGGGGAAGAACGAGAAGACTTCGGCCTGGCGTTCGACGGGCGCATAGTCGAGCAGTTTCCACGTCTCCTCGACGGATAGGCCCTCGGAGAAGTCGGCGACTGTGGCCGGATGCAACTCGGCCGAAACCGCCTTGAGCGATTCGGCGTCGTTGGTCTCGAGCATTTCTCTCAACTCGGGAAGCAGCAGTGGATTGGGCATCCCGTCGTCTCCGGCTGGTGGCAGTCTAGTGTGGGCAAGCGATTGAGTATAGCACGAGGCCCCCGGCTCCATCGAGGGGATTCGGTTCTAAGCCGCTGAGGACTGCAAAGCCGGCCGCAGGCGTTCGTAGTCCCGCCTTTTAGGCGGAAAATTAAGTCGAGGTATCGGGGGGGGCGCTCGCGGCGGCGCGCAGGTCGAGTCGCACCCCTTCTTGCCGGCGGCCCGGCGACTATAATGAGTCGTTTGCCTCGTTGGCCAGCCTGCTCCGCAGTTCCCGCCGTGTTCCCGAAGAACCTCTTGAAGAACGGCACGAGTCGGATTGCGTCGCTGGCGAAAGGCCAGGCGGCGGCGATCCGCGTTTCGCCTCAGCTAGCCGATGCGGCCGGCAAGACGGTCAGCGAGGTGCTGGAGCTCGTCAAGACGTCGAGCACCGGTCTGACGCAGGCCGAGGCCGAAGAGCGGCTCGAACGGCACGGCCCGAACGAGGTCGCCGGCGAGAAGCATCGCGGCTGGGTGATGCGGCTTCTGATCACCATGCGCAACCCCTTGGTGATCCTCCTCTCGCTGTTGGCCATCGCCACGTTCTTGACCGGCGACCCGGCGGGGGCGTCGGTCATGGTGCTCATGGTCGTCCTCGGCGTCTCGCTGCGGTTCATCCAGGAGTCGCGGGCCGACACGGCTGCCGCCAAGCTCAACGCGATGATCACGGTCACGGCCACGGTCATCCGCGATGGGCAGGCGCGAGAGACGCCGCTCGGTGAGCTTGTGCCCGGCGACCTGATCAAGCTTTCCGCCGGCGACATGATCCCGGCCGACATCCGCGTGATCTCGTCGAAGGACCTATTCATCGTCCAGGCGAGTTTGACAGGCGAGTCGATGCCGGTCGAGAAAATCGACGCCCCGGCAAAACTCGGCAGTCGATCGCCGCTGGAACTGGAAAACGTCTGCTTTCTCGGCACCAGCGTTGAGAGTGGCACCGCGACCGCCGTCGTCGTGGCCACCGGCCCGCAGACCTACTTCGGCGGCATGGCCCGCAGCATCACCGGCCAGCAAATCACGACCAGCTTCGACCGAGGGGTCAACAGGTTCACGTGGCTGATGATCGGCCTGATGGCCGTCATGTCGCCGATCGTGTTTCTGATCAACGGCCTGTCGAAACACAATTGGGGTGAAGCATTTTTCTTCGCCCTGGCCATCGCCGTCGGACTGACGCCTGAGATGCTGCCGATGATCGTCTCGGTTTGCCTCTCGAAGGGCGCGCTCGCCATGTCGCGGAAGAAGGTCATCGTCAAGCGACTGAACGCGATCCAGAACTTCGGCGCCATGGACGTGCTCTGCACCGACAAGACGGGCACGCTGACGATGGACCGCGTCATCCTCGAACACCACTGCGACGTCGTCCGCAGCGAGGACGACGGCGTGCTGGTGGCCGCCTACCTGATCAGCCACTTCCAAACCGGGTTGAAAAATGTTCTCGACCGGGCCATCCTCGATCACCGCGAGGTGAACGACCTGATTCCGCTCGAACGGTTCCAGAAAATCGATGAGATCCCGTTCGACTTCCAGCGGCGTGTGATGTCGGTCGTCGTCGAGATGCCGGAGGGTGGGCGGCGGCTCTTGACCAAGGGCGCCCCCGAGGCGATCTTCAGCCGATGCAGCCGGTTCGAGTTGGGCGGCGACGTCTTCGGCATGGAACAGATCATCATCGAGGACCTCAAGGAAGAGTATGAGCATCTGAGCAAGGACGGGTTCCGCGTGCTCGCCGTCGCCTATAAGGACCTCGACCCGCGGCCGGCCTACTTGAAAGAGGACGAAAAGGACCTGATTCTGACCGGCTACGTGGCCTTCCTCGATCCGCCGAAGGAGACGGCCTCTCCGGCCATTCAGGCCCTTCAGCAGCACGGCGTGGCCGTCAAAGTGCTCACCGGCGACAACGAACTGGTGAGCCGCAAGGTGTGCCACGAGGTGGGCCTGCCGACCGACCACATCCTCTTGGGCGGCCAAGTCGAGGCGATGAACGACGAGCAACTGGCCGCGGCCGTCGAGACCACGACGCTCTTCGCCCGACTTTCGCCCGCCCACAAGCAGCGAATCGTTCAATCGCTGCAACGCAAGGGCCACGTCGTCGGCTTCATGGGCGATGGAATCAACGACGCGCCGGGCCTCCGCGCGGCCGACGTCGGCATCTCCGTCGATACCGCGGTCGACATCGCCCGGGAGTCGGCCGACCTGATTCTGCTCGAAAAGAGCCTGATGGTGCTCGAAGAGGGCGTGCTCGAGGGGCGCAAGGTCTTCGCCAATATCCTCAAGTACATCCGCATGGGCGCTAGCTCGAACTTCGGCAACATGTTCAGCGTGCTCGGCGCCAGCGCGTTCCTGCCGTTCCTGCCGATGCGGCCGGTGCAGGTCTTGACCAACAACCTGCTCTACGATTTCTCGCAGGTGCCCATTCCCACCGACGACGTGGATCCCGAGCAAGTCGCCAAGCCGCGTCCCTGGTCGATCGACGAAATCCGCCGCTTCATCCTCTTCGTCGGTCCGATTAGCTCGATCTTCGACTACACGACCTACTTCGTCATGCTCTTCGTCTTCAAGTGCTGGATGTGGGCGCACCACGGCATGGGCATGACCTCGTTCGATCCGGCCATTCAAGCCGTGGCGGCCGCCGGCTCGTCCGTTTCGTCCGCAATGGTGACCGTCGCCGCGACCTGGCCCTCGGTGGCGTCTCTGGTGTTCGACTACGCCGAGAGGCTCTTCCAGTCGGGCTGGTTTGTCGAATCGCTGATGACTCAGACGCTCATCATCCACATCATCCGCACCAACCGGATTCCGTTCCTGCAAAGCCGGGCCAGTTGGCCGCTGACCGTGACGACCGCCGTGGTCATGGGCGTCGGCATGATTCTCCCCTTCACGCCGCTGGGCGAGGCGATCGGGCTCACCGCGCTGCCGCCGCTCTACTGGCCGATCCTCGTGCTGACGCTCCTCTGCTACGCCCTGCTGACGCAGCTCATCAAAAGATGGCTGCTCCGAAAGCATTGGATTTGAGCCGTTATCTCCCCTCTCCCTTTGGGAGAGGGGCAGGGGGTGAGGGCAGCCAAACGCCGACATCGGCTCTCCTCGTTCCCGTGCTCTGTGTGGGGACCAGACGAATGTAAAAGAAATTCTTCCGAGCCGTTCTTGACACCCCCGGCCGTCTACCGTACTATTGGCCTAGTACAGCTCGGGTGCAACCAGATGTTCTTCCAAATCGACTTCAACAACGGGCTGGCCGTTTACGACCAAGTCACTCGGCTAATCAAGTTTGCCGTGGCAGGCCGAGTGCTCGGCGAAGGAGAGCTGGTTCCCTCCGTGCGCGAATTGGCCCGCGAACTGACGATCAACCCGAACACGGTCGCTCGCGCTTACCGGCAGCTTCAGGACGAGGGCGTTCTCGCCCCGGTCCGCGGCACCGGGCTGGCCGTCGCCACCGGCGCCGGTCAGCGATGCCGGCAAGATCGCTTGGAACTGATCCGCACGCGGTTCGAGCAAGTCTTCACCGAGGCCCGGCAGAGCGGCATCGAACCTGGTAAGCTGCGGGCGCTCGTGGAACAACAGTTGAGCAAACAAGCTGCCAGAGGGTCTTAGGTCTTTGGCCTTGGGTCTTGGTCTATCGCCACACTCACCGAGCCCAAGACCTAAGACCCAAAACGTTGCTGGCAACGCGTATCGGCCTATAGGAAATCCACTCCATGCCTCCGATCATTCGACTCGACAAACTGACCAAGCGATTCGGTAGGGAAACGGCGCTCGAGGGGGTCTCGCTGGAAGTGCCGCCCGGCACAGTCTTCGCCCTGCTCGGCGAGAACGGGGCCGGCAAAACCACCGCCATCCGCATCATGCTCGGTCTGGCCGAGCCGAACGCCGGTCGGGCCGAAGTCCTCGGGCTTGACAGCGCCCGACAAGGTCTGGTCATTCGGCAACGCGTCGGCTACGTCGCCGAGCGCCCCACGCTCTACGATTGGATGACGGTGGACGAAATTGGGTGGTTCGCGGCCGGATTCTATGGGCCGGGTTTTCTGCCGGAGTACCGGCGGCTGGCCGCCCAGTTCGGCTTGCCGGTCGGCAAGCGGCTCAAATCGCTCTCGAAGGGCATGTATGCCAAGGTAGGCCTCTCGCTGGCGCTGGCCAACCAGCCGGAATTGCTCATCCTCGACGAGCCGACCTCCGGCCTCGACGCCGTCGTGCGCCGCGAGTTCCTCGACAGCATGGTCGATCGCGCGGCCCAAGGGCAAACCGTGTTTCTTTCAAGCCATCAGATCGTCGAGGTCGAGCGGGTGGCCGACATCGTCGCCATCCTGCGCCGCGGCAAGCTGCTTCTGGTCGAACCGCTCGATCGGCTCAAGGCCCAGATTCGGCGGCTGACCATCACGCTCCGAGACGGCGCCGCGCCGCCGGTTCTCCGGGGCGAAGTCCTTTCGCAACGGTCAAGCTCGCGACAGTGGCAAGCCCTGGTTCGCGGCATGACCGACGAGCAACTGGCCGCCCTCGGCAGCCACGAAGCGGTCGAATCGATCGACGTTCACACGCCGTCGCTGGAAGACATCTTCGTCGCCTACATGCAGGGCAACGGAGATATCACGAGCGAGCTTCGACCGGAAGACGCTTTACAGGAGGTGACACAGTCATGAACCGCTCGATCTTCTGGCGACTCGTCTGGAAAGAGTACCGCCTGCAGCGCGGGCTGTGGATCGCCATGGCCGTGCTGACGGCGGCGATCGCCGGCCTCGCGTTCAAGCTCGCCGCCTTTGGCCACGATGCCAACGCGATGGACCAGGCCGCAAAGATTTTCGTGGCGTCGCTCGCGCTGCCAGCGTTCTATCTTCTCGGCAGCGGGGCCATGTTATTTGCCAGTGAGCGCGAGAGCCGCACGTATGAGTTTCAGCGCGGCCTGCCGGTCTCAGCGCGGCGGCTGTTTTGCGCCAAGATCGTGTTCTCGCTCGGCAGCGCGGCGCTGATGTTCGCCCTGCTCTTGCTCCCGGCCATGTGGCTGGACCCACGAGTTCCGACAAACCCGATCGATCCCCACGCCTCGATCGTCATGCACCTGCTGCTGGCGGTCTGCTTCGGGCTGGAGATGTTTCTTTGGGCGCTGTTCTTCTCGCTGGTCTGCGGCCGAGTGATTATTGCGGCCGTCTTCGGCGTGGCAGCCGCCTCAGCCACCGCCGAACTATACGGCAACCTGTACAACGTCCTTCAGGGCAAACTGGCAACCCTGCCCGTGATTGTCGTCATCACGCTGTTGGTGGCAATCGCGGACGTGCGGCTCGGGCTTGGCTGGTTCCATGAGAAACGCCCGTGGCGTCCGCTTTTCGGCCGACGCAAATTGGCCGCGCGTACGGAATCGGCGGCCATCGAGCGCGCGTGCCCGGGCGACAGGCCGGGCGGTGCAGTGATACTAGTCCGACTCGTTTGGCAGCATTGGCGGCAATCCGCCAGGACAATGCTCGCCATCAGCAGTCTGGCTATCCCATTGGCGGCAATGGGCTATTGGATTTACCGCGGCGGCCTCGCCGGCCGCGGGCTGGACAACGGCCTATTCTGTGTGATGGCGACGGTGTTCTTTCTTCCAGCCATCGCACCGCTGCTTGGCGCCTGCGCATTTTCGGGCGACCAGACGGGCTGTGGCTTTCGGTTTCTCGCCGTCCACGGAGTCTCGCCGCGATGCGTCTGGCTGAGCCGCTTGTTGCTCCCGTTGACGTTCAGCTTTGCGATTGCGCCGGTGCTCTCGTTCGTTCTTTGGGCACTCTTTGCAAGGTCGCCGGACTCAGAGCTTCAAACCCTCACATTTGCCGACGTCTTTCCCCATGTGCTTGGCTACATGTTCCTCGGTTTCTCGGCCGGGCAATTCATCGCGATCATCTTCCGCAGCAGTCTGCTGGCGGGCCTTTTCAGCCTCCTTCTGACCGCCCCGCTGACCGCCTGGTGTGCCCTGATGATCTATCTGGGCGTCGGCTGGTGGTGGTCCGCCTTGCCGATCCCGCTCGCTTTGCTTCTGGCCACACGGCTTCGCGTGGCAGATTGGCTGATCGAACGCAACTCGCCTCGGGCGTGGCGGCGTCCCGCATTCGCTATCTTGATCCCGACCGCAGCGCTCCTCACCGCCGTGCCGCTCTACCGGGCGTACGAGTTTCCGCGTGTCGATCCCGGCTTCTCACTCGAAGAGTTCTGCCGGCCCCTGACGCCGGAGGAGCGGGCAACGCTTGACCTGTACCGGCAGGCGAGCGCGAAGCTCGTGGGGCCGCAAGTCGGAGTAGACGAGAATGAGCAGCAGCGCAGTGACGGCGAGAAACCAGGGGATCAGAGACAACCCATCGCGCTCGATGCGTGGACGAAGGCGTTCGTCGACACCAACCAAGTGGCGCTGAGCCTGGCTCTGAAGGCAAGCCGCCAAGAAAGCGTCCACGATGACTCCAACGCGCCGGGGTCCGTCTCAGACGTTCACGCTTGGGAACTGTATCGACTGTTGATCAATAGCGCAACCAAGCTCGAAGAGGAGGGGAAGCTGGATACGGCCTTGGAACACTATTTGGCCACGATCAGATTCTGCTCATACCTCCGCCGCCTCGATTCGCCATTCGGGACCGCCGCTGATCCGCTCGAGCGAGCCGTGTACGACCGTCTGCGCTGGTGGGCGGTGCGGCCCCAACAGACACCGGAACGCCTGCTGACCGCGACGCGCCAACTCGAACAACTTGTCTCCGATATGCCGCCCGGAACCAACTGGATCAAACGGGAATACACTCGTGTTCGTCGCTTCGTCGCGGGGGATCTCGTCGCGATCGAAGGCTCCGAGTACGGGGTGAGCGGACCGGCCAATGAGAGCGCAGCGCCCCTGACGGCGTTTTGGCTGTGGCTGCCGTGGGAACGAACCCGCGCGGTGCGACTGCTCAACCTCCTCACCCGGCGGCAGTTGGAAGAGTTGTCAGAAGCCGAGTCGGATGCCCGAGCAGGCCGGCGGATCGCTCAGGCGGAGACGGGGCTGGAGAATGAACCGTCCCTGGAGCCGCCATACGTCCTGCAACGCGCAGTCACGCTCCCTCCATTGCAGTACGACCCGGATTTCTTCAGTCTGCTGAGGGGCACCAGCGGTGCAGCAGGAAGCTACGCGGCGATAGAAACCTGTCGCCGCGCCATGATCCTGACGTTGGCACTGGAGGCGTGGAAACTCCGGCACGGCTCGCTGCCGAATAGCTTGAACGAGTTGGTCGGATCGTGCTTGAAGCGTCTGCCGATAGACCCTTATTCGGGCGAGCCTTTCCGTTATGTTCGCGGCGGCCTGAAGACGCCGCTGCGATGGCGATCTCCCGGGGAAATGGCATTCCGTGAGGAAACAACGGCACCGAATACGCCGTTCCTCTGGTCCACCGGGCCGAACGTGGCGGTCGTCGCCGCCTCGGGCAGCGTAGTCGATCGATATCGGATCAATCGGGATGCCAAAACGTATCTGCCGATCAACACCCACCCGGATCATTGGCGGAAGCCCGAGTCCGAACGCGAGGTCTGGCAAGCCGGCTGGGCGTTTCCGATTCCCTAGACGCTCTCGCCGGCCAACCAGCCGGTGCTGAAGGCCGCTTGGAAGTTGTAGCCGCCGACGGGGCCGTTCAGGTCCAACACCTCGCCGGCGAAATAGAGATTCGGCACGATCCGGCTCTGCATCGTTCGCGAATCGACCTCATCGAGCGCGACGCCGCCGGCCGTCAGCTCCGCTTTGCGAAAGCCCATCGTGCCGCTGACGGGAATGTCGAGCCGCTTGATGGTTTGCGTCAAGCGGCGGCGTTCGTGCTTCGAGAACTCGCCGGCCGGCCGGTCCAACGGGATTCCAACCAGCTCGAAGAGGGTTTCCGCGACGCGACGCGGGAGCCAGGGCTGCAGGATCGCGACGGCCGGGCGTTTGCCGTCTTCCGCCGCGGCGTCGGCCAGTCGCACGTCGAGTTGGCTCTCCTTCACGTCGGGCAGGAGGTCGCAACGCAGGGCCAACGAGTTCGGCTCCTCGCCGCTGACGGCGTAGCTCACGTCCAGGACCGCCGGACCGGTCACACCGAAATGGGCGAAGAGCAGCGACCCGCGGCTGGCGGCCAGCCGCCGGGTTTGCTTGTTGACGACCTGCACCGCAACGTCTGGCAGCGTGATGCCTTGCAGGGCGAGCACCCAGGCGGCGTGGCTGGTCAGCGGAACCAAGGCGGGCCGCGGCGGCACGATTCGATGCCCCAGCGCGGCTGCCCAGCGGTAGCCGTCGCCACGGGTGCCGCAAGCCGGGTAGGATTGCCCCCCGGTGGCCAAGATTACCTTCTCCACCGCGATCGGCTCGCCGGCCGTCACAAGCTGGAAACCGCCGCCCTCGAGCGCGACGAGATCGACGAGCGATTCCTGTAGCTGCAACGTGCAGCCGCTCCGCTTGACGCGTCGCACTAGCGCCGCGCGAACGTCGGACGAGCGATCGCTGATCGGAAAGACGTTTCCGCCCGGCTCGATCTTGGTCGCAACGCCCTCGGCCTCGAACAGCTCGACGACCTGTTGCGGGCCGAGCGCAGCCAAGGCGGAATGGAGAAAGCGGCCGGAGGGTCCGAAGGCGGCGACGATGCCCCGGGCGTCGGTCGCGTGGGTCAGATTGCAGCGAGTGCCGCCGGAGATGAGAATCTTCACCCCAGGCTCGCGGTTCCGATCCAGCAGAAGCGTGCGACGTCCTCGCTCGGCCGCTCGGGCGGCGGCCATGAGCCCTGCGGGCCCCCCACCGACAATGGCCACATCCCAATGCGTCATTCGCTCGGCCTACTTCTTTTCGAGCCGCTGGCGAAGCTGCTCTCGCTTGGCCTTCTGCGTCTCGGGGTCTTCGGCCGGATCGACGCCAATTGGCCCGCCGGCCAACGAACGGAGCCGTCGCGCGGCCGCCTGACGCGTTGCCGAGTCTGGCCGAGCCAGCAGGGCCAGCCAAACGGCCGAGTCGCCAGAGAGCGTCGCGGCAATCTGTTGCGGCGAGTCCTCGTCGTTCTGGGCGGCCGCCGCATCGAGAATTCGGCGGATGCGAAAGCGTTGCTCCGCATCAAGCCGGCCGAGCTCCAGTCCCCGCAGATAGGCTAGCAGGCTCGGGTTGCCGGTTCGCAGTTGCCGGTCGGCCGCCTCGCGCCGGGCGAAGCTGTCGTCGCCGAGCTGCCTCACCAGGGCCGCCCAACCGGACCGCTCCTCGCCTGCCTTGCCGTTCGCTTCCTGGCAAAGCCTTCTCTCGATCTCCGTGAGCGTATCGGCCAGCTTCTCGTCGGGACGCAGCGCGTCCAACAGGGGAAGCAGTTGTTTCTGCGTCTCGCTCGGCAACTCGATCAGCAGCCGCCACAGGCTCGCCGCGTGCAGCGTTTGCCGCGATCCGCCGACGCCCCAGGTGAACGTGATGGGCTCGCGCGGGACTTGGCGAAAGTCCAACGTCACGACTTTCGACGTGCCATGCGGCGTGCGGCTGATGTGGATTTCGTTGCCGCCGCCCGACATCTCGAACTTCAGCAGTTCGACGTCCCGGATGGTTCGCTCGTAGGTTAGCTTGGGCTGACCGTTGGGATAGCGGAGCCGCAGCTTCTCCGGACCGGAAGAGCGTTGGAAGGGCCTCGCTTCCGTCCACCGGAACGCGAAACGCCCGTCAACGATGTTGAACCCGCATTGTTCCCGGTTTTCGCGCAGCGTCACGCTGAGCAACGTTTCCTGCCCCAGCGCCGGCCCGCCGGTCAAAACGAACGGCCATGCGGCAAGGAATGGAAGCAGAAGGCGGGGAAGGCTGGCTGGCCATCGCTGCTGGCGCGCACGCCAGGTGAGTGTTCGCTCATGGCCGATGTGGCGTGCGGCCTCACGCGGCGAGCGAAGAGGACACCGGACGGCAGCCTGGGCAGTACGTTCGTTGGCAGAGGACATCGCTCATCCAGCCTCTTCAGCCTTTTGCGCGGCCGCTTTGCGGCGATGGCGCCGCCAGAGACAGAATCCGCCCGCCACGAGGCTGAGCACGACCGCCACAGTCAACCATACCTCGACCGTATGGAACCGCTCGGCAATGCTCTTGCCAAGGAAATACGTCAGTCCGAAGAATGTGCTGACAACGACGGTTGCGCAGATCAGATCGATCAAAAGGAATTTCTTGAACGAGACCTGCAAGATGCCGGCCGTCAGGTAGAGCGGCGAACGGATGACGACCAGGAACCGCGCGACAAAGAAGACCTTCAGCCCGTGTTCGTGGAACATCCGCTCGATGCGGTCCTCTCGCTCAGGCGTGATGTATCGCGCCCACCAGCGACGGTCGCGCAACACCCCGCGGCCAAAGTGGTAGCCGATCCAATACATGACGGCGTCGCCGACGATGGCGCCCACCAGACAGCAGGCCAGCGCCAGCCAGGGATCGAGCGTCCCGTTGGCCGCCAAGATGCCGGCCGCGATGATCGGAACTTCCTCGGGTAGGGGGAGCCCGGCGCCGGTCAAAATCAAGACCAGCGTGATCAGCGCGTACGAGCCAGATTGAAGCAGAGGTTCCATGGACTCATCACGCTCCGCGTGACGCGTTCCTCACGCTGAGCGTGGGGAGTACATCCTGCCGAGGGGGCACAAGACGCAATCGTAGGGTAACCGGCCTCATTCTAGCTCGAATGGGCCATCGCTACAACCGGCGTCCAGCCAGCGGCGATATAACGCCGCGGAAGCAGCAAACGGCTTCGGCATCGGGCAAGAGAGGGTTTGGGCAGGAGTGCAAAGTCGTTCGTAGTTCCGGCTTTAGCCGGTCGTTTTCCGCCTAAAGGCGGGACTACGAACGGCTTTGGGCGACTTCGCAGTCGTTCCCCGGGTTTCGGGGGGGGACCAGAGTGACAAACGCCCCCCTCGCTGGTATATTGGCGGCGGCTTCCCGCCCCAAGGATTGTCGAAACCGTTGAAACCGGAGAGGGCACGTCTATGTTCTTATCAGCGATCCTGTCATGTTTCCGTCCGTCCCATCTCGGCAACCACCGGCGGAGCATCGGTCGAACCGGCGGCGAGCTGGCGATCCGGATGTCTCGATACGGGTTCGCCGTGCTGTCGGCGATCGTCGCATTGTCGTCCGTCTCAGCATGGGCAGGGACGTCCCTCGACCGCATCAATGTGTTCGCATCCGGCATGGACGGATACCACACCTATCGCATTCCGGCCATCGAAGTTGCCCCCGACGGCACGATCCTGGCCTTCGCCGAGGCCCGAAAGTACAACAGCAATGATCCGGGCCTCGACAACGAAGTCGACCTAGTGTGCAAACGCAGCACCGACGGCGGCCGCATTTGGTCGCCCATTCAAGTGATCGAACATGCAGGCAAACATTGGTCCGCCGCCAATCCCGCCACCGTGGTCGATCGGCAAACCGGCAAGATCTGGCTGCTGTATGTCCGTTGCGCGCCCGGGCGAGGCATCTACAAGGCGAGGCCCGGCGCCCGAGACAGTCAGATTTTCGCCCGATCAAGCGACGACAACGGCCGCACGTGGTCCGAGCCGATCGACCTGACCGCAGCCAGTCGAGACATGAACGATCCCAAGTGGGGCATGACCGTCGTCGGGCCCGGGGGCATGATTCAAGACTCGAAAGGGCGGCTCGTGGCGGCCGCGTGGCGATACGCCCCGTTCGGCGTCTTTGCCATCTTCAGCGAAGACCACGGCCGCACCTGGCAACGCGGTCAGGTCCTTTCCGGCAGGGAGGCCAACGAGAATCAACTCGTCGAGCTGTCCGATGGGCGGCTCCTGATGGACTTCCGATCGGAGTCGGAAAAGACGCCGCGGTGGCTGGTCGAAAGCCGCGACGGCGGCCGAACGTGGGGCGAGCCGCGGCTCGAAGGCTTGGCCCCAACGCCCGTCTGCTGCGCCATCGAACGCTATTCGCTCAAATCGGCCGGCGATGACCGCGATCGAATCCTCTGGACCGGCCCCAAAGGTCCGGACCGGAACGAGCTGATGCTTCGCGTCAGCTATGACGAGGGCCGCACCTTCGCGACCGAACGGCTGATCGGCCCTGGCTATGCAGGCTATTCGGACATGGCGATCCTGAAAAACAAAGACGTCGGCGTCCTCTGGGAACGAGAGGATTGCCGCCTCATCACGTTCGTGCGGCTTCCGAAAGAACTTGTGAACGAGCTAGGGCGTTAATTGGACGGGCAAGAGCCGGCTCCGACGATCGCCCCTGGCGTCAGAGTCTTCACGCCCAGGCATTTCTCGCGGAGAGCGATCTCCAGAACCCGTGACTGACTCCGCGATTCCGCGTGAGCCTTTCGTCAACAATTCTCACGCGGAGCCGCGGAGACGCAGAGTAGTTGTTCGGATGAGAATAATGTCCCTGAATGAAATTGTCGTTGTTTCTTTCCCCGATTTCTTCTCTCGCATCCATCTCTCTCCGCGATTCCACGTCTCCGCGTGAGCCATTCAAACCATCTTAAAACTGGTAACAACGGGGCCAGGCAGGTAGGGTGCGTGCTTGCACGCACCGTCACCGTGGACGAGAAAGGGATTGGTGCGTGCAAGCACGCACCCTACGTCACTGTTGAGCGGCCAAGCGCACCACCAGATAACACCGATTCTTTTCGTCACGCCCGGCACCCTCAATGGGCACATCTATATGAAACAGCCAGCCGTCCATCTCGATGGGCATGTCACCACAATAGTCAATCGCAAACTCGCCACAGCCTGGCAATAGTTCGGCCAGCTTTTTGTCCAAAGCTTCGACCGAAAGCGGCACACACTCTGAATTGCCGACGAAAAGCACCTCCTCGGCGGCCTCATCGACTACCACCACCCCAAGCGGGTCACGCACACGTTCGACTTCGTGCCATTCGCCCGTCGGGGTCTGCCGGAAGGACGTGATAAAGACGGGCCACTCGTCGGCACCGTCACGGTCGTGGCGAATCATCTCAAGAAGGCGGTGGAGTTTCATTGTGGCTGCTCTACCGGGGTCGTGCTCTA
>JBDKUC010000098.1:0-1846 GCA_039679885.1 Thermoguttaceae bacterium | reverse complement strand
CGGCTGCCGGGCAGGCCGCCAAAGGCGTCGGTGGCCGGCGGTTTCAGGCCTGCCAGGTATTCTGCTTCGGCTTGGATGTCCCCTTTCAGTTCCTCCTCCGACTTCACCTTGTCGGGGAAACTGGCCTTCACGCACTGGCCGAACTTGTCGACCGCGATCCGCGGCCCCCCAGGTTGCGAGCCGTCGGGCGGGGTCAGCGAGATCTTCACCGTCATCGGGCCGGCGCCGGGATTGGGCACGTCGAATTGCCATTGGAAGATCTTCCAGTTCCATTCCCGATTGTCGGTCAGCTGCTGGAAGCTATAGGGCGGTATCTGGATCGTGAGGCCTGCCCCTTGAGGATCGCGGAGCGTGAACCGCTCGGCGTTGCCTTGATAGAGGAACGGTTTGGCTGGCTTCTCCGCGGGGAATGGGGCCGCTGCCGCGTTGCCGATCTTCCACGTACCGCCGCTGGCATAGTGGAAATCGACGAGCATCTCCATCCGCAGACGCTTCGCATCTCCGGTGAGGTTCGAGGGCGTGAGCGTCAGCTCGCCGGTTGCAGGCTGCAGCCCGACCGTGATGCTTGCGCCGGCGTCAAAGAGGATCGTGGCGGTCGTGCCGTTGACCCGCCGCTCGATCGGCTTGCGGACCTGATCCCAGCGCTGGCCGACCAGCACGGGGTAATCGAGCGTGAATTGCCCCATGCCGCCCGCGTCGATCGCGACGCCGTCGTTGACCAGACGCATCGAGAGCGACGGCTTTGACGAGGCCACCACGCGTGGAGCCTCCGCCGGCGAGGCGTTCCCGCCCCCGGCTAGAAGAACAACGGTTGTGAGGACAAACAACGAGGATCGCATCCGCATAGGAGGTTTCGCCGGTTGGAGGTTCAGGAGATGAGATTGCATGTTTTCCGGCAGGCATTCCGGTCCAGTCAGTCAGATTACTTTGCCGGACCGCAGGCGTCAAACAGTATTGAGCTTCGGTACGAGAACGGCACACGTCGCCTCAGTTGACTAGCCCCTGCCCGTAGGCTCTACTAGTATCGGATGCTCGTGGCGGTGCCCGCCGTCCCGAGCCCTGAACATTGGATTGCCACACAATTGATCCTGGGAGATTCCTCCATGAGAAAGCACCTGCTATCGGTCTTGACAGGCCTGTTCGTTCTTGTCGTCCTGGCGGGGCCGGCCGCACGACCGGCCAAGGCGATCAAGCAGTTCCGCGACGCGTTCATGGCCAAGTACGTGAAGGCCGACAGTTCGGACGCCAAGGATAAGGCGTTCGCCGACGCCGTGGACAAGGCCAAGTGCAACCTCTGCCACAAGGGTTCCAGCAAGAAAGACCGCAATGCCTACGGCGAGGCGTTGGATAAGCTGCTCGATCGGAAGTCCGACAAGGACGACAAGGACAAGATCACCACGGCCTTGGACAAAGCGGCCGAAATGAAGTGCGACCCCAAGGATCCCAACGCGCCCACCTTCGGGCAATTGCTCTCCGACGGCAAGCTGCCCTGCCCGGAGGAGCTGTAAGAGGCTCTCTTATCGGTCTTGACGAACAAGATCGCTAAGGTAGGATGGCGCCGAACTTGCGAGGCCCGCCAGATCCATGCCAGTCGAGTGGCGGGCCTCGCAAGCTCGGCGCCGCGCCCTACTTGATTACCGATCTTGGGCGTCAAGACCCATTCGATAACGGATTCAGCCGGGCCGTGTCGGCCCAATATCTCGCGTGACACGGCTCCGGCCTTGATTCCCCTCTCACCGCGACGGCATCAGCTCGTTGACCACGCGGTCGGCACGGTACACCTTGCGTAGCGACTCGATGATCCCGCGGGAATCGACGGCGATCGCGCGGCCGCGCTCTTCGGTAT
>JBDKUC010000148.1:0-2034 GCA_039679885.1 Thermoguttaceae bacterium | reverse complement strand
GAGCTTGCGACGCCCGCCACTGCGTACCGCGTACTCCAAGGAGTTTCCCATGCCCACGATCAACGTCACGGTGAGTTGCCCAATCCATAACTCGTTCCGAGTCCAGCAGGTGGCGGGAATGTTTGATGTGGCGATTGGCCAGCGGGCCACGGAGCAGTTCCAGGTGGAGGTGCCGGAGTTGGAGGACTCGTGGCGGATGGGGCTGATCGTGGGGCCGTCGGGAAGCGGCAAAAGTACGCTCGCCCGAGAGATGTTCGGGGAGCGGCTGCATCGGGCCTACGCGTGGCCGGAGGATCGGGCAGTGATCGACTGCCTGGGCCAACGGTCGACCAAGGAGATCATCGGCCTGTTTACCGCCGTAGGGTTCGGCTCGCCGCCGAGCTGGATCAAGCCGTATCACGTCCTCTCGACCGGCGAGCAGTTTCGCTGCGACCTGGCCCGGGCGTTGGCCGAGGCGGGAAGCGGCCCGGCGCAACCGTTGGTGGCTTTCGATGAGTTTACGAGCGTTGTCGATCGCAATGTGGCCCGGGTCACCTCGGCGGCGATTGCCAAAGGAATCCGCAAGGGGACGATCGGCGGCCGGTTCGTGGCGGTCACTTGTCATTACGATGTGACCGAGTGGCTCCAGCCGGATTGGGTGATCGACATGGCAACGTCACAGTTCAGCCGGAGGTGTCTTCAACGACCGCCGATCGAACTCCAACTCGTTCGTTGCCAACGTCGTGCGTGGAAGCTGTTTGCGCGTCATCACTATCTGAGCGGCACCCTGTCGCCTGCGGCCCGCTGCTACCTGGCCTTGTGGCACGAGGTTCCCGTGGCGTTTTGTGCGACGGTGTCGCTCATCGGGCGAGCCGGGCGCTGGCGCATCAGCCGACTGGTCACGCTGCCCGACTACCAGGGGCTGGGAATCGGGATGCGTCTGCTCGAGACGGTGGCCGACGTGCATCGCGAGGAAGGCCATCGCGTGAACGTGACGGCCAGCCACCCGGCCATGATCGCGCATTGTCGCCATTCGCCCAAGTGGCGCACGGTGAGTGTCAAGAAGGCCGGCACCGCGCGTCGTGGGTGGGCCGCCAAGAGATACCGCGGTTCCGCCGGGCGCACGGTCGTCTCGTTCGAGTATCTCGGCGAAAGATGAGGTGGAGGATTTCAAGATGGCCTGGCAGATCCGGGGCGTGTCGCCCTGCAAGACATACGCACAGTGGAGCATTCGTTGCGAAGCGGAGGTGAGCAATGATCGAGCGAGAAACCGAACGACCTGACTCGAACATCGGATCGAGTCCCACGCCCGAGGCGAGCGAGCCCTTGACGCGGCTGGAAAAGCAGCTGGTCGAGGCCCTGGACAGCATTTGGGATAGCGCCGTCGATCCGGCCGAGGCCTTGTACGACGTCGACGGCTCGCGTTGGGCCCCGTTGGGCGACGACGCGCGGGGCGGCGATGCCGCGGGGGTTGCGTTCACCAATGAACAGCAGCTCCGCGAGATCCGCGGCCAGTGCCGCGCATTGGCCGTGAGCAACGAGTTCGCCATCAACGGCCACGAAAACCGCATCAGCTTCATCGTCGGCCCGGGACACAGCTACCGGGCCGCCAGCAAACGCGGAGAACAGGCCGGGGACGAGTTGATCGGCGAGGTCCAGACGGTGCTGGACGAGTTCGTCCGGGTCAACAAGTGGCAGAAGCGGCAACAAGAGGTGCAGCGGCGACTGGACCGCGATGGCGAGGCCTTTTTGCGGTTCTTTCCCGCTCCGGACGGGATCACTCGCATCCGGTTTGTGGAACCCTCGCAGATTAGCACCCCGCCCGAACGGGCCGGCGATCCGGCGGCCAGCTTCGGCATCCAGACCGCTCCGGACGACGTGGAGACGGTGTTGGGCTACTATCTCGACGGGCGCTGGGTCGATGCCGACCAGATCCAGCATCGCAAGGCGAACGTCGACGCCAACGTGAAACGCGGGCTGCCGCTGTTCTATGCGGTACGTAAAAACCTCCGCCGCGCGGAGAAGCTCTTGCGCAACATGAGCGTGGTGGCCGAA
>JBDKUC010000045.1:0-2728 GCA_039679885.1 Thermoguttaceae bacterium | reverse complement strand
AAGGTTCTCACGTGTTTCGACGTGCCGAACCTTCCGTTCCCGACGGCCGGGCATCCCTGGAGCACCGATCCGCATCATCAGGACGTTGCCGACCGTCTGCTGCTCAACAAGCACGTTCGCTACTATGGCGACGATGTTGCCGTTGTCATTGCCGAGGACGAAATTGCCGCTTCTCAGGGCGTCCGCGCGCTGAAAGTGGAATACGAGGAATACCCCTTCGTGCTCGACCAGCAGGAAGCCATGAAGGACGGCGCGCCGCAGCTGCATGAGCGCTTTAAGAACAATATTCTCGGTAGAACAAGTTACGAAGAGGGTAACTTTGACGAAGCGATTCAGGAACCCGGCCTCGTGAAAATTGAGGGCTGGTATGAAACGCCCATCGTCCAGCACTGCCATATCGAAAACCATATCTGCTACGCCGAGGAACAGAACGGCAAGATCGTGATCGTTTCGAGCACGCAGATTCCGCATATCGTCCGCCGCATCTGCGGCCAGGCGCTGGGACTGCCGTGGGGTAGCGTCCGTTTGATCAAGCCTTACATAGGCGGCGGATTCGGCAATAAGCAGGATGCTCTGTACGAACCACTCTGCGGCTACTGCTGTCAGCAGGTTGGCGGCAGGCTCGTCAAGTTGGACGTGAGCCGCGAAGAGACATTTGTGAGCAACCGCGTGCGCCACGCCATCCGCTACCACATCGAAACCTACGCCCGCAAAGACGGTCGTTTTGTCGCCCGCAGGATGGAAGCGTTTTCCAACCAGGGCGCTTACGCCAGCCACGGCCACGGCATCGTTGCCAAAGGCGCGGGCGCGTTCAAGCAGATCTATGTGGACGCCGTCGCCACCAAGGTGGACGCATACACGGTGTTTACCAACCTGCCCGCCGCGGGCGCGATGCGCGCTTACGGAATTCCGCAGGTGTCGTTTGCCATTGAAAGTAGCGTGGAAGACGCAGCAAAGGTGCTTGGCATCGACTCGCTCTTTCTCCGCCGCATGAACATGATGCCTGTCGGCTACCGCGACGCGTTTTCGCAGAACGTGAACTATTTCGATTCGCTCAACCAGTGCATCGAAAAAGGCATGGCCTACATGGACTACGAGCGCAAACATGCGGCGTACGCCAACCAGACCGGCCCCGTTCGCCGGGGCGTCGGTATGGCGATTTTTTGGTACAATACCGCCGTCTGGCCGATTTCGCTGGAGGCTTCCAGCTGCCGCATGGTGATGAACCAGGACGGCTCGGTGCAGTTGCATATTGCGGAAACCGAAATCGGGCAGGGCGCGGACACGGTGTTTGCGCAGATGGTCGCCGATACGGTCGGCGTCTCGATGGGGAAAGTACACGTCGTCTCCACGCAGGATACGGACACCACTCCGTTCGGTACAAGCGCTTATGCGTCCCGCCAGACCTATGTTGCAGGATTTGCCATCCATAACATCGGCACCCAACTGAAAAACAAGGTGCTTGCCTACGCTTCGTACCTGACCGGAAAGCCCGTGGACGTTCTGGATATGGCGGACGGAATCGTGTTTGAAAAAACCTCCGGTGTAAAGATCATGCCGATCGACGAACTGGCCACCACCGCGCTGTATTCCACCGTTCAGGCGGAGCAGTTCAGCGCCGAAGGCACAACCCAGATCAAGAGCAATGCCTATTCCTTCGGCTGCGGCTTTGTCGAGGTCGAGGTTGATATTCCCATGTGCAAGGTCAAGCTTCTCAAGATGATCAACGTCCACGACTGCGGAACGCTCATCAACCCACAGCTTGCCGAAGCGCAAGTACACGGCGGCATGAGCATGGCCATCGGTTACGGCATGGGTGAACAGCTGCTCTTTGACCCCAAGACCGGAAAGCCGCTCAACAACAACCTGCTTGACTACAAGCTCAGCACGATGATGGATCACTGCGATCTGCGCGCGGAGTTTGTGGAAAACGCGGAACCGACCAGCCCCTTTGGGACGAAAGCGCTTGGCGAGCCGCCCACCTGCCCGGGAGCCCCCGCCATCCGCAACGCCATATTGAACGCAACGGGGATTGCCATCAATCAAACGCCCATGACGCCGCACGTGCTCTTTGAAAAGTTCAAAGAAGCCGGGCTGCTGTAAGGAAGGGAGCTGACGCATATGTACGATTTTTCCGCATTATACGAAGCCACGAGCGTTCAGAACGCCGTGGAACTCATGCAGGCGCATCCGTCGGCCGTCCTGATTGCGGGCGGCAGCGACGTTTTGATCAAAATGCGCGAGGGCAAGCTCGCGGGCGCGGAGCTCATCAGCATCTACAAGCTCAACGAACTGCGCGAAGTCACCATCGATCCCGACGGCGCGCTGCGCATCGGCCCCATGACGAGCTTTTCCCATGCGTATAAAAGCCCCGTGCTCCAGCAATACATGCCCGTGCTCGGCGAATCCGCGGATACCGTAGGCGGGCCGCAGCTCAGGAACATCGGCACTCTCGGCGGCAACATCTGCAATGGTGTGACCAGCGCGGACACCGCCTCCACGCAGGTTGCTTACGACGCGGTGCTGGAAATTACGAGCGTAAACGGCACACGCAGGCTCAGCATCCACGATTTTTACAAAGGCCCCGGCAAAGTTGCGTTGGAACCCGGCGAACTGCTCACGGCGATTCTGATTCCCAAGGAGAGCTACGAAAACTGCTTTGGTTACTATATCAAATACGCCATGCGCAACGCCATGGACATCGCTACTATCGGCTGCTCGGTCAACG
>JBDKUC010000217.1:0-5037 GCA_039679885.1 Thermoguttaceae bacterium | reverse complement strand
CTATCGGCGTCGGCCTCACCCGGCTGCGCCTCGTCTTGGGGTACATGTGTCGGTTCATCGTATCCTGTTGGAAGCCAAACAGAAACGCGCCGCGCCTAAGCGGCAATGATGTTTACAGCAGTGGTGCGAGCACGCACCCTACGTGTCTCCTTGCCGGCTTTGACCGGCGCTTTCGCTTATCCCCCTTTTTCCCTTCGCGGTGACTATTGGGGAATGGTACAACTAGAAAATCGAAACAGTGGTAGCGAGCGGTGGAGGAGGAGATGTTCGCAAGAGTGTTGGTCATGGTCTCGGGGTCGCTGTTGGCACTAGAGATCGTTGTCGTCCTTCTCGGTCATTACCGGATGTTAGGCCAGGGCGAGACTGCGTTCATTCGCTTCGTGCAGACCGGTGGCGGCGCGGCTCTTCTAGCTGCTGTCACGGCTGTCGTCGCCGTCACAGCTTGCCTTTGCCACCGCATGAGCCTGATCGGTGTGATCGGCACTGTAGTGTTCGCTGCACTTTGCGTTGCCCTATTCCTAGGCGTCATCGCGTGGGGATGCTGAGGACTCGTAAGAGCAATTAGTGAAGTAGGGCGTGTGCTTGCACGCACCAATTCCTTTCCCCAACGGTTACGGTGCGTGCAAGCACGCCACCCTACGTGTCTGCCGCTCATCTGGACGACTCACGGCTTCAGCCACTCGCGCTGCCAGAGTTCGAGGAAGAGGAGCGACCAGAGGCGGTAGCCGTGGTTGAAGCGGGCGGATTGGTGCTCGTCCCAGAGGTGCGTGACGGCTTCGGGGCGGAAGAGCCCGCGGGCGAGCGTGCTTTTGTCGAAGAGGACTTCGCGGGCGAAGTCGAACAACTCGTGGCGGAACCAGTGGTCCAACGGGACGCCGAAGCCCATCTTGCGGCGGCGCAAGATCGCTTTGGGCAGAAGGTCGCCAAAGGTCTCGCGGAGGATTCGTTTGCCGACGCCGCGGCGGAACTTCACGCGCCGCGGCATTCGGGCGGCCAGCTCGACGACGCGATAGTCGAGGAACGGCTGACGGCACTCCAGCCCGTGCGCCATCGAAGCGATGTCCACTTTGGTCATCAAGTCGCAGGGGAGATAGGTCACGAGATCGGCCAGGCTGAACGCCGTCACGGCGTCGCGGCGGTTGGCCCGGCGGAGCCCGGCGGCGAGGAAGTCCAACGGATCGGCCTCGGGGAGCGAGGCGAGCAGGCCGTCGCTGTAGAGGGCACCGCGGCGGGCCTCGCCAAAGATGGCGATCCACTCGAGGTACCTTCGCGCGGCCGGCTGGCGGAGCATCTCGGCGAAACGTTTTAGTTGACGGACGCGGGACTTTTGCCGGTTGCTTGCGGGAAGCTTCTGCCAATGGTCGGTGGCCAACAGTCGCCGAGCAAGCGACGGCATCCGATCGAAGCCTTCGGCCAGCCAGACGGCCAGATAGCGCGGATAGCCGGCAAACAGCTCGTCGCCGCCGTCGCCGGTCAGGGCCACGGTGACCCGCTCGCGCGTCAGTTGCGAGACGTACCAGGTGGGCAGGGCCGAACTGTCGGCGAACGGCTCGTCGTAGTGCCAAACGAGCCGCGGCAGCACGTCGATCGCGTCGGGCCGCACCTGGAACTCCTCGTGCAGCGTGCCGAACCGCTGGGCCGCCATTCGGGCGTAGCTCGTCTCGTCGAACTCGCGGACGGGGAAGCCGATCGAGAAGGTGCGGACCGGCTCCTGGACGAGTTGCGACATCAGCCCGACGATGATCGTCGAGTCGATGCCGCCGGAAAGGAAGGCGCCGAGCGGCACCTCGCTCTGCAATCGCATCTCGACCGCCGAGGTCAGCAGCTCGCGCAACTGCCGGGCGTAGTCGGCCGCCGGCAGATTCTCCTCGGCGTTGAAGTCGGGCTGCCAGTAGGGCCGCACGTCGAGCCGGTCGTCGCGATAGAGGGCGTAATGGCCGGGCGGCAGCTTGGCGACGCCGCGGAAGATGGTCCGCGGATGCGGCACGTATTGATAGGTCAGGTAATCGTCCAACGCCTGCGGATCGATCTCCCGCGGAACGCCGGGCACCTGCAAGAGGCTCTTCAGTTCGCTGGCGAACAGGAGCCGGCCGGGCTCGTGGCGATAGACCAGCGGCTTCTTGCCGAGCCGATCGCGGGCCAGCAGAAGCTGCCCTCGCCGAGCGTCCCACAGGGCGAAGGCGAACATGCCGTTCAACAGCGGGAGCATGTCGGGGCCTTCGTCCTCGTAGAGATGGACGAGGACCTCGGTGTCGCTTTGGGTGCGAAAGCGATGGCCGGCGCCTTCCAAGCGGCGGCGAAGTTCGCGGAAGTTGTAGACCTCGCCGTTGAAGACGATCCAGACGGAGCCGTCCTCGTTCGAGATCGGCTGTTGCCCGCCTGCGACGTCGATGATGGCAAGGCGACGGTGGCCGAGGGCGCAGAGGGGAGTGGGCAGTCGGCAGTGGGCAGTGGGCAGTGGAGAGTGGGTCGTGACGCTGCGGTCGGACGCGATTCCCTCTCCGCTCTCCCCACTCCCCTCGCCCCTTGTTCCTGCCGACTGCCCACTGCCGACTGCCGACTTCCGACTGACGTACGTTCCTTCGCCGTCGGGGCCGCGGTGGCGCAGCACGTCGATCATCCGCTGGAGCGTTCCTTGCTCCAGGGCTTTTTGGGGATCGTTCCACGCGGCGCCGGCGATGCCACACATAAGGATGCATGATATGCGGGCGTTCGCCGACCCACAAGGCGGTAGACCGATCGGCAACGGTCGATCGGCCGTCCGCCGGTTTACGGCTTCAGATCGATGTCGTAGGTGTGTTGGCCGGCGGTGACCGTGTAGGTCAGGCCGGACTCGTCGAAGTCCTGATAGCGCGGTGGAATGGGGACGAAGTCAGGGTCCGGCGGCGGATCTTGGTTCGGTTGGTTCGGGTCGGGCATCCAAATGCGCAAGGGCGCCTGATGGACTTGGACGGCGATCTTGCAGGGGCCGACCGGCGCTTTGACGACGGTGTAGCGTCCCTTCTCCAAATTGCCGGAGGCGACAATGCCGCCGTTGTTGCTGATGAAGGAGATGGTGCCGCGGGCCAGCGGCTTTCCGCGAAACGTGAGCTTGCCCGACACATCGCCGGTGGTCGGCGCATGGCAGCCGCTGCCGAGCGCAACTGCCAGGACGAAGAGCGAGGCCGTTCGATAGAAGTTCTTTTGGATTGTGCTCATGTTGCTTGGATCAGTATTGTTTTTCCGAGATGGCATCGTTGTTGGCGATCGTCAACAGGGTCGCCCAGACGTTGCCGTTGAGATTGGCGGACAGCGTCTGGACGCTGCCGTCGGCGAAGCAGACGTTCATTGCCCCGTAATGGGGCGTTTGCGCGAGGCGCGGGTTGCAGGGTCCACCGTTGGTCCAAGGCAGCGGCACGTTCTGGAACATGGACTGACGTCCGGTGATCCACGCGCCGAAAGTTGGCGTCCAATAGTCGAGTGCGTCCCAGCGGCCCCACATGGCGCCGCCGTCGTTCGTTCCAGTAATCGACGAGTTGCAGGCGGCGAACTTTTCGGCATACATCAGGGTGTGCGACGTTCCGTCGCGGATGTCGCCGAACTGCTTCTTTCCCTGCCAACTGCTCGTCACCACGGACGTATTGTTGGAGCAGACGGCTTGGACCCCGCCCGCGCCGAAGATCTGCCAGTTGCCTGCGTAGCACGAGCCGGCCCAGCCGACGACTTGGGGCTGACTATCGTCGGTGGGACACACATACAGACTGATCGTTCGCCCGGAAATGAAGGGCGCCGGGTCGGGGAAAAGTCGCACGTCATGGGTGCCGCCCTTGCGAATAAACGAAAAACAGCCGCAGGAGCCTTTCTGGTCTGACGGGATGAACGAGAGATCAAAGAGGTTTTGCTGTTCGATATACGGCAACAAGTGGTAGAACAACGGTCCGAGCGTGCCGTTCGATGTGCAGCCAACCCAACCAAATTGCGGCGGGAATTTGCCGGCGCTGTTGTGCAGGTTGTGGGTGGCCAGGCCGATCTGCTTGAGATGATTGACACATTCGGATCGTCGCGCGGCTTCGCGGGCGGCTTGGACGGCCGGCAGCAGCAGGGCGATCAGAATGCCGATGATGGTAATGACGACCAGGAGCTCGACGAGCGTAAACCCGCGAGGCCGCCGGACCTCGACGACAGAACGATGATGATTGCGACGCATACACGCCCTTTTGACTTGAAATGGATTCGATCGGACTTCGCCGATCCGTGGGATTGAAATTGGCGACTCGAACGGCGGACGTTCGAGACTCAACGTTTCGTTTCTCTCTGGGTTGATGGTGTAACGGGCTGAAGGCTGCCCCGAGCATTCGCTGGCGAAGGGCTGCCGGCGGCGAACATCTCTTTGATCTCGCCCGCAGTCAGCGCTCGGGAGAATATCGCCACTTCGTCAATGAGACCTGCGAACTGGCCACCTGACGCCCAAACCGCGTTGTCGCCGATCGTTGCGGCCGCGCCGTGCGGAGGGGACACCAGCAGAGGCCCGGTCGAGGAGGCCAGCAATTGGCCATCGACGTAGACGCGTTTTCTGGCGACGCGTTGGTCGCACTGGAAGGTTGCGACGGCCAGATGCCAATCGGACGGCTTGAAGGACGCCGAGGTCACCAGCACGTTGCTGGCCGCCGTGCCGCGGGACACGTCGCCGGTGGTGAACTCGATGTTTCCCGGCGCCATGCAGAGCCGCCAGTCCTCGTTCCCCTTGGCCAACAAGTGGCCGCAATAACCGGCGTCGACCTCGGACTCGAACCAAACGGCGAACGAAAAGCTGCCGGCGAAATGAAGCCGTTCGGCTTCGGGAATCTCGACGCGGTCCCGGTAGCCGGCTCCCCAGAAGCGCAAGGCAAACTTGCCGGGAAGGCGGCCCTCGGTCCACCGCGGGCCGTCGATGTGGCCGTCCAAGGCCTCGCCGGTGGCGGCCACGTTCGGCAGGATCGACATGTCCCGCTTCGGATCGCGGCCGCGCGTTTCGAACGTGTAATAGGCGACCAGGGCGGGTTCTTTGCGGAGCAGTTG
>JBDKUC010000225.1:0-1989 GCA_039679885.1 Thermoguttaceae bacterium | reverse complement strand
ACAGAGACGTTCCTGGATGAAGAAAGCGACATGTTTAACGCTGACCATGCGCATCTGCGCGATGCTGCAATTGTGGTTCTGTGGACGAACTGCGACAACATCCGCAACATGCGCAGTATCATCGGGCAGGCCGAACTTATGCCGCCGATGGCGATGGGCAAATGGCAGCGCGCCCGCGCGATTCAGCAAGTCGAGGAATGGTTTGGGTCTATGCCGGATTTCCTGCTGACGTTCAGCGCCCCGGCAGCGCATGGAATGGACGATGCTTCGTTCTGCGCCTTGGTTGAGCATGAGCTTTACCACTGTGCCCAGAAGATCGATCGCTATGGAATGCCAGCGTTTAACAAGGAGACTGGCGCGCCTATTTTCGTCATGCGCGGGCACGATGTCGAAGAGTTTGTTGGCGTCGTTGCCCGTTATGGCGCTGACGCCTCTGGTGTTACCGCGATGGTCAACGCTGCGAAAACAGGGCCAACCATCGGCCGCGCCACCATCGCCGGTGCATGTGGCACCTGTTCATTGAAGGTAGCTTGAATATGGCGGCTCGGAATAAACAGATGACCGACGAGGTGAAAGCCTACGTTATTCAAGCTCTTGCGTCGTTCGACAGCCCTTCGCAGGTTGCCGCCGCACTCAAGGATGAATTTGGCATATCTCTCAGTCCGCAGGCTATCCAAACCTATGATCCAACCAAACATGCCGGGCGGAACCTTTCTCAGAAGTGGCGGGTGCTTTTCGAATCTGCGAGACGGGCGTTTATCGATGATACGTCGCATATCGCCATCGCCCACAGGTCGACCCGGCTGCGCGCACTACAGCGCATGGCGCAAGTCGCTGAGCGCAAGGGCAATTACCCGCTGGCGGCGCAACTGCACAAGCAGGCGGCGGAGGAAATGGGCAACGCTTACACGAACCGGCGCGAACTGACGGGCAAGGACGGCAAAGACCTGCCCAATGGCGCGCCTGCTGTGGCGATATTTGCGCTGCCGGATAATGGGAGGGATGGTCAGGCATCCTGATGAACGCCCACGCCGCCATAATGCCTGAAATCGGGCCAGAGACTATCCAGCCGCAACCCGGCCCGCAGACCGATTTTCTGAGTTCATCGGCCGATATAGCGATATATGGCGGTAGTGCCGGGGGCGGCAAAAGTTGGGCGCTTTTGCTCGAAGACCTGCGTCATATCGGCAATCCCGGATTCGGTTCCGTCACATTTCGCCGTTCGACCGTTCAAATCCGCAATGAGGGTGGACTGTGGGACGAAAGCGCCAAACTCTATCCCTTGGCTGGCGGCGATCCGAGAGAGCATGTCTTGACATGGAAATGGCCAAGCGGGGCCACGTCCAGCTTCGCGCACCTGGAGCATGACAAGACCCGGTTCAACTGGCAGGGCAGCCAGATACCGCTGATCAAGTTCGATGAGCTGACGCATTTCACGGCGACGCAGTTCTGGTATATGGTGAGCCGCAACCGCTCGATGTGCGGGGTCCGTCCCTATATCCGCGCCACCTGCAACCCCGACGCCGATAGCTGGGTTGCCGAACTGATCGAGTGGTGGATCGATCAGGATACCGGCCTGCCGATCCCCGAGCGGTCGGGCAAGCTGCGCTGGTTTGTTCGTGTCGGAGAGGTATTGAAATGGGCGGATAGTCCCGATGAACTGGCCTGTTACACCATGGTCAACGATGCGGGCGAGCAGGTTCCGATCCCGCCGAAGTCACTGACATTCATTCCGGCGAAACTGACCGACAACAAGGCGCTGATGGCCGCCGATCCGGGCTATATGGCGTCGCTGCTGGCGCTGCCACTGGTCGAGCGCGAGCGACTGCTGGGCGGCAACTGGAAGATCAGACCTGCCGCCGGTCTATATTTTCAACGCTCATGGTGCAGGGTGGTCGACGCGGCCCCGGCTGGAACGGTCTGGGGGCGAGGCTATGACCTTGCTGTCACGCCGCCGACGCCGGAAAATCCAGACCCCGACTTTCTCGC
>JBDKUC010000019.1:0-20949 GCA_039679885.1 Thermoguttaceae bacterium | reverse complement strand
AAAACGGCGGGGCAGCCGGCTGGCGTCGCCGGCGAGGCAACGCGTCGTTCTCTCGCGGGCCCCGACGTCCTCAAGCAATCGATCGGCAGCGACTTTGCCGAGAAGCTGGCTCCGATCCTCGACAAGATCAAGGTTTCCGAGACAGCCGCCGGCCCGCTGCCGGCGTTGCAGGCGGTCGAGAAATTGTTGGGCGCGGGCGAAGAAGAGCAGCGCGTGTTGTATCTGATCTCGGATTTCCGCGCCCGCCAATGGGACCAGCCCGTCGAACTGCGGCAGGAACTGGATCGGCTGAGCACGGCGGGGACCGACGTCCGCCTGGTGAACTGCGTTGACCGCGCCCGGCCGAATCTCGCGATCACCTCTCTCGCGCCAGTGGAAGGGATCCGCGCGGCCGGCGTATCGTGGAAAATGGACGTCACCGTACGAAACTTCGGCACGGCGACCGCTCGGAAGACGCCGGTCATTCTCGGCGCCGATGGGCACGGGTTGCCAGGCGTCATGCTGGATGAGATTCCGCCCGGCAAGACGGCGCGAGAGCAGTTCGACGTGAGCTTCAGCAACGCGGGGCGGCACGACATTACGGCTCGGCTGGACGGCGATGCGGTCATGGCGGACAACTACCGGTATTTCACGACGGACCTGCCGGCCGATGTGCCGGTGCTGCTGGTCGACGCCGACGCGAAGGCTCACGACGCCCATTTCGTTGACATTGCCCTGTCGCCAGGCGAGTCGGTGAAGACCGGCGTGCGGCCGCAAGTCGAGCTGCCGAGGTATCTGAGCGTCAAGCCGCTGGCCGGATTCCAGGCGATCGGGCTGACGAACGTCGATCGGCTGGACACCTCGGCCGTGGCGGCGTTGGAGAAGTACGCGGCCGCGGGCGGCGGCGTCTTTTTCTTCCTTGGACCGAAAACGGACATCAGGCATTACAACGACGCGCTGTATCGGAATGGCAAGGGGCTGTTCCCCACGCCGCTGGCTCGCGAGGCCCAGTTGATGATCGATCGACTGGAACCCGCGCCCGACATCCAAGTCGAGCCGCACTCGATCTTCCGCGTGCTATCAGGCAAGCGGAACGGCTATCTGCAGATTACCTCGGTCGATCGATACCTTGCCGTTCCGGAGGGCTGGCGGCCGCCGGCCGATTCGACGGTCCGCGTCATCGCGCGGCTCCGCAATGGCGCTCCTCTGGCCATCGAGCGGCGATTTGGCAAGGGGCGAGTCATCGCGCTGCTGACGACCGCCGCGCCCACGTGGAACAACTGGGCTCGCAACCCGAGCTTCGTCGTCGTCGCCCAGGACATGACCGCCTACTTGGCCCAAGGGCCGGTCGACGCGAAGCCGCTGGTCGTCGGCTCGCCGCTCGACCTGCGGCTCGATCCGGCCGCGTATCAGCCGCAAATCCGCTTCACGCCGCCGGAGCAGAGTTCCTCGCCGGGCGTGACTGTCAACGCAGTCCGCGGGACGGACGGAATGCTGGCCGCCTCGCTGACCGACGTGTCAGAACGCGGCTTCTATGAGGCCCATCTGCTGCGGACGAACAACGCGCCCGAGAGCCGCCGTTATGCCGCGAACGTCGATCCGGCCGAGGGCGACCTTGCGGCGCTCAACGGCGAGCAACTGGCGTCGAGGCTGCGCGGGATCAAGTACCGCTACCAGCAAGCCACCGCGTTCCAGGCCAGTTCGGGCGAGCTGGCCGGGGCGAGCCTGGGCGACGCCCTGCTCTATGGACTCGTCCTGCTTCTGATCGGCGAGCAACTTCTGGCCTGGTCGGCCAGCTATCACCCCGCGAAGCGCCAGCCGCTGGGCCAAGGAGTCGCCGCATGATGCACGCATTGCTGCCGCTGCTGGCTGAAGGAACGCTGCGACGAACGTTCGAATGGGGACGCATCCAGTCGAACACCGATTGGATTCTGCCGCTGCTGGTCTTCGCGGCCATATTGGTCTTCGTCCGCGCCATGTATCGCCGCGACGCCGTCGAGCTGCGCCGGCCTTGGGGCTGGGCGCTGACCGCGCTGCGGCTTGCCGCCTTCCTCGGCTTGCTGTTGCTCTACTTGCAGCCCCACTGGCGGACCGAACGCGAGGAGGTGCGAAACTCGCGGGCTCTGCTGCTGGTCGATACGAGCCTGAGCATGGGCCTCAACGACACAGACGGCGACAAGAGTCCGAGTGGCAGCGACAAGAATCGGAAGAGTAGCCGGGAGCTGACGGCGCCCGGAAGCACGCCGAGCCGCGCCCAACAAGTTGCCGCCGCGTTTGCGGAGTCGGACTTCATCGATAGGCTCCGCAAGACTCACGACGTTACCGTGTTTCCGTTCAGCGAAGACCTGAAGCGAGACAAGCCGGCGACGCTGGGCAAACTGACGAAGAATGACATCGGCCGTGATGACGTCATCTATTGGCCGGGTCTCCTGACGCCGACAGGGACCGAGACGCGGCTCGGCCAGAGCCTGCGGCAGTTGATCCAGGACGAGCGCGGAACGCCCGTGTCGGGCATCATCGTCTTTAGCGATGGCGGGCAGAACGCCGGTGTTTCGCCGGACGCGGCGGTCGAACTGGCCCGCGAGTTGAAAATCCCGATCTTCACCGTCGGCGTGGGCTCGGATCGGCAGCCGACGAATGTGGCGATCTCGGACTTCGCCGTGCCCGCCCGTGCGTATCCGGGCGATCACTACACGGTGACCGCCTACGTCCAGGCGCACGGCTTGGCGGGAAAGGTCGTGACGGTCCAGGTCCTTTCCCGAACCGCTAGCAGCGGCGCTCGCGGAGTACAAAGCCGCACGCGCAGTGGCCGGGCGACGGGCCAGGACGCGGGCGAAGTGCTCCAGAGCCAACAGGTGACGCTTGGCGGCGACGGCGAAGTGTCGCCGGTGAAGTTCGAACTGGTGCCCGATGCCGTCGGCCGCCGAACCCTGTGCGTCCGCATCCTGGCGCCCGCCGAGGACCGCAACGGGGCCGACAACAGCCGCGAGGCCGACATCGAGATCGTCGACCGCAAGAGCCGCGTCCTGCTCCTGGCCGATGGGCCGATGCGTGATTACCAGTTCCTTCGCAATCAGCTTTTCCGCGACAAGTACACGACGGTGGACGTGATCTTGCAGAGCGGAAAGCCGGGCATGTCGCAGGACGCTCACAAGATTCTCGACGAGTTCCCCGCCACGCGGCAGGAGATGTGGGACTACGACTGCGTCGTGGCGTTCGATCCGAACTGGAGCGAGTTGGGGCCCGCACGAGCTCAGTTGCTCGAAAAATGGGTGGCCGAGCAAGGCGGCGGGCTGATCGTCGTCGCCGGGCCGGTCAATAGCTGCAAGAGCGTCGGCGGTTGGCTGAGCGATCCGGCGATGGCCCCGATCCGCAACCTCTACCCCGTCGACTTCCCCGGCCGATTGGCTGTGACGGAGAGCAGCGTCTACGCCACGCGCGAGCCGTGGCCGCTCGAGTTCACTCGCGAGGGATCGCAATCCGACTTCCTCTGGCTGGCCGATTCGGCCGTGGCAAGCCAGGAAGCCTGGTCGCGGTTTCCCGGTGTGTATAGTTGTTGCCCCGTGCGCGGACCGAAGCCGGGCGCGACCGTCTACGCCAGGTTCTCCGACCCGCGGTTCGCTCCCGGCGGCCAGCAGCCGGCCTACTTCGCCGGGCAGTTCTACGGTTCCGGCAGCGTCTTTTACTTGGGCAGCGGCGAACTCTGGCGACTCCGATCGGTTGGTGACAACTATTTCGAGCAGTTCTACACCAAGTTGATCCGCCATGTCTCGCAAGGCCGGCTCTTGCGAGGATCCACCCGCGGAGTGCTCCTGGTCGGCCAAGACCACTACCTGCTTGGCGGCACGATGGAAATCCGCGCCCAACTGACGAACCTCCGGCTTGAACCGCTCGAACGGCGGAGCGTCAACCTTCAAGTGATCGCCCCGGATGGTTCGACTCGGACCATCGCCTTGCAGGCCAGTCCGGGTCGTGCGGGGGCCTACGTCGGTCAATTGCCTGCTCTGCTGGAGGGGACCTATCGGCTGGAACTCCCCATCCCAGAGAGCGAGAACGAGCGGCTCAGCCGGCGCGTCCAAGTCGATGTGCCGAACCTGGAGCGGACCAACACCCGGCGGAACGACCCGCTGATGAAACAAATCGCTGAGCGAACCGGGGGAAAGTACTACATCGGCATGGCTTCGGCCATCGCGACGTCCGGCCAGACCCCTCCGTTGACGTCGCAACTAGAAGACCGAACGAACACCGTGATTCTCCCCGTCGCGCCGAACCCCCTTGAAGAGGCGGCGTGGCTCCGTTGGATGATGATCGGTTTATGCGGCGTGCTCTGCTTGGAGTGGTTGGTACGGCGGTTGCTTAAATTAGCGTAAAATGGAGATGGTCTATCAGAGTGCTCTTCACGCTCCACGTGAAGAAAGTGAAACATCAGGCGGAGCGTGTGATGAGCACAAGTACCTAGGTGGCATCACGCGGAGCGTGATGAGTACATTACGGGCGTTACGCGGAGTGTGATGAGTACATCAGCGAACCCATGAACCCAGACGACCGACCTACCATCGAGCCCGCCGTTCGATCGCTGCTGGCCAGACTGCGGCGACGCATCCGGCGGTACGTCTGGATCGAAGGCTGCGCGGCGGCCGTGGCGTGGCTCGGCTTGTCATTTTGGGCCACGCTGGCCGTGGACTGGCTCTTCGAGCCGGCCGTGGTCGTGCGGCTGCTGATGCTTGCCGCCGTCATCGTGGTGCTAGTCGCCGTCTTGGTGCGACGGATCTTCCGCCGCGCGTTCGTGCCGATCACGGACAGCAACGCCGCGATGCTCTTGGAGCGACGCTTTCCGCAGCTTCAGGACACTCTGCTGACGGCCGTCGTGCTTGGCGATCCGAGGCCGGTTCCGAGTCTTGTGTCGGCGAACATGGGTCTGTCTCCTTCGGCGGCGCCAAGCAACGCCGCGACGCTGGCCGCCGAGGCGGGGCAAGACGCGTTGAGCGTCGAGATGCTGACGCGCACATGCCACGAGGCTGCGGCGCGCACGAATCAGGTCGAGCTGGGCAAGGTGTTCAATCGCCGGCCGCTTTGGCTACACGGCGGTGCGGCCATCCTGCTGGTGGCGAGCATCGCGATCTTTGCCCTCCTGGAGAACGAGGCGTTTGCCACTTGGGCGCGTCGCACGTTGACGCTGTCGAATCAGCTCTGGCCGCGAAAGACGCATTTCGTCTGCGTCGAGGGATTCAGCAACGGTGTGCGAAAGGTCGCCCGCGGTTCCGATGTCGAGATCATCGCCCGGGCCGACACCGACTGGCCGCGCGTGCCGAAAACGGCCGAAATCCGCTACCGGATGGAAGGCGCCCGCGGCCGGGCGACGATGGACCGCCGCGGCATCGTCGGCAACCACTATCAGCAGTACGCCTACGTCTTCCATAACGTTCCGGCCGACATCCACTTTGACATTGTCGGCGGCGACGACCGCATTTCCGACCTGCGGATTCAGGCGGTCGATAGTCCGACAATCGGCACGATGGTCCTCCGCTGCGAGCCGCCGGCCTATACGCGCCGCAAGGCGTCGCCGCTGGCGGTGACCGGCGTGATGCAGATTCCGATGGGGAGTCGCGTGACGGTCGTCGCCGGGCCGTCGAACAAGCGACTGATCCGCGTGCAAGTCACCAGCACGGTGGGCGAGCAGCCGGCGACCGTCAAGACTCTTGAACAATCGCAGTTGACCTCCGACCACCGCGGCTTTCTCTACCGCCTGGGGGCGGTGATGAAGGACACGACTCTGCTGTTCGGCCTGACCGATTGCGATCAGATTACGCCGCCGGAGCCGGTCCGTCTGGCCCTGTCGCCGACGCCCGACCAGCCGCCGCAAATGACGGTGCTGCTGGACGGCATTGGCACGGCCATTACGCCGAAAGCCCGGGTCGCTGTCGCCGGGCGAATCACCGATGACTACGGCATTGCCCGCGTCTGGTTCGAGCACGCGTTGGGCGAGAAGAAATCGGGCAACCAGACGCTGGCGAAGCTGCCGGGGGCCCCTGCCCTGTTCACGCTGCCGCCCGACGCCGCGCTCGAGGTTCGGGACCTCGGCGTCAAGCCGGGCCAGAAATTGACCGTCTCGCTGAGGGCGGCCGACTTCTGCGATCTCGGCGCCGGGCCGAACGTCGCCGCCACCGAGCGATGGGTGCTCGACGTCGTCACGCCTCAGCAGTTGCGGGCCATGCTCGAATCTCGCGAGTTGGTCCTTCGCCAGCGCTTCGAGGCCATGATCCAGGAAATGACCGAAACGCGCGATCTGCTGGCGCGGTTGGATTTCCAGATCAACGACGGACATGAAAAAGCCAAACCCGTCAGCCGAGGGCCGGGCGCTTCAGTGCCCAGTGGCCCGAGTGGTACAACCAAGAAACTCGCCGAGCCGGGCGATGAGGAGCCGGACGATTCCCCCGCCCGCAAACGCACGCTCCGCTTGCTGGGCGTCGAAGGAACCGTCAGCAATTGCCGCAAGAGCACGCAGGAGGTGCTGGGCTTGGCCGAGGCGTTCGAGGACATCTGCAAGCAACTGATCAACAACCGGATCGACACCGAGGAGTTGCGGAAACGGCTGCAAGGCGGCATTGCGCAGCCGCTTCGCCGCGTGTCGGAGCAGATGCTTCCCGAGTTGGAGCGGCGGCTCGAAGCCTTGACGCCCGCGTTGGACGACGCGCGGCAGGGCCCGTTGCTTCGCGATCACGCCCAACAACAGGCCGACGAGATCCTGGTCGTCATGCGGGGCGTGCTGGGCCGCATGATCGAACTCGAGACCTACAACGAAGCTGTGAAGATGTTGCAGGAGATCATCGACAAGCAGGAGAAACTCCAGAAAGAGATCGACCAGCGGCATAAGCAGAAGATTCGCGAGTTGTTGAAAGGAACCGGCTCATGACGTGGAACCATCGTCGATGGACGGCCGTTGGGCTATTCGCGATGCTCGCGTGTTTCGGCCTGACGGCTCGCGCGGAGCCGGCGCCGGGCGCCGCGAAGCCGCCGGAGTTGACGCCGGCCGAGAAGCTGGCCCAAGAGGAGAAGATCCTTGCCGATCGCTACAAGCATCTCGAGGACGTTCTGCTGCGAATGGCCGAACTGAGCGCGGCCAGCGATCCCCGCCGCGCGGCCCTGTTGAAGAAAGCGGTCGCCCAGAGCAAGGAGCAGTTGATCTCCGTCCGCTTCGATCGGCTCGTCGAACTGCTGGGCAAGGATCAGCTTTCCCGGGCGTTGGAGAACCAGGGCGATCTGGACCAGGACCTCCGCGCACTGCTCGAACTCTTGCTGAGCGAGAACCGCGAAAAGACCGTCGAGGCGGAGAAAGCCCGCATCCGCGAGTACATCAAACGGCTCGGTGCGCTCATCAAGCGGCAGGAGGACATCCAGGCCCGGACGGCCGGCGGGGACGATCCGAAACGTCTGTCCGGCGAACAGAATAAGCTGGGCGAAAAGACCGGCGATCTGGCCAAGGACATCCGCAAGAACGAGGAGAAAGCCAGCCCTGGCGGCCGGAAGTCGGACGCCAAGAAGCAAGACGACAAGGGCAAAGGCGAGGACGGCAAGAAGGCCGACGGCAAGAAGGCCGACGGCAAGAAGGCCGAAGGCGGCGACTCGAAGAAGGGTGACGGAAAGAAGTCGGACGGCGAGGGCAAGAAGGGCGGCCAGGGCGACGGCGACTGCCAGGGCGCCAAGGGGCAGTCCGACAAATCCGAAGGCGATCAGGAGCAGGCCTCCAACCCGGCCCGGAAAAAGCTCGAAGCGGCCCAGCAGCGAATGCAGGAAGCCGAGGAGCAACTGAAGCAGGCGAAGCGCGACGGCGCGGTCGAGAAGCAAGAGCAGGCGAAGAAGGAACTGGCCGACGCCAAGGCCGAGCTCGAGAAGATTCTCCGGCAGCTTCGTGAGGAGCAGATCGCCCGCGTCCTGGCGATGCTCGAAGCCCGCTTCAACAAGATGCTCCAAATGCAGCAGGAAGTCTACGAAGGCACGGTGCGGCTCGATCGCATTCCGGCGGCCGAGCGGACGCACAACCACGAGATCGAATCGAGCCGGATGAGCAACAAGGAGTCGCAGATCGTCGTCGAGGTGGACAAGGCGAACTTGCTGTTGCACGAAGACGGCAGCGCCGTGGCCTTCCCCGAGGCGGTCGACCAGATGCGCGACGACATGCAGCAGGTCGTTGCCCGGTTGGCGCAGGCCAAAGTCGGCCGGATGACGCAAGGCATCGAAGAGGACATTATCGCCGCGCTCAAGGAGATGGTCGCCGCACTGAAGAAAGCGCAAAAGGAACTGTCGGACAAACAAAAGACGGGCAAAGGCGGCGGCGGGCAACCGTCCGAGCCGCCCCTGGTCGACGTGTTGGCCGAGCTGCGGATGATCCGCGCGTTGCAGATGCGCGTCAACACCCGCACGGTCCGCTACTCGAAAATGATCGACGGCGAACAGGCGGACAACGCGGAGCTGGTCGACGCCCTTCGGCGGCTCGGCGAACGCGAGCAGCGCATCCATCGCGTCACCCGCGACTTGCAGATGGGGAAGAACCAATGAACCCGAACAGAACAGAGAATCGCCTCGTTCTCACGGTCCCCGGCGGGAACGCACCGACGTTGTATCGGGTGATCCCGCAACTCGCGGCGATGCTGATTTGCCTCATTGCTTCCCTACCGGTGCAGGCGCAGACGTCCGACCCGCTGGCGAAGCCGGCCGTCACCTGGCAGCCGCCGTCCGCCGAAAAGGTCAAGGCCGACGCGATGGCCTGGCTGAAGGGCGTCAAGCTCGACGCCGCTCGCCGCGCGGCCGTCACCTCGGAGGCCGAATCGCTCTGGGCGGGTCTGCCGGCGGGGGCCGCCGAGGATGATCTGCTAGTGCGGCTCGCTCAGACGTTCGCGCTGGCCGATCCGAACGCGGCTAACCTGGTGGCCCTTTGCGGGCAGTCGCGGAGCCAGCGACTCCTTCCCGCCCAGGCCTGGCTTCGGGACGCCCGGACGCCGCCGTTGGAGGCCAACAACATGCGGCTGTTCTACGCGAGTTGGCTTGTCCACGAGTCGCTGTATGACGAGGCGTTGGAGCAGCTCTCGGGCCTCATGCCCGACGACGTGGTGGCGCCGGCGGCCCTCCTGTTCGACCAAAGTGTGGTCAACCACGCGTTGCTGAACAAGGAGTCGGGCCTGAAGTCGCTCGGCGAACTGTTGCAGGGCGAGAAGCGGAGCCCGCGGCGCTACGTCGCCTTGGCGCGGCTGATGCAGGATGACCTGAGCGGCCTGGAAACCGATACGCTGGATCACATCGCCCGGCGGATGGGCGACATCCGCCGCCGGCTCGAACTGGGCCGGGCGGGGCCCAAGGTCCGTGAGGAACAGGACGGCGTCATCAAGTCGCTCGACAAACTGATCAAGAAGCTCGAAGACCAGCAGCAGCAACAGCAACAATCGGCCACGCTACGCCCGAGCGCCCCGGCGAACCAGAGCAAACTGATGCCGGGCAAAGGCCGCGGCGAAGTGAAGAAAAAGAACATCGGCTCGCAGAGCGGCTGGGGCGACCTGCCGCCGAAGGAACGCGAGCAGGCGATGCAACAGATCGGCCGTGAGTTCCCGGCCCATTACAGAGACACGATCGAACAGTATTTCCGCCGGCTGGCCGCCGAGGGAAGCGAGGAGAAGACGCCATGATGCAGTTTCTTTTGGCGCTCTTCCTGGCGTCGGCCGCCGCGCCGTTCGAGGCGCAGACGCTTGACGGCCGGACGCTCTCCGGATCGCTTGCGGAACTCTCCGCAACTCGGCTGGCGATCGTCACATCGGACGGCCGCGTGTCGCTCGATACGAGCAAGCTGCTGACGCTCTCCCAGAAGCGGGACGGGCGACGTCCGCGGCCGAGCGCCTCGGTCGTCATCGAGTTGTCCGACGGTTCGCTGCTTCGCGCCGTCGAGTACACGGTCCAGGGCGGCAAGGTGCGAATCAAGCTGACCGATGGCGAGGTCGTCGAATCGCCCATCAACGCGGTGCGGACAGTTCAGTTTCAACCCAGCGCCGAGTTGGACGCCGAGTGGTCTCGGTTGCTCGATGGCAAGGCCGACGGCGACTTGTTGGTGATCCGGAGCGAAGGAAGCCTCGACACGCAGCGGGGCGTGCTGCAAGACGTGACGGCCGACTCCGTTCGCTTCGATTTGGACGGCGAGGTGCTGCCGGTCCGGCGGTCGAAGGTTTACGGGCTGGTGTATCGCCACAGTGCGGCGGCCGAGTTGCCGGCCGCGATCTGTCGGCTTACCGACGCGGCCGGCAGCCGTTGGGCCGTCCGGTCGCTCCAGTTGGGCTCTGGACGGCAGGCGTCGGCGGCCGGCAAGCTGCAGTGGACGACGCCGACCGGGCTGACCGTTTCCGAGCCGCTGGCGAGCGTCGCTGAAATCGACTTCTCCGGCGGCAAGCAGGTCTACCTGAGCGACCTGAAGCCCGAATCGACCACCTGGACTCCGTTCTTCGCTGCGGGCGATCCGCTGCCGGCGCTGAAGCGGCTTTACGGTCCTCGGTTCGATCGCGGGTTCGACGCGGCGGGGCTGGTGCTCGGCGGCGAACGCTACGACAAAGGCGTGGCGGTTCACGCCCACACCAATCTGGTCTACCGCCTGCCCGCCGGTTTTCATCGTTTCGCCGCGATCGCCGGCCTCGATGAGGCCGCTCGGCCCGGCGGCAAGGTGCGACTCCGGCTGAGCGGCGATGACCAAGTGCTGTGGGAAGGAGAAATCACCGGCGCCGACGCGCCGAAGGCGATCGACCTGGGCGTCGCGGGCATCCGGCGGTTGACGATCGACGTCGATTTTGTCGGCAACTCGCCGACCGGCGCGCGTCTGTTGTTGTGCAAGGCGAGGATCGTCAAATGAGAAGGGCATTGCGTTGTGGCGGTCCGTATTTCGATTGGGAGAAGGTTGGGATGAGGCCTGGCGACATCGGCGGACCACGATCGTGCCCTCGGGGCGCGCGGCTGATGGCAGCGATGACGTTGCTGCTGATGGCCGTGACGCAAGCCTTCGCCGCGCCGAGCCGCGCGGTCCTCGATGCCGAGGCCCAGCGAATCGCTGCGATGGAAAAGGCGAAGAAGGCCGTGGTGGCCGTGTTCGTGCCCAGCGGCCAGGGCGGCGGCTCCGGCGTCGTCATCTCGCCCGACGGATACGCGGTGACGAACTTCCACGTCACCCAGCCCTGCGGCCATTACATGCAGTGCGGCATGGCCGATGGCCGGGCGTACGATGCCGTCCTGGTCGGCCTCGACCCGACCGGCGACGTGGCGTTGATCAAGCTCTTGGGCCGCAACGATTTTCCGACGGCCGAACTCGGCGACAACGATCGGCTTCACGTCGGCGATTGGGCCTTCGCCATGGGCAACCCGTTCCTCCTGGCCTCGGACTTCCAGCCCACGGTTAGCTACGGAATCATCTCTGGACTGCACCGCTACCAGCCGCCGGCCGGCACGCTGTTGGAGTACACCGATTGCCTCCAGACCGACGCGTCGGTGAATCCGGGCAACTCGGGCGGCCCGCTGTTCGACGGCGACGGCCGCCTGATCGGCATCAACGGCCGCTGCTCTTTCGAGAAACGCGGCCGCGTCAACGTCGGCGTCGCCTATGCGATCTCGATCAACCAAATCAAGAACTTCCTCGGCGTTCTGCGGAGCGGCCGAATCGTCGATCACGCCACGCTTGGTGCGACGGTCGACTGGGACGATCATGGCCGCGTCTGCGTCACCGATATCCTGGAATCGTCCGACGCCTATCGCCGCGGGCTGCGGTTGGATGACGAGATCATTGCGTTCGCCGGCCGCCCGATCACGAGCCCCAACACGCTGAAGAACGTCTTGGGCATCTACCCCAAGGGCTGGCGTCTGCCGCTGAGCTTTCGCCACGACGGGAAACGCCACGACGTACTGGTCCGCCTGGCGGGCTTTCACGGCGAGCAAGAGCTGCTGCAACTGATGAGCGGCGGCGAACCGCCGAAGCCGCCGGAGAATCCGAAGGAGAAACCGAAGGCCAAAGCGCCCGCCAAGAAGGCAAAGCCCCTGGCCCGTCGGCCGAAGCCGGCGAAACAGCCTGTGCCCGAGATCGTCGCGAAGCAGTACGAAGCGAGCCGCGGTTTCGCCAACTTCCACTTCAACACGCTCGCGCGGCAGCGCGTGTGGGACGCCTGGAATGCGGCGGCCAAACTTTCGGACCGTCGTGGCGCGTGGACCCTGGCCGGCGCCGCGTCGTCGGGCGCCAAGTTCCGCTTTCGCGTGACCGATGAAGGAGCGATGTTGAACATCCCTTCCGGCGACATCAACTGGACGGCCGGCGACGAACTGGGCACTTCGCCCCTGCCGGCGAACAGCGGTGGCCTGCTGCCGGCCCTCTACCTCTGGCGGCGATTGGCAACCGAGGGCCTGACACGCTTCGGCCATGTCACCTACTATGGCATGGCTCCGCTGCCCTACCCTGCTCGGACCGACGTGCCGTCGGCCGCTAAACAGCCCGGGACCGACGTGCCGTCGGCCGCTAAACGGCCCGGGACCGACGTGCCGTCGGCGAAGCCGCTGCTGGCCGACGTCCTGGTCGGCTCGCACAAGGGAGTCGAATGCCGGTTCTATTTCGACCCGGCCAATGGGCGGATGCTTGGGCTCGAGTTTTTCGCCGAAGAAGATGGCGATCCATGCGAGGTCTATTTCTCCGACTTCCGCACAACGGCTGGTCGAACGGGGCCAGGTCGGATGGAGGTGCGTTTTGGCGATGATCTGTTCGCCGTGTTCACGATCGAAGAGTTCAGGGTGGAGAAGTAGGGAGGGACGCCGGTGAAGCCGAAGATCGAAAACCGCAGGTTGATCGTTCCCAGGATGCGATCTGCATTCTGCGTCCTGCGATGGAGTGCGTTGGTCGCGCTGACGTCGCTCGGACTGTGCGGCGCCACGGCGTTCGCCGCCTCGCCGCTGGCGGCGACGGTCGATCAGGTCCAGCCGAAAATCGTGAAGATCTTCGGCGCCGGCGGCGTCCGCGGCATGGAGAACTACCAGAGCGGCATCCTCATTTCGTCCGAGGGCCACATTCTGACCGCGTTCAGCCACGTGCTGGACACCGATTACATCGACGCCGTGTTGGCCGATGGCCGGAAGTTCGACGCGAAACTGCTCGGCGCCGATCCGCGGCTCGACGTCGCCGTGCTGAAGATCCAGGCGACCGGGCTGCCGGCGTTCGATCTGTCCAAGGCCGGCAGTGCCGAGGCGGGCGCCCGCATCCTTTGCTTCAGCAACATCTTCGAGGTGGCGATGGGCGACGAGCAGGCGACCGTTCAGCGGGGGACCGTCGCGGTGCGGACGCGGCTCGAGGCCCGTCGCGGGGTGTTCGACACGCCGTACCACGGCCCGGTCTACGTGCTCGATGTGACGACGAACAACCCGGGCGCGCCTGGCGGAGCGCTCGTCAGCGCCCGCGGCCAGTTGCTGGGCATGTTGGGCAAGGAGCTCCGCAATTCACTGAACAACACGTGGCTCAACTATGCCGTGCCGATCGGCGAGTTGCGGCAATCGGTCGAGGAGATCGAAGCCGGCCGGTTTGTCGCCCGTCGTGACGCGCCGGCCGAGAAAAAACCGGAGCACTCGATCACGCTGGCCGCGTTGGGCGTCGTCTTGGTCCCCGACATGCTCGAGCGGACCCCGCCGTTCGTCGATCGGGTCCAGCCGGGCTCGCCTGCCGCGAAGGCCGGCCTCCGCGCCGACGACCTCGTGCTCCTTTGCGGCGATCGGTTGGTCCAGTCGTGCAAGGCGTTGGGGGCCGAATTGGAACTGATCGACTATGAGGACCCGGTCAAACTGACCGTTCTCCGCGATCAGCAGTTGATCGAACTGACGCTGCAACCGGTCACCCCGTCGCCGAGCAACAAGAAGGGACAGCTATGAGTGGCATCCGGGCTTGGCAGATCAACGCATCTCGCGCGGCAGCGATTTTCGTTCTGACCGTCGTCGCGTGTTCTGCCGCCGTGCGGGGCATCGCTGCCGATGAGACGACCGCCGAGGAGCAGGCGTTCGCCGCGGCCGTCGATCGCGTCGCGTCGTCCGTCGTGCAAATCGAGACGACAGGCGGGCGGGAGCAGGTCGAAGGGTTGCTGCTGGGCACCGGTCCCACCACCGGCCTTGTTGTGGATCCGCAGGGCTACATCATCTCGAGCGCGTTCAATTTCATCGGCAACCCGGCGTCGATCCTCGTCAGGCTGCCGAGCGGCAAGCGGATGGCGGCCCGTCTTGTCGCCACGGACCACGCTCGGATGCTCGTTCTGCTGAAGGTTGATGTGGACCGGCCGCTGCCTGTCTGCGAGGTCGCCCCGCGGAACCAGATGCGCGTCGGGCAGTGGGCAATCGCCGTCGGGCGGACCTTCGCCGGCGATCGGCCCAACATGGCCGTGGGCATTCTCAGCGCGTTGGACCGCATCTCCGGCCGCGCGATTCAAACCGACGCGGCCGTCTCGCCCAACAACTATGGCGGTCCGTTGGTCGATATTCAGGGCCGCGTGATGGGCGTCCTCGTGCCGTTGTCCGCCCAGCCCGGCGGCCAGATCGCCGGCATGGAACTCTACGATTCCGGCATCGGATTCGCGATCCCGGCCGAGGACCTGCAGCGCGTGTTGCCACGGCTGAAGAAAGGGGAAGACCTGCACCCCGGCCTGGCGGGCGTCAGCATCCAAGGCGCCAACCAGTTCACGGCGCCGCCGATCGTGGCCGCATGCCGGGCGAAGTCTCCCGCCGCGCTGGCCGGCATCAAGCCTGGCGATCGGATCGTCGAGTTGGGCGGGCGGCCGATCAGCCGCGCGATCCAGGTGCGGGACGAATTGGGCCGCTGCTACGCCGGCGACAAGCTCTCCGTCGTCGTGCTCCGCGGCAAGCAGCGCATCGCGTCCGACCTTGCCTTGGTCGAGAAGTTGGAACCGCACCAGCACGGATTCCTCGGGGTCCTGCCGATGCGTTCCGAAACCGACGAGGGGGTCGCGGTCCGTTATGTCTATCCCGGCAGTCCCGCCGCGGCGGCCGGCGTCGCGGCCGGCGATGTGCTCGTCTCGCTCGCCGGCGAGTCGATTCACGATCGGCTCGAACTGATGCAAACGATCGGCATGTCCGAGCCGGGAGCCGAAATCGCGCTCGAGGTTCGTCGGAGCGGCGCCCTGCGGAAGCTGAAAGCGACGCTCGTGGCGACGCCGGAAGAACTGCCGCCGGTCGATCTGCCGGCGGCGCATGAGAATGTCAAGTCCCACGCGGTGGAGCGGCCGGCCGTCGGCGCCGTGCGGCTCAAGATTCCCGAGCATAACAACAAGGTCTGGTCCTATGTGCCGACCGGCTACGACCCGGAGATTCCCTACGGCGTCTTGGTTTGGCTGCATCCGCCCGGCGGCTATGAATGGGAAGAGTTGCTCGCCCGATGGAAGCCGCTTTGCGACAAGCACGATCTGATTCTGGTGGCCCCGAAGTCGACGACGCAGTCCCGCTGGATGCCCGAGGAGGCGATGTTGGTCGACCGGCTGCTGATGCAAGTTGGCATGACGTATAACGTGGATCCGGCTCGGATCGTCGTTCATGGCTACGAAGGCGGCGGCGCCATGGCCTTTCTGACCGCGTTCCGCAATCGGCAAATGATTCGTGCGGTGGCCGCCGTCGAGGCGGTCCCGGTGGGCTCCGCCCCCGACAACGATCCGCAGTTCCGCTTCTCGGTCTATTTGGCGTCGGCCGAGAAATCCCCATCCGCCCGATCCGTCCGTCAGGCCGTGGCGTCGTTGCGGAAGAAGAAGATTCCGGTCGTGACCAAGGGCCTTGGTGAAACGCCGCGCTATCTCAGCGACGAGGAGTTGTCGGAATTGGTCCGTTGGATCGACATGTTGGACCGGATGTGATTTTCGCGGGGAATGTACTCCTCACGCTCCGCGTGAGGAAATGGGCGCGATGCGGCCTGCGCGACCTGGCTTCACGCGGAGCGTGAAGAGTACATTACATTACGCTGGCTTCACGCGGAGCGTGAAGAGTACAATACACGGCAGGTTGACAAGCTGCCTCACAGGATTCGCAGTCGCAGGATGCAGAAGAAGATACTCGGCGTCGCCGCCTTGGTGCTGCTGGCCTGTTCCCCAGCGGTCTGGCTTTGGTGGCCAGGCGCGTTCGGCGAGGCGCTCCTGGCGTTCTGCTGGCGGGGCGGGGCGCTGATGGGCGCCGCCTGGCTCGCTTACGACGACATCCAGCGGTTGCCCGGCTGGTTGTTGATCGGCCTGCCGTTGGTCTTGGTCGCGCTGATCCGCTGGCCGAAACTGCTGCTGGTGGTCATCCCGCTGCTGATTCTCTGCGAGATCGTCCGCCGCGTGGGACGGACGCCGCAGTAGGCCACGCTTTGACGTGACGAACCAGTGAGCTAGCCGGCGAGTGGCACGCCCAGAGCCTTGGCGAAGGGCGTGGAAAGCCTTTTCGCCGATCATCCACGCCCTTCGTTCCTCAGGGCGTGCCACCCCAACAGTTGCCTTATACGACCCCTTACTTGCCGAGCAAGTGCTCGATCACGAGCATTTCCAGTCCTTCGTAGTCGCGGTCGGCGATGAGTCGGGCGGCCTGATCGTTGGGGAAGCTCCGCACCTTTTCGACCAGCTTGAGGAAAATGGTTCGGCTGTTCGACAGGTGCTTGTGGGCCACGTCCGGCTTCTGCGACCGCATGGCCTTCACATCCAGCCCGACGAAGCGGCCCGTCTCCGGGTACTTGGCCAACTCGAGCACGCGGACTTGGTTGAACGCCCCGCGGAGGTTCGCGGCGCCGAAGGTCTTGTCCTGGTCGAACTTCAGCCCGTTCTGGTCGTTCAGATGGACGCTCCAGAGCTTGCCGCACGATAGCGCGAACGCCATCTCGTCCGACGGATCGAGCCCGGCCAACATGGCGTGGGCCGTCTCGATCAGCCCGCCGACTCGCTTCGGATCGACGGTCTGGTGGGCGATCGCCAAGGCATGGCCGACCGTTGGGATGTAGGCGTGGTCCATCGGCTCGTTCGGCTTCGACTCGATGGCCAACTCGGCGTGCGGATCGTGCCGGAGCATCTCGTTGAACGCCTCGACCAGATAACGGTGAGAATCCAACGAGTTCTTCGACTCGCGGATGTACGTGCCCTCGCGAGCCAGCCAGAGGACGATGAGATGGGTGCCCAGGGCGTTGGCGATGTCGATCGCTCGCTTCGAGCGGTCGATGGCCCAGCGGCGGCACTTCGGGTCGTTGGCCGTGTAGCCGCCGTCGATGCCGTTCGGGTGCTCCCAAAGCCGCGGGGCGACGAACTCGGCGACGAGCCCCTCGGCGTCCAGCATCTTCTTGACCGCCGCCGCCTTCTTCGTCACCTCGGCCGCCGAAAGGCCCTCCAGGTCGGGCACGGCGTCGTCGTCGTGGAACTGCACGCCGTCGAAGCCGAGCTTCTTGTACATCCGCAGCTTTTCGGCGAACGCCACGGTCGGGCGAACCGTTGGACCGAACGGATCGGCGCCTTCGTGAATATTCCAAGGACCGAACGAAAAACGATAGTCGGCAGCCATTTCGTGATTCTCCTGAGTGCTGGAAGACGAGGCCATTCTAATCGTCTGCGGATGCCGCTGCAACGGGCGGCGTCGAGCGAGTGCGTTGCGCCCGTGGGACGGACTTCCTAGTCCGTTCCATTTCGCACGAACTGGCTCCGCGGGGTCGCCTCGCGGGCCGCCTGCACCGCCGGAAGAGGCCGGGCGATGAGAGTACCGATAACGGTAATGACGACCGGAAGTTCAACGAATGGAAATGCGCGAGGCGCTCGGAGAATTGCGATTCATCATAGACTCTCGCCTTCTCAAAATGCGAAAAGGGGATCGGACGCCGTCACGATGCCGACGATCGCCGGCACGTGACGACGCCCGAGCCGTGTCACCCCTAGATCACGCAACGATTACGGGCGTTTCCGCCAGGCGTAGCAGAGCAAGCCGATGAGGCCGCAGGCCAACAGGGCCAGGGTGCCCGGTTCCGGAACCGCGGCCGTTCCCTCGAAGGCGATCTCGCCGAAGCCGACGGTTTTATTCGTCGCGGTGAGCCCGCCGTTGAAGTTGGCCGTGACGACCAGCTGTACGTAGCTCACGCCCTTGGCAGCGGAAAGGTCCACGTTGGCGAGGTTGGCGAAGGTGCGCGTTTGCACCGTTTCGGTCGCGTCTTGCGTAAATCCCCATCTGTCCGACGAGTTGTGGTCACCGTCAAACGCTGCGATCAGGTTATAGGTCACGCCATCGGTCGAACCCAGGAGTTGGTATTCGTTGATGCCGCGGTACTGAAAATTGTTGGTGCTGCGATTATATCGCCAGCCGTACATCCCCGTGATGTCATAGGCGCCGCCGAGGCTGAGGGTGATCGTCAGGCTGCTTTCCCCATTTGCCGACGTTTCCCATAGATCACCGATGCCGCCGGCTCCGGGGTTGCCCTGCGAGTAGGTCAAGTAGTTGCTGGCGTCAACGTCGCCGATCAGCTTCCCATACGTGTCAATCCCATCCGGTTGAGTTGACATGCTCACGGGTTGGATGAAGTCGGCGCGGGCGGCGCCGGTCGCCGCCAAGCAGACCGCTACCATCGCGATCAGTGCCGATACACAACAGAAGCTACGCGATTTCATGGTTTCGCTCCAGAAAGGAATCAACCGTAACCGCCTCGGGCCGCCGGCGACGCGCCGGCAATGGTTATCTCCCTAAGGCGATCATCACATGCTCTCACTCAGCGTTGCCCGTTTTTTTTCGACCACAGAAACCCCGCCGCGCCCGTTGAGCTGGCGGATTTCCGTTTCCGAAAGCACCGCGCGGAAGACCATCAACTCTTCGACGCAGCCCGACAGGGTCCGATCGTTGGCGGGCGGCTCCTGCCAATCGTTCCAACAACCGATCATGGCCGGGCCGAACTGGAACGTCGCGGAACGGGAAGCGGCGAACGATTGCTCGCCGGCTGGCTCGCCGTCGGCATAGAAGCGGACTTTGCCTGTGGCCCGGTCGCACGTTACGGCCAGGAACCGCCATTGGCCAAAATCAGCATTGCCGAGGACTGGGCGCGGTGACCTGACCTCGACCCCCGCGTCGCGAGCGTCCACGGCACTGAACATCATCATCCCGTCTTTCGACAGTTGCCAATGGGTTTGCCCCGGTCTGCCCCAGCCGTCCGACACAAGCAGGCTGTTGAAAGATTTTGACAACGCATCGATCCGCACCCAAGCGGCCAAGGTGATTTGCCGGCACTCGGCGGAGATCTCCACATGGACGCCGTCGTCGGGCTTGGCGAACCGCATGGCGCGCTTGCCGGGGAAGCTGCCCGGAACCCAGGTTCCGCCGCGAATCCAGCCGTCGAAGGCGTGGCCGGTCGCGGCCCGGTTCCGCATGGCCAGCGGCTCGCCCGTGTCGGGCTGGAAATCATAATAGGCCAGCAGGTCGCCCCGTTTTCGCAGTTCCTCGCCAAAAGCTTGCCAGCGGCGGAAAAGCTTGGAACGCTGCTGCTGGACATACTCGGCCAGGCGGCCGGGACGTGCGGGGAACGCCTCGGCATCGGCCTTGCCGCGGACCACGTCCAGCCTGTGCCCATCGGCGCCCTTGGCGACGCGGACTGACTGGCCGGCGACGAGCAGGATCGGACGCTGGCGAGCCTCACCGTCCGCCCCAGAGATTGCGACTTTCGCTAGCCCCTTGCCCTCGACCGGCCGAACTTCAATCTTGCCCTCGATGACCTGGGCGGCCGCCATGCCCTGCTCGTCCACCTCGACTCCGAACTCGGTGCCAAGATCGGTCACCGTGGCCGTGGGAGTGCGAACGACAAAGTGATGAGAGGGGAGAGGGGAGAGGGGAGAGTGCTGTTCGGATTTCGGATTTCGGATTTCGGATTTCGCCCTCTCTACTCGTGCCACAAGCTTGCCCCGCGAGAGGAAGCCGCCACGATCGGAGTCGACCTCATAGACGCAAGGCCCTTGCAGGACGACCTTGACGCCCGAGTCGTAGGCGAACTCCAGCAAGCCCGAGTCGAGGACGTACTTGCGGCCACGAGAGATCGGCTCCGCATCATGCGGGGCCGCTGTAGCATTCCGGCAACGGCAATCGACGATGCCGGTGACTCGGCCGACGCGGTCGCCAGCGGGCACCGTCGGTTGCGCAGGCTTCTCAACATGGGCTACGTTGTGACCGGCCGGCAACCCCTTGTTGCGGTCGAGCGAAAACGTGTAGAACCAAGCGCCGAGAATCGCCAGGCCCACCAGCGCCGTGGCGACCCCGTAGGGAATGGCCCACTCGCCAACCGTGACGCCAAACAGAGAGATTGGCGAGGGAAGAGCCGAAGACGGGTTGACAACCACGGGTGGGATGTCGGTGGCGGTCGTCGGACACGGGGCGGCATCCACCGCCGGCTCGACCAAATTGGAATCGGAAGTCAGGGCGTCGCCGCACTCGTCCAGAATGGATGGTAGCTGGCCGCGCGCCGTCAGCTCGCGCCGCAGCAGGGCGTGGGTCCAGCAGAAGTCGACATAGACCTGCTGCAACGCGGGGTTGTTGTGGAGCAGTTCGGCGAGGCGAGCCTCCTGCGCGGCCGTGGCCTCGCCATCGACCATCGCCGAGAGCAGCAGGGGCAGTTCGTCGTCACGGCCAGCCTCAGGCTTCATCATGGGCCTCCGCGCTGATGCCTCGCTTGATGCACTCGGCCAGCTTGCCGCGGATGCGGTACAGCGTCTGCGAGATCGAGCCGACGGGCCGGCCCCATTGTTCCGCGATCGCCTGAACCGAGCTGCCATCGTACCGGAGCGACAACATTTCACGCTCTTGCTCCGTCAGCCGGCCCATGCACTGGCGTAGAAACCGGAGTTCTCGGGCCGGCTCGCCATCGAAACGGCTCATCTTCGACGCAAGTTGCTCGATCAACGCCGGGTCGAACCGGCGACGGACCCGACTTGAAACTCGCCAATGTCG
>JBDKUC010000179.1:0-6038 GCA_039679885.1 Thermoguttaceae bacterium | reverse complement strand
GCCGGTTACATTCCGCCTACTAGTAGACGGCGGATTACCGAACGCCCGTGGACAAGTCTGCGGTCCTCTTCACCGCTCGAATCTTCAGGTCGTCGAGCGAGAGTTCGCCAACCGCACCGAGGAGTCCGATGCGGACGATCGCCTCGCGCGCCCGCTTCGGCACGGCGAACCGCCGCGTCTCGGTCTGCCAATCGAACGTGCCCCGCCATGGGCCCATTTCGACCTCGCCAATCGTCGCCCGATTCTCGTCGTAGAAGCTGATGAAGATGGCCGGCAACTCGGGGCCGTGTTGCGTCGTCTGGCCGGGGCGAACGTCCTTCGCTCGGACTTGCGCCGAAAGTTCGATCACCGGCACTTTGCGGCCATCCACGGCAAAACCCTGCAAGGCTTGGCTCCCTCGACCAGGCGTCGTGTTGCGGAATGTGGCGCAGCGATGGCCGTCGGGCGCATCTTTCGCCGCGACTGCCTCGAGTTGCCGCTGATAGTGCCACCCGACCAACGACGGTGGGTCGCCGTGCAGCTCCTCGAAGCTGCCGTTGACGATCGCCGGATTCGCCGGATTCGGCAGCACCTGGCGGCCAGCCTCGGCCGCACCGGTCATCGGCACGAACAGCGTCGACTGCAACGCATCGGACACCATCTTGCCCTTGACCTTTTTGAGCAGATAGAGCGTTTGCTGATAGCGCTCGCCGACCGGGATGACCATCCGCCCGCCCTCTCTCAGTTGCGCGACCAGCGCCGGCGGGGCCTTTTCGGGCGAGCACGTGACGATGATCTTGTCGAACGGCGCATGCTCGGGCCAACCCTGGTAGCCATCGCCCACCTTCACATGCACGTTGCCGTAGTGAAGCCGTTCGAGCGTCTTTTCCGCCTTGCGGCCAAGCTTCTCGACGATCTCGATCGTGTAGACTTCCTTGACCAGCTTCGAGAGCACGGCCGCCTGATAGCCGCTCCCCGTGCCGATCTCGAGCACGACGTCCGTCGGTTGCGGATCCAACGCCTCGGTCATGTAGGCCACGACAAACGGCGGCGAGATGGTCTGCCCCTCGCCGATCGGCAGGGCCATGTCATAGTACGCCAGCCGGCGGAGGTTCAACGTAACGAACTCATGCCGCACGGTGTCGCGCATCGCCTGAATCACCCGCTTGTTCTTGACGCCCGCAGCGACGATCTCTTCGTCGACCATCTTGTTCCGCGCGGCGTCGAAGGGCGATCGCGATTGGCCGCAGACCTGGGCGCTGCAAACCAGCGTCAATACAAGAGCAGAAAACCACGAGAGATGGCGAAACATCCGATAGGCTCCTTAGCGATCATGTTCCTTCATTATAGGCTAGCCCCACACGCCCAAGAAATGGCCGCTGGTTCGCCGCCCCGCGATCTGCCATAATTGGAGCTGCGACACCATTTGCGGGTATTTCCGATTGTAGGAATCATGCGTAATCAAGCTCTCAAGGACATTATCGTCGATCGCCTGCTGCCGCGGGTGCAGACGCCGGCCCAGTACATCGGCGGCGAATGGAACGCCGTGCGCAAAGACCGTGGGGCAGGTTGTCAACCTGCCCCAGACAAGGCAGATTACCAGTCTGTCCCCCAGACGGCAGACGCTCGATCTGCCTCGCGCGGAACTCTCTGCCTCTGCTTCCCCGACACTTACTCGATCGGCATGAGCTGTCATGGCGTCCAGGTGCTCTATGACGTGATGAACCGCCGGGACGATTGGGCCTGCGAGCGGGCGTTTACGCCGCTCGAGGATTTCGAACAGTTGCTCCGCGAGCATCGGCTGCCGCTCTACGGACTCGAAAGCTTCACGCCGCTGAAGGAGTTCGACGTTGTCGGCTTCACGCTCCAGCACGACCTGTGCTACACCAACGTGCTGACGATGCTCGACCTGGGCGGAATCCCCTTGCACGCGCAAGATCGCACCATGGACCACCCGCTGGTGATCGCCGGCGGGCCGTGCGCGTCCAACCCCGAGCCGATGGCCCGGTTCATCGACCTGTTCGTCATCGGCGACGGCGAGGAGGCGCTGCCGGAAGTCTGCGATTTGTGGATGAAAATAAAGCCGCGACCGTTGGTCGCGCCCGAGGATGCGCGAGAGGGCGCGACCACCGGTCGCGGCTTTATCGAGTCACGCCGAGTCCGTCAGTCGGCGCTCGCCGAAATGTCCGCCCGGCTGCCCTACGCCTACGTGCCGCAGTCATTTGACCCTGGGCCAGGTTGTCGACCTGCCGGCGAAACCGATCAACCTGCCAAGACGATCGAGCCGGCGGTCGTCCTGACCTCGACGCCATCTCACCGCCCACCGCCCCGGTCGTCCCTTACGTCGAATGCGTCCAGGACCGCATCGCCATCGAGATCATGCGCGGCTGTCCGGGCCGATGCCGCTTCTGCCAGAGCACGACCCTGAAACGGCCGCTCCGCTTCCGCAGCGTCGAGTCGATCGTCCGCGCGGCCGTCGAACAGTATCGCACCACCGGTTACAACGAAATCTCGCTCCTCTCGCTTTCGAGCAGCGATTACCCGCAGTTCGACGAGCTGATCCGCCGGCTCCAGGAAACGTTCCGCCCGTTGGGAGTCAGCATCTCGCTGCCCAGCTTGCGGATCAACGAGCAGTTGCGGGCGGTCGGCGAGCTGCTCAACACCGACCGCCACTCCGGCCTGACGCTGGCGCCCGAGGCCGCCCGCGAGGACATGCGGCGCCAGATCGGCAAGCCGATCACCGACGAGAACCTGCTGGCCGGTTGCCGCCGAGCGTTCGAGAACGGCTTTTCGCGTGTGAAGCTCTATTTCATGTGCGGCCTGCCGGGCGAGCGCGAGACCGATCTCGAAGGGATCATCGAGCTTTCCGAGCGAATCTCGCAGCTTGGCCGCGAAGTCCGCGGCCGGCCGGCCGACGTCGTGGCCAATGTGTCGAACTTCGTGCCGAAGCCACAAACGCCCTTCCAGTGGCACGGCATGCAGCGGCGGGAATACTTCCGCTGGGCGCACGACTTCCTGTACCAGCGCAAGCGATTCCGCACCGTGCAACTCCGCTGCCACGACATCGAGGCGAGCCTGCTCGAGGGCATGCTCTGCCGCGGCGACCGCCGCATGGGCCAGGCGATTGAACTGGCTTGGCAGCGCGGCGCGCGGTTCGACGCCTGGGCTGAGAAACTCCGGCCCGCGCTTTGGTGGCAAGCGATTTCCGACGCCGGCATCGACCCCGAAACGACGCTGCACGTTCCCTGCCCCGTCGACGCCCCGCTCCCCTGGGACCACATCGGCATCCGCCAAGGCCGCAAGCACCTCGAGCGGGAATGGCAATCGGCGGCGGAGGCGGCGCTCGAGAAAGAACACCCGCAGGAGAACGAGCAGAATTGACCGCCGATTGGGCGCCAGCCAACATCACATCGTTGGAGGCAAGGACTGAGGCGCACGCCATCCCATTGCCAACCATGAACGTTTACGACGCAATCCGGAACGCCGAAACGATCTTGCCCGGCACAGCGGCGGCCGAAGGCAAACCCGATCCGCGGTGGAAGGCGATTATCGCGATTGGCGAATTCATCGAGGATGAGCCGGAGCCGATCTGGTCGTTTGCTGAACGGTGGGGTCAACACCCGGACGAAGAACTCCGCTCATCAATCGCAACCTGCCTGCTCGAACACCTCCTTGAGCTGCACTTCGATCTCATTCTTCCGCGAGTGGCACGGCTCGCCGACTCGAACGAACAGTTTGCCCGGATGGTCGCCAGGTGCTGGCCGTCCGGCGCGCTGGCGGAATTCGAATCGCTGCGGCGACGAATCATGCCGCTGGCCAAAACGCACGGCTATCTGACCGACGAAGATGTGTTCCGCGACGTTTCGTAACCAGCGCTACTTCACCCCCGCCCCCGATTCGCAATCGCGGTCGGGCCGCAGCAGGACGACGCCGGCCGAGTCGCTGGCAGCCAGCAACATGCCGTGCGATTCCTCGCCGCGGAGCATGGCTTCCTGAAGGTTGTTGACCACGACGATCTGCCGGCCGACAAGCTGCTCGGGCGTGTAATGGCCACGAATGCCGGCCACGATCTGCTTCTCCTCCTCGCCCACCTTGATCTGAAGCAGCATCAGCTTGTCCGCGTTCGGGTGCTCGCGAGCCGCCAGCACGGTCGCAATGCGCAGGTCGATTTTCGAGAAGTCGTCGTAGGTGATTTCGGGTTTCATGGGTGGATTAAGTAGGCAGTGGGCAGTGGACAGTGGGCAGTGGCTAGTGGTTGGTGGAAAAGGCTGGAGAATCGACGGGGCATTCGAGCGCCCAGCCCTCGGGCGGCGCGACTCCCTGCGGAGTCCCGGCTTCCGCCGCCTTTTCAATCACGGGGCCCGGATACGCGCCAATGCCGATCAGCAGCAGGGCGCACAGCACCGCGGCGATCCAGGGGCCGCGGCCGCCTTCGGAGCGATGCGTCGCCTCAGGCGTGCGAAAGTATAGCACAGCCGCAACCCGCAAGTAATAGGCCGCCGCGATGGCCGCGTTCAGAACGCCGATCACCGCCGCCGTAAGGAACCACCAACGCATCGCGTGGGGCAGATTGGCGACCTGCCCGAGGGACGAAGGCAGGTTGACAACCTGCTCCGCGACGTTCGAGCCGCTGACGTTCAGCGCGCTGCCGAAGACAAGCAGCTTGCCCCAAAAACCGGCCAGCGGCGGCACGCCGGTCAGGCTCAGCAGGCAAATCGCCAGGACGGCCGCGGCCACAGGCCGGCGCCGAGCCAGCCCGGCCAGCTCGCCAATCGCGTCGATGCGACGGTCCGCCGCGCCGAGAGATTCCGCCACGGCAAACGCCCCGATCGTGGCCAGCCCATACGCGACGAGATAGAACCAGAGGGCCCCAAGCCCGCTCCACTCGTCGGCCGAGCCGTGGGCCATGGCGACGGCCAGCGCCAGCAGCATGTAGCCGGCCTGGGCGATCGACGAATAGGCCAGGAGCCGGCGGAAGTCGTTCTGCCAGAGCGCCATCACGTTGCCGACGCTCATCGTCAACAGCGAAATGACCAGCACCAGTTGCCAAGCGTAAGCCCCCAAGCCCGGCATCGCATCGACCAGAATTCGCGTCAGAGCGACGAAGCCGGCGGCCTTCGGCAAGATCGACAGAACCGCCGCGTTCGGATGCGTGTTCCCCTCGTACACATCCGGAGCGTAAAAGTGAAACGGCACGGCCGTGATGCGAAATGACAGCCCCGCAAACACCAGCACCAACGCCAGCTTTGCGAACGTGGTCAACGCAACGCCCTGCCCCCTTGTCCCGCCCAGCCCTTCTCGCATCGCCGTCTGCACGGCAGCCAGCGCAGTCATCGCATGCGAACCGGGCGCTTTGCCGAACCCGGCGATCCCGCAAAGGAAGCTGAACCCATAGAGCAGCAGCGCGGAACTCAGCACGCTCAGGAAGAAGTACTTCGCGGCCGACTCCTGATGGGCCGCATCGCTCCGTCCCAGATAGAGCAGGATGTAGGTGGGAATCGAGATCAGTTCCAGCGCGACGAACAGAAGCACCAGATCGGCGGCCGAGGCGACAAGCATCAGCCCGGCGATGGCCAGCAACAGCGAACCGACGTATTCCGCGCCGGCCACAAGCGGCCGCGAAGCCGCAAGCAACAGCAGGACACCGAACCCCAGCGACGCCCAGCGGCCCAGCCAAGCCAACGCATCGACGTTGAGCAGGCCGTCGGCCGCAGTCGTATCGGTCTGCCGGGCCAGCGCAAAAGCCGCCGCCGCGAGCGCCGCGCCGGCCAGCCAATTCCACGCCCGGCGGGCGTTCCAGAACGCCCCGGCCAGGTAGATCCCCACCGCCATCGCGACCAGCATGATTTCAGGCAGCAACAGGCGTAGTGTGGCAGTCGTCATGCGATGAAAGGAATCCGCAGTGAAGTGCAGCGGCTGACCTTCGGATTTCGGATTTCGGACTTCGAGCTTCCTTCGTCCTTCGTCATTCGAGCTTCGTCATGTTCTCTCCCCACCGCGGCGGCTTTCCCCTGCTTCTCCACGGCCTCGATCGCCGGCTTGATCATGTCATTGAGGGT
>JBDKUC010000434.1:0-4013 GCA_039679885.1 Thermoguttaceae bacterium | reverse complement strand
GACGGTTTCTTCCGTTTCGACAAGACCGAGCAAGACTACCGTCCTCAGAGCGACTTCCTGTTGAGTTTCTCGGAGGAAGCGAAGCCGCAGGTTGGTTTGCGCAGCTACACGACGGAGAGTCAACCGGTCAATCCGCCCACGACGCCGGATTGGGCCGAGCCGAAACTCTACTTCCAGATTTCTGTGCCCCCTGCGTCGAGCGATGCGAAGGCTGCGAGACCGGCCACGGCGGAAGCGGCCCCGCCGGCCGACGTCTTGGTGCTCGTCGACACGTCGGCCAGCATGAGAGATTGCCGAGCGACGCGGCAGTCGCTGGCAGAAGTTCTGCACAAGCTCCGCCCAACGGACCGTTTCCGGCTTGCCGCCGTCGATGTTTCGGTGCGGCCAATCGGCGACCGTTGGCAGCCTGGCGGCGGTCGAGAAGCGGAGGCCGCCCTCTCCGCGTCCGACCAGCAATTCGCCCTGGGCGGGACCGATCTAGCCTACGCGTTCGACAAGGCGTTGGAGCTGTTCGAGCCGAAATCGTCCGCGCGACGGCTGGTTGTCTATATCGGCGACGGCGAGGTGGATAGCCCCACGGACACGATGTCGCTTGTGCGGCGGCTTGGGGAGTGCATCGCCAAGGCTCACGCGACGCCGGCGATCGTGCTCGCCCGAGAGAGCAGCGATGGCCGGAAACTGATGGACTCGCTGGCTCGCACGAGCGGTGGGCTGCTGTTCGACGTGGCCGGCTCTGGGCTTGGCTCGCACGATCTGTCCGCGTGGCTCGCTGCCGGCCTGCCCAGCCCGGAAAGGATTCTCCGGCTTTCCATCGAAGGCGTTTCGCCGCAGGATATTTACTATCCGACCGCTTGGTTGCCCGGCCGTACCCTGCACATCTTTGGGCGAGCCACTCCGCGGAAGTCGCTGCAAGTCAAGCTGACGACCGAGCGCGATGGGAAGCAGCACGTGCGCGACTGGGACCTCAAGGTCGATCCAAAGCAGGACGACGTGTTCGTCGGACGGCTTTGGGCGCAGCACAGGATCGACGAGCTCCGGCGAGGCCGGCCTGCGGATCGCGACCCGGAGTTTGAAACGCCTACGTTGCAGGAGAAAGAAATCACCGCGCTGGCGCAAGAGTGGAGCCTGCTCACACCGTACACGGCTTTCTTGGTTTTAGAGAGCGAGGACGACTATCGGCGGTGGGCAATCGACCGGCGTGTGCGGCATCGTTACTGGCAGCCGCCCGACGCCCTGGTCGCGCCCAAACTGCCCGAGCGATGGCTTGCCCGAGTGTCTCGTGAGGTTGACCGGACGGACGCGGAGGTGCGGGCGCGTTCGCTCGCACGGGTCTTTCAATCCGTCCGCGACGCGCTCGATGGCGGTGATCCGATGTACGCCAGCCGATTGCTGGCGGCGGCGCGAGACATCCCGGCCAGTCGCCGGGCGGAGTACGAGAAGCTCCTCGGCAAGATACGTGCCGATCTCCAGCGTCAGTCGGTGTCGCTTGCCATTCGACCCTACCGCAAGCTTTTTGATCCAGCCGCCCCGATTGCGGCGATGCCGACCAGTGTGGATCTGCCATCGCTGCTTGCCGCACGGCCGTTGCCCGGCAGTGATTTTCAACGGCGGCACCCGTATGCCTCGCAGTTGCTGAAAGAGGTGCGCGTGCGTTTTCGGGATTGGTCGCCGCGAGCGGAGGACGGGCCATCTCGAGGGGGCGACCGATTCAACTCGAAGCGTGAGACGTCGGCGGTGGAAGCTGCCCGGAGGAGACTGTCGGCCGAGATCGGTTTGAGCAAGCCGCCGAAGGCGAGCCCGCTGTTTGCCCCGACCATGACCGACAAGGACGGCCGACTCGCGCCGATGAGGCTCGATGATCTTCAGACCCTGCTCGCCGTCGATCCAAAGCTGAACGTCGTCATTGACCAGCGGGCTCTCAGCGAGGCAGACATTCGGTTGCCTGGCATGGCACTGAGCGGCTATGGACATGGACGCATGTCGCTTCGCAGTTTCGCGAACTATTTGCTTCATCAACATGGATTGACGCTGGTCGAGGAGCCGTATCGCCTGCTGATCACGACGCCGGAACACGCCGACAGCCTGTTGACCACCGAGGTCTATCCCGTGGCCGATCTGTTCGGCGACCGGGCGCCATCGCCCGAGATGCTGGTCGATCCCTATCTCGATCGCCGGCTGGCGGCCGAAGAGCGAATCCGCGATAAGCTGAAGCGGCCCATCGACGTTGACTTTCGCGACACGCCGCTGACCAGCGTGGTTGACCAACTCGCCAAGCAGATGGACGACACGGTGCTGATCGATCACAAGGCGCTAGGCGAGGCCAGCATCGAACTTGACGCGAAACTCACGGGCCGATGGCATGGCGTCCCTGCGAGCGAGTCGCTTCGCTGGCTCTTGGGCAATTTGGGGCTAACCTACGTCGTTGCCGACGAAGCTTTGGTCATCACCACGCCGGAGGAAGCCGACACACACCTGGCGACGCGACTGCATTCCGGCCGCGGCATCGTCTACGAGTATGCAACGCCCGTTAACCAGGAGACGCCCTTCAGCGGAAGCGGCCGCAACCGAGGCCGTGGTGGCGGCATGTGGGGCGGCATGGCTGGCGGCATGGCCATGGGCGGTATGGCTGGCGGCATGGGCGGATTCGCCGGCGGGACTTGGGGCGGGCCGTCAGTCGATTCGCGGACGACCGGGCCGATCGGTGTGTCGAGCGGCGGCGATGCGAGCACGCCCTCAGCGTCCGAGCCTCTGCCGGGCGAGGCGGCCGTCGGCGGCAAGCGCAGCGGTCCGGCCCCCGCGTTCGATGCACCGGGAGCGATGCAGCCCGACGTCGATTCGCCAACCGAACTGATCAAAAGCACGGTCAGGCCTAGTAGCTGGGATGACGTCGGCGGCGCCGGGAACGTTTCGTACTTCGAGCCAACACTCGATTTCGTCCTCAGTGCGACGGACGACGTGCATGAAGAGATCGACCAGCTTTTCGGGCGGATTCGCAAATTGCCGCCGCTGTCGGGTCCCGGCATCGGTTGGCGGCCCGCAACCCTGCCGCACGACTCTGAGGTCGACTTGGATTCGATCATTACCTTGCTTCGGAGCACGGTGCGGCCCAGTTCCTGGGACGACGTCGGCGGCACGGGCAGCATCTCGGGCGACGAGCCGCACGGAGCGCTCGTCGTCTCACACACCGCGGACGTGCAGGATGAAGTTGTCAACCTGCTGACACAGCTTCGCCGCAGCCGGTTCGAGGCGATGCGCCAAGATCGCCCCTGGCAGCGGAGCGGGCTGTCGCCGCTGCGACCGGTCGTCGCTCCTTGGGTCAGCGAGGAGCGACTGCCGCCGCTCTCCGCCCTGCCGGAGGCAAAGCCTGAAGAACTCGCATTGTTGAACGCCCGCCGGCCAAGCAAGACAGGCCTGTGGGAGTGGCGTCTCACGGGGCCGGGCCGGCCGCCGGAGACGATCATGCTCTTGCTGCAGCCGGGACGCATGGAGATCAGGCTGCCTGGCTGCACGCTCCGGGCCGAAGGAGACGCGGCGGCCATCGCCTGGCCCGGGCTCAAGCTCGTCGAGCTTGGCAACTGGGGCGAGGACGTCCGCCGGCTGGTCGACCAGCGGCTACCCTGGCTGCCGCACCGCAGCAACGAGGAGCTGGCTCGGTTGTTCCACGTTGCCAAGGGGAGTTCGGGCAGCGTGCGGCTGGTCCCCGTCGCCTTGCCGGCCAACGCGACGACCGGGATCGAGGCGGCCTTCGCCGGCGTCGACGGACTGCCCAGTCTCTGGCGCTCGCAGTTGGACGGCAAATCGAGCGGCCAGCTTTCCGCCGACCAACGCGACGCGCGGACGCTGACCATGACCGATGCGGCAGGCAAGCCGCACACGCGTTGGCAACTCGTGCGCTATGAGCCGAAGGGCGTGACGCCGCCACCTCTGGACGCCGATTGGGCGGATTACCTCAGGCTCGATCGCCGGACGCCGCAGCCGGCCATTGATCGGCCGGTTTGGGAAGCATTCGAGGC
>JBDKUC010000393.1:0-32355 GCA_039679885.1 Thermoguttaceae bacterium | reverse complement strand
GTGCCGTTCGGCTTTCCCGCGATGTCGGCGGCCATCTCCAGCCAGCCCTTGCCCGACTTCACGTCGGCGTCGGCCGCGCACTGGAAGTCGGCGATGTGCGGTCCGGTGGTCGCCACGAGGCGAATGTCGTCCCAAATGCCGGCCTGCACGATTCGCGGCACCCAGTCCCAGGTGTAGTTGTATCGGGCCTTCCACTCCGTCATTTTCGACGTCTGGCCGAACTGCCCGAGCCAACGCGGCGGCAGATCGAAGATAATGTCGATGACGTTCCCCTTCGGCTTCAACACCTTCGTCACGTCGAAACCGTAAGGCGTGTGCGTGCCGCGAAACCGGCCAACCTCTTTGCTGTTGATCATCACCCAGCCGGCCCAGTCCAGCCCGAGACACTCCAGCCGCATCTCCGCGCCGGGCTTCAACCAGCCGTCGGGAATGGCCGCGTGGCAAATCCAATGGCGGTTCTCGACCCATTCGGATTTTCGCGACTCGAACGGCTGGTTCCAGTCGGAGATGACGCCGGCCGCCAACAGGGCCGCTTGCACCGAGCCGGGCACTTGCATCGGGACCGGCGGCACGTCGGCCTCATGCATCTTCCAAACGCCCTCATTGCGCCACGATAGCTCCCAAAGGTGCGGCAGAAAGCCCGCCACCGTCCACTTGAGCTGCGAGAGGTCCAGCACCTGCCGCGTGGCGGATTCCGCCTTGACCGCCGTCTCAGGCCCTTCGAGCACCGAAATCACCTTGGCGTTCGGCTCCAACAGCGGCGAATGCGGCAGATCGGCCGCTCGCGCCGCCGAAGCCGCGACTGCCAAGGAAAACGCAAGCGAAATGCCCAATCGCTGTGAACTGAACATGATCGTCGAAGTCCTACTGTGTTGCGATGCCCAAGGATGCGATGCCGGCCGGAACGGGCGCAAAACAACCCTCACGCCAAGGCGTCAAGACGCGTGTCTTGCCTTTGCCGCGCACGTCCTCCGCGTCTCCGCGCCTCCGCGTGAAACCTTCCGTCAGAGCGGACAGCTACTTGGCGAATCGGGCCTGGGGACTGTCCCCTTTGCCGCGCACGTCTTCCGCGCCTCCGCGCCTCCGCGTGAGACCTTCCGTCAGAGCGGATAGCTACTTGACGCTAATTGGCGGACGGTTGGCCGCTCCGGCGCCCCAGGCGGGATTCGGCTCAGATCCCATCTTCAGGACCAATTCGCCGCCGGCCGTCAGCTCGGCATGGCTCAGCCAACTCCGTTCGAGCGGCTTGCCGTTGAGTGTGGCCGATTGAATGTACACGTTCTGTGGCGAGTTGTTCTCCGCAACGACCGTGAAGGCCTTGCCCTTGTGATAGCGCGGGTCGAGCTTGATCGTCGCTCGGTCTACCACCGGGCTGCCGATGACGTAAACGCCCGACGCCGGATCGACCGGGTAGAAGCCCAGCGCCGTGAAAACGTACCAGGCCGACATCTGCCCGCAGTCGTCGTTGCCGCAGCAGCCTTCGACCGTGTTGTTGTAGAACTTCCGCGCGACTTCTCGCACCCGGGCCTGCGTCTTCGCTGGCGCGCCGGCGTAGTTGTATAGGTAAGCCACGTGATGGCACGGCTCGTTGCCGTGCGCGTACTGGCCAATCAGCCCAGTGATGTCGGGCGCCCCGGCAATCACTTCCGAGCTAGCCGTGAACAATCCGTCCAGCTTGGCCATGAACTTGCCATCGCCGCCCATCGCCTCGATCAGCCCCGGCACGTTTTGCGGGACGGACCACGTGTACTGCCAGCCGGTCGCCTCGGTATAGTCCGGCCAGATCAACTCACGCGGATGGAACGGGTCGCGCCACTTGCCGTCGGCCGTCTTGCCCCGGGCGAAACCGACCGACGCATCAAACACGTTCTGCCAGTTCTCTGCCCGCTTGGCAAACAGCGCCGCGTCCTCGGTCTTGCCGAGCATGGCCGCCATCCGGGCGATGCAGGCGTCGTCATAGGCGTATTCGAGCGTCCGCGAGACCGACATTTTCCGGTCTTCCTTGTTCATCGTCGTCGGAATGTAACCGTACTTGCGATATTCGCCAAGGCAATTGCGATCCTGCATCGCGACGTCGCGCATCGCCGCATAGGCGGCCTCGGCGTCAAAGCCGCGGAAGCCCTTGGCATAGGCGTCGACGATCACCGGGATGGCATGATTGCCGATCATGCACCACGTCTCGTCGCCAGCCAGCGACCAGACCGGCAACGAGTGCTTGCCAAACTCCCGGTAGTGAGCCAACATCGTGTTCACGAAGTCATCGACCCGCTGCGGCTGGTAAATCGTCAGCAACGGATGCTCGGCGCGGAAGGTGTCCCAGAGGGAGAACGTGCTGTAGTAGGTGAAGTCCGCCTTGGCGTGGCTCTTCCGGTCGATGCCGTAATAGGAGCCGTCGGCGTCGTTGAACATCGTCGGGGCCAAGGCCGTGTGATAGAGCGCGGTGTAGAACGTCTCCGTCACCGCCCGATCGGCGCTCTGCACCACGAACTTGCCGAGCAGGTCGGACCACTGCGCCCGGGTCTTCTTCACCACGGCGTCGAAATCCCAATGGGGAATCTCGGCCTTCAGGTTCGCCCGCGCGGCCTCGACGCTCGTCGCCGACAGGCCAACGCGAACCCCGAGCGGCTTTTCGAGCGAGTTGAAATCGAAATGGGCCTGGACGTGCCTGCCCTGCCCCTCCTTGGCGTCGGTTGCGTCCTTGCCGTCGCTCTGGATCGTCCAGCTATCGCACGGCTCGGAGAACTCGATCACGTAGTAGAAGACCTTCCTCGGCGCCCAACCCTCGCTGTGGCGGAACCCGCTGAACGTGGTTTTGCTCTCCGCCACGAGGCCGCTCTTGACAACGTGCCCATCGCCGATCGAGCGAATCAGATCGAGGACCAGGTGGGCCGGCTGATCCTTGGGAAACGTGTAGCGGTGCATGCCGGCGTGTTCGGTCGCCGTCAACTCCGCCTTGACGCTCGGGTTGCCCAGCGTGACGGCATAATAGCCGACGTGAGCCACTTCCTTGTCATGCGAGAAGGGCAGATGGTAGCCGTCGCGCTCGGTGGGCCAATCCATCTTGCCGCTCAGCGGCGTCAGGCGGACGTCGCCCAGATCGGAGCAGCCGGTGCCGGACAGGTGCCCGTGGCTGAAACCGAGGATCCACTTGTCCGAATAGTGGTATCCGCTGCAGCCGTCCCATGTCTTGAGCCGCGTGTCGGGGCTCAGTTGCACCATGCCGAACGGCGCGGTCGCGCCGGGGTAGGTATGGCCGTGTCCCGAAGTGCCGACCAGCGGATTGACGCAATCGATCGGCTGGCCGGGGTTCGGCGACGCCACACGCACGGTTGCTTGCGCCTGGCCGCCGATGATTTGAATCCGGCCCTGGATCGGGATCGGATCAGCGGCCAAACACGCCCCGACGACGGAACAAACCGCCAGAATCAATATTGCGACGCAAGAACGGCTGGACATTTTCATGGCAGAACCTGGCTAGGACGCGTAAAGAAAGAAATATGTCATCAAAATCGGGTGGCACGCCCTGAAAGGGCGTGACGCGTGTTGTGCGGCGGTTTGCCGATCTACCACGCCCTTTTAGGGCGTGCCACCCATCAGAATTCCATCACGCTATGCTTTGACGGCCACGATAGTGACCGGTGAAATGTGGACTACGCCGCGGCCTCGGTCGTTTCCGTGGCTGCCGTCTTCAGGGCGACAACAGCGCTAACGAGCAAGTACAGGGCGCAGGCCAGCGGAACGACAAAGGCCATCGTTTTGCTTCCCGTCTTATCGGCGACCACCCCCATTGCCAAGGGCACTAACGCCCCGCCGACAATTGCGGTGATCATCAAACCGGATATCTCATTGGTGCGCTGCGGCATGTGGTTGACCGCAATAGAGAAAATCAGCGGAAAGACGTTCGCACAACCAAGCCCAGCCAACACGATGCAAAGAATTCCAACCGCGGTGCTCTGAGCGAACAGAAGCCCGACGAGTCCCGCAATAGCGACAAGCACCGTGAAGGCGAGGAACTTCGCCGCGGAGAGCCAGTTCAAGACGACCGACCCCGCGAACCGTCCTGCCAAGAGACAAACGAAGAACAAGGAGTTCCCGAGGATGCCCCACGTCTTCAGATCGACGGAGAACCGGTCCTTCAAATACGGCGCCACGTTGGCACTGATGCAGGCCTCGGTGCCCACGTACAAAAAGATGCCAAGGACCATGGTCAACACGTAAGGGTTACCCAACAACGCGAGGCACGACCCGAGGCTAGCCGGCTTGGCGCCCGCGTCGCGATGTTCTTCGATCTTCGTTAGTCCAACCCACACCACGGTAATCGCGAAAGCGACAGCGTACATCGGGAAAAGCACCTGCCAATCTTTGACAATCCCAACCGCGGCGAGCGCTACCGAGAACTGGGCCAGCAAGGCCGGAACCAACGAGCCCGAGATCGACCCAACTGCCTTGACGCATTGCCCGATGCTCAAATTGCGGGAATAAAACTTCGGGTCCGAAACGTCTCGCATGATCGGGTTGCCCGCAACCTGAAGAACCGCAGTGCCGATGCCCATCAACAGAATGGTGGTCAGGAACACCGGATATTTGGTCAAGCCCGACCAGGAAATGGCCGTGCCAATCAGAGCGATGGTCAAACCAGCGAGCAAGATCGTCTTCTTGCCCGTGCGGTCTTGCAGAATGCCGACGGGCACCGACAAGAAGCCGAACGCGATGTAGCCAACGCAGGGAATTAGCATGGCCTCAAGACTGCTCAGATTCTTGAAGTGATCTTGGGCCAACCCAACAAACGCCCCCACGCCATCGACGAAGCCCATGCAAAGAAACGCCGCGAGAATCGGCAAGGCACGACGGTTCATAGTTTCTCCCTAACGCGTAGTCGATAAGTGAATGCCGGCGACCGAAGCGGCAGTCCAACCGCCGCTCCAATGTCCGGTGGTTATTCGTGATCTGTCTTGTCTGACGCTGCTCTCAACGCGCGGCCAACGGATCGCAGACCATGGGCCGTAGGTTATGCTTCAGCATAACGCGATCCCGTTACACGACCGCTGTTATGCTAAAGCATAACCTACCTCTGTCTCTCACCCAACCTTGGTAATCCGCTGAATCTCCTCGTCGGTGAACACGTCCGCCTCGTCGGTGCTTCGGGTCGAGAACTCGGAAACCACCGCGCCCTCGGGCCCGCCCTGGAACCAGTGCAGCGTGTCGGGCTTGAGCGTGTACTGCTCGCCCGGGTTGAGCACGATCTCGTGCCACACCGTGTACGTCTTCTCGCGGCCCTTCGGCGGCTTGGCCTTCGGGTTCTTCACCGGTTCGCCGGACACGTACAAGTAGACCTGGCCCGCACGACAGCGGAACGTCTCTTCCTTGCCCAGCACCGCGCCACGGGTCGGATGCCGATGCTCGGGGCAGGTTTGCCCCGGCAGCAGCGCCAACTCCTTCGCGCAAACCCGGTCCGTGTTCACATAGACCAGCACAATCAGACCCGTCTCGTCGAACTGGCCGAGGCCGAAGTCGGCCGTCTCGATCCGCTTGGCCTCCTCAGGCGTAATGACGATGTGCGCCCGATCGAACATCTTCTTCGCTTCGTTCTGGTAACGGACTAAGTCGGCGGCAGAAATCATCGTTTCTCCTCCAGATCGGTTCAGCCTCGCATGGCGGGGCGAAAGACATGGACGCATTTTATTCCAGCGTGGTCTGGCCAACAAGCAGTCGCCAAGCGTTCTGCGGCGGAACGTGCCCGACGGCGGAGTTGAACGAACCGACTAGCGAGGCTGTGCCGCTGAAGAGCGAGCCCAAGGCAGCACGAAGCAGCAATGCCGCCGCCGGGTGGATAGCGACCACTGTCAACGCAGGTCCCACCACCAGTCGCATGTGATTCTTGCCCGCATCAGCGGATGATCGTGCATTTCGGCAACGCCTCCTGGAGTCTCTTTGCGCCAGCGTCGGTAACGTTGGTGCGGCTGAGAGTCAGATATTTGAGTCGGCTTAGCCCGGTGAGATGCTCCAGTCCAGCGTCGGTGATGGACGTATCCGAAAGGCTCAACTCCGTCAATTGCGGCAAGCGTGCGACATACTTCAGACCGTCGTCTGTTACGCGCGAGCAGCGAAGCCTCAACGAGAGGAGCGACTTCAACTCGGCAACGCGTTCGAGGTCCGCGTCTGCGAACCTAGTGGAGTGCTTGTGGTTCTGAACTCCAGCGACGTCGCGGAAGAAATCGGTTCCCAAGAGCGTCTCCAACGGCGGCGGCGACGGCGTGACTATTCTAGCCTCGGAAAGGTCGTAGAATACGCCCGCCCGCGCTTTCAGGATTGCCGCAATGGCCTCCCGTTGTCTCCTGGCTTGCTCAATGGCGGTTGTCAGCCAACTGCACGCGATGGCCGCAGCCGCCGTTAGCAAGAGCAGCGACCGAAGGCTATATTGAAACCGCCAGCGAAAGATGAGGGCGCCGACGAACCAGAGAGACAGCGACAGCAGCGTCAGCGCAACTGCCGCCACGGCGATCAGCACGGCCCAACCCTTGTTCTGGTTGAAAGTGAACCAGCGAAACCACTGCGACAGCAGCAGAAATGCCTCCACAGCCAGCAGCGCAATCACGATGCGATCGGGCGTCAATCGCGGTGAACGGGAGCCAGTTGTTGTCATGGCAGCGCTCGATAGGGAAGTCCCCAATCACTGCTTTGTGCTCTCTACGCCGGCTCTATGGAGATTGTTCTGCGTGTCGCGAAAGCCCGCCCCGCTACACCCGTGCGACCATCACGAGATCGACGCTCTCTCGGCGGTCGTAGGGCTGCCCATCATAGCCGCCGAAAAGCGCGACCGCCCTCGCCCCGGCGTTAAGAGCCATCCGCTCGAGTTCCGACGCCTCGATCGCCAGCAGCGGCGTCGACTCGGTCTTCAGGAGCCGGCCGGTCGCAGGCTCGACGACGGCCAGCTCCAGGCAGCCGTGGCTGGCCCAGCGATGGACGCCCTTCAAAACGATCGTCTCGATCGACGGCTCGCCTGCCGCGGAGACCGAGACTCGCTGGCATTTCTGCCACTGGCACGGGCCCTCAGGCAATCGCCAGAGATTCAGCACCTGGACGACCACCAGGCCGCCTTCCCGCACGGCGGCGAGCATCTGCCCGATCGCCCGCTCGGCGGCCGCCAAGTCGGAGGCCAACGCCAGTGAGTTGCCGACGCAAACCGCCGCGTCGAAGGGCCGGCCCTCGGCAATCGGCTCCTCAAAGCCTCGCACGACCCAGCGAAGGCCCGCCGGCCGACCGAACCGCGCGGCCGATCGCTCGATCATCACCGGACTGAGGTCGGCCCCTTCAACCGTCAGGCCCCAGGAGTGGAACAACGCGGCGTGCCGGCCGGTGCCACAAGCGACATCAACAACGCTTCCGACGCTCGCCTCGTCGAACAGCCGCCGATAGAACGGCGTCTCCCGCTGGAGCCGCTTCGGCCAATCGATCATCGCGTCATAAACGTCGGCCAGATCGTCGAACATGGCGCCTAACTGTAGAGCCGACGAGGTCTCACGACAAGATGCCACCCCCTCTGCCAGGCTATTCTCGGCGACATTTTCGGTCCCTTGGAGACAGCCGATCGGGGATGACCGTCTTGCCCCAGCGTCACTAGACCCTCGCATCGCTTAAAGCCATCGCCAATTCGCAACTGCTTGAACCCGTTGCATTTGCGTCATTGCAGGCCACGCCTCCGAGCGGCCACGCGTCCATCGCCGCCGGCGCGGACCAATGTTGAACCGCTCTCGGCCGGGTCCTAAAATGGAGACCATGTCCGCCGCAAGTGCTTTACTGCCGTTTAATAGCTGGGAGACAGTCCGCTGCGAGTTGCTGCACAGTCGGGTCTGTGATCTGGGTCTGCGGATCGAGGGCTCGCCGATCGAGCCGTACGCCGAGCGGCTGCACCGCGAGTTCGCAGCCAAGGGCTTGCTGTTCCGCCCGTCCTTCTATCTGACCGACACTTGGGGCTGCCCAGACCGGGTGCCGGTCATTGGCATCCCGTTCTACCTGGCCGACCGACGGCTGGCCCGGATCGAGGAAGAGCAGACCGGCGAGATCGAAGACGCGACGATGATGATGATGCTGTTGCGTCACGAGGCCGGCCACACGGTCAGCTACGCCTATCGGCTCTGGAAGGACCCCGGTTGGGCCGAGGTCTTCGGCCCGTTCTCGAAGCCCTACCGCGAGGTCTTCCATCCGCAGCCGCAGAGCCGTGAGTTCGTGCAGCACATCTACGCCGGCCAGTACGGCCGGACCTACGCCCAGAAGCACCCTGACGAGGACTTTGCCGAGACGTTCGCCATCTGGCTGACGCCCCGCTCGAACTGGCGTCGCCGCTATCAGTACTGGCCGGCCCTGAAGAAGCTCCAATATGTCGATGCGCTGATGCGGCACATCCGCGAGCGAAAACCCCGCCGCACGACCGGCAAGCTGGTCAACCCGGTCGAAGAGATGGTCGTCCCCTTGGCCGAACATTACGGCCAACGGGCCGAGCGGTTCCGCGCCGCCGCCCAGGGCTTCGTCGACGACAAACTGCGGATGGTCTTCCCCCGTCTGGCCGGGAACTCCGCCCTGCCCGTCCGCGACGTTCTGCAGAAACACCACAAGAATCTGCTGGAACGCCTGACCCGCTGGTCCTCGCTCGACGAAGATGCGGCCAACGCGATCCTTGTGAAGCTCGAAGATCGGGCCGGCGCCCTGCGGCTCCGGCTCCGCCGCCGCCAAGAGCACGAAAATCTTCTGGACGTCGCCGCCATGGCCACCGCGTTGGCCGTCGAGTTCTCCTACTGCGGCCGCCTGATGGGCTAATTGAAGAGCCTGTCCCCAGCACCGATCAAGTCGCTGCGGAACGGGAAACTTCGTGAAAGCCCTTACTTCGGCCCTCTTCCGCAGGCAGAGGGAACTCACGGGGTCGAATGGCTGCTCCACGCCCTTTCAGGGCGTGCCACCCGCGGAGAGCGATTCTAGCCGACCCGAGATGGCACGAATGGGCGGCTACGATATAATGCGGTCTCGGGGCCTACCTACTGCGAAGAGTCCTTTTGGGAGCCAAGCCATGAGCGATCTTCGTTCTTCAGAGCGGAGCCGGCGTTGGGTCGTCTTTTCACAGTGGTGCATCGCCGCTGTGACGGTTGCGGCACTGGCCGTGATTCTTGGCGGGCCCGCGCCGGCGGCCCCGTCGGCGACGAAGTTTAAGGAAAGCAAAGTCGTCGGCACCGGCTCGACCACGTTTCGGGACGTTCTCCAACCACCGGCGATGCTTGTCGGCCTAAGGGCTGGCATCGGCCCGCTCGATCCCACGGCGCTAACCATCCACTCGCTGCAGCCCAAGTACCTCACTTCCACCGGAAAGGTCCTGGGAACGATCCACGGTCGACTGTATGCGCAAGACGCCAAAGTGGAGCACATGGGCCTGTTCGTGGACGTAGAGGCGAAAGAGGGATACGCCATCGGCGCAATCGTCGCGAAGGCGGGCGATCGCATTGACGGCTTCCGCGTCGTCTTCATGCGCATCCGCGGAGACCGACTCGACCCGAGCGACAAGTACGAAAGCCGCTGGGTCGGCGGTCGCGGCGGCGGCGCAGAAACCACGCTGGACGGCGCTGGCCTCCCCATCATCGGCATCCACGGCAATTCGTCGGCCGACGACCTGTTCTCGGTCGGCCTGATCCAACCCGACGTTCCCGCGAAGCCGTGACCAGTGCCTCAGCCTGTTGGGGATCTTGGGCCGGCGGACTTTGCAATCCGCCTGACGAGTTGCCGCGACGGAAGCCCCACCACCGCCTTGGTTTGCTTGACCCGCCCTACGCCCGGTGAGAAACGCGGATCAGCGCGGCTTGGCGGTCTTTGGCGGAGTTGCCGGCTCCCGCCAGCGGTCCTTGTAGTCTTCCGGCTTCACGCCGCGTTCGAGCAGTTCGGCGCCGGCCAAGGTGCGGCTTTCCAGGGCCATCTCGGGGCACTCCATGCACTTCTTCCAGTATTCCACCGCCTTGTCGCCGTTGCCATGCAGCGATAGGTACTTACCCAGCCAATAGTAGAAGTGCGATTGGTCGAAGACGTCACCATCGGCGACAAGTTTTTCCGCCTTGACGAGATCGATGTCGCCCTTGCCCCCCTTTTTCAAGTCGTCGGCGATCATGGCGGCCAGGCCGATTCGGTCTTTGCGAACCTTTCCCGTCCGGGGACTCGGGTAATTCAGCCCCTCGGCGCGAATGCGCTGGAACACGGCGTCAAGCTTGTCGCGACGGTTCAACTGGTCGTTGGCCAGGATCAAATAAAAACCGTAGTAAAGGGGATCGCCTTGTTGGAACGCCGTTTCGAGCAAGGGCAACGCCTTCTCCGGTTGTCTATCGAGCAGGTAGAAGATGGGCGCGACGCCGCGGTCGATGTAGTCGGGAGGCGGCTCGGGACCGCTGTAGACCGTCGGAAGCACCAGCGCTCGGGCCGCTTTCAGATCGCCGTGCCCGGTGCGCTTGCAGAAATAGTACCAGTGATATTCTTGCCCTCGATATCGCTGGGCGAGGGCCCGACGAAATTGCTCGGCCTTGTCCCAATGCAACAGTCCTTCGTGACAATTGGCCGCCGACATGAGCCCGTCGCCCGAATAGCTGGCGGCGGCGCCTTCTGCGTACGTGATCGCCTTGCTCCATTGCCGCCGACTCATGAAGTGGCTCGCCAGAGCCTCGCATGCTCGGGCGTGGGACAGCCCATAGTCAGGCTGATTCAGGACGTCTTCCAGGGTGGCCTGCCACTGGTCCATCTTGTCTTGCTTCTTGTAGACATCGGCCAGTTTGAAAGACCGCTCGATTCCGGGCGAGATGTCGAGCGCCTTCTTCAGGCACCGCTCGGCGTCCGCGAAGCGTCGAAGGTCACAGTAGCGTTTGCCGAGCGCTTCGAGCACCCGCGGTTGCTTGGCGGCCGCTTTTTCCCACTCCGCCGCGTCCTTCTTCACGTTGTCCCAGTCATACTCGATCAACGTCGCCTTAGCGCAAGGCGAATATGGACTGACTCGCATCAGCCGACGGCCGAATCCCGGCTTGTGAATGTCCAGATAAATCGGAATGACCAACATCAGCTCGTAGTCGGTTTCCGAGGTATTACATTGCATGATGACGTCGATGAGATGTGGCCATTCGGCGGGCGCAGCCAAATAGACCTGCGTTGATCGCCGATGGGCGCTCATTTCCAGGCGTTCGACCGGCACTTGCGGCAGGTGTTCGACAGCGCGTTTTAGCTTTTTTTGATCCCAACTGAAGACCTCGACCAGAGGAAGGCATGGATGCCCGTCCGTCAACGGCGACGCCGTATCGAGGAAGCTCTCGGGCGAGACCCCCAGGGTGCTGCTTTCAAACGCGACCCGGTCGCCAATCTGATTGAAGGATTGTTCCCAAATCAGTTGCCCCAGAGCGGCCCACGAAGGCTCGCCCGCGTCGTCGGCTGCGGGGCGAGTCGCGCGAAGCGCCGCGATGATCGCTGCGCGGGCCTTGAACTCGTCGGCCAGCGATGTCACGCCGCGCGGGGCGAACGCGGCCCGCGGCGGCGCCTCCTTGCGCTCCGCCGCCAAATCCGCCACGGCCGCCGGCAAGCCCGGCATCGCGGCCAATCGCCCGTAAAGCTTCTGCCCCAGCGTCACCATGCCCGCCGCCGTCGAGTAGTGATGAAGGCCGACGCCGCCCATGCCATTCAGCCCGTCATAAATGCGGTAGCACTCCGGCATCTTGGACAACTGAGCCCGGCCACTCTCGATGGCCATCTCGGCGCAGCCAGATCGCTCCAAGACCAGATAGGAGCATAGTCCCGCAAGACCGGAGTCGTCCGGCGACGATTCGAGCCATTCGGCGTCGTAGCGACAGAAGGCGTCGATAATCTTTACCCAGGGTGGCCGCGCTGACTTGCTGTCCGACGTGAGCGCTTTCTGTCGCAGTTTCTCTCCCTCCGCCAGATCGGCGAGCGCGGCGGCCGGCAGACCGGTCATCGCCAAGGCGTACGCCCGATGCCATCGGCACCAGGCGGACTTTGGATCTCGGGCCAAGCATCGCTGCGCATAGAGCAACGCCCTGGCCTTGAACACCTTCTGCGCGGGATGAGGGCAAAGCTCGGTCAACATGCCCAGATTGGCATACCCTCGCACCAGCGCGCCGAGCAATTCCGGCGATTCGCCCTGCGCCGCGATGGCCTCATGCAGCGATCGCACCGCCTGGAATTGCGATGTGAACGTCCACTGGTTAAGCGATTCTTCCACGCCTTCCGGCATCTGGCCTTTCGGATGGATCGCGTGAGGCTTCCCGTCCCAGCCGGCCTGCTTCAGAGCGCTCACAAAGTAGCCGCGCGATCTTTTCTCCATTTCGGTCGCCACGGCGATGTAGTCGAGTTCGTCGGCGACTCGCACGTCGTCGTGCGCGATGATCCATTGCACGGGATAGAATCCGCGAAGGATTTCCAAAAGCGATAGCGGACGACTGGGCGAGACGACGATATCCAGCGGCGGATTATCGCCTTGCGTCGGCATGGCATCGCCGAGCCAAGCATCGCGCGTCACCAACCCAAGTTCATCACGAGCGGCGATCAGCAAAGCTTGTCGCACCAGTTCCCGCGTCAAAGGGTCGCCATGGAAATATGCGCCGCCCAGCGCCAGGCCCCGTGATTTCTCCAAGTAGACAATTGCCGGAGAATGCTTCTCGGCGATCCGTGCTTCGGGGCTGCCCCCGACCGCAACGACGGGCCAAGAAAGCGTGCCAGCAAGCGCAATCAACGAAAGGGCATACTTCATCTCGTCGCTCCCGTTTCGAAAAGACCGCTGGGCAGCCTATGCCCCCCCGACACGGCTGATCGTCGGCCAGTATAAGTCGCCGACCGATTCAGCTCAAGCGGCACTGGTCATAAAGGGGGGGGATTGCAGAAAATGCCGTTCGCGTTCGTAGTCCCGCCTTTAGGCGGAAAATGCCCGGCTAAAGCCAATACCGTTGAATGAAGCAAGCAACCGACAATCTCGTTCCCACGGTCCCCCGTGGGAACGCACCGCTTGGACGCTCCGGCGTCCTCAGCATAACGTATTGGCTTGAAACTGGTTGACGATCCCGACGACGCAGGAGCGTCGCCACGAGTGTGTTCCCACGCGGGAGCATGGGAACAAGGTTCTTCGTCGCTAATTCAACGGTATTGCGGCCAAGGCCGGCACTGCAAACCACGATGCAATTCTTCTGAGCCACAACCGGCTACCGCACTTCCAGCATCCGCTGGAGGGCCTCGAGCGCGCCGGCCGCCGTTTCGGGCTCAACCTGAATGACGTTGACCGGCGTGCCGGCTGCCAAGTTCTCGACCGCCCAGCAGAGGTGCGGCAGGTCGATGCGGAACATCGTCGAGCACATGCAGACGGCCGCCGAGAGCAGATGAATCTCCTGCTCGGGATGCTCCCGCCGCAACCGGTTCACCATGTGCAACTCGGTGCCAATGGCCCAGCGCGTGCCCGGCGGTGACTTCTTGACAACGTCGATCATCTTACTGGTCGAACCGGACAAGTCGGCCAGCTCGACCACCTCCCGCATGCACTCCGGGTGGACCATGATCTTGATATCCGGGTACTTTTTGCGGAAGTACGCGACGTGTTGCGGCTGGAACATCTGGTGGACGCTGCAACAGCCGTTCCAGAGAATCACCCGGCTGCGGCGAATCGCGTCCGGCGTGTTCCCGCCCAGCGGCGTCTGTTGCGGGTCCCAAAGCGGCATTTCATCGAGTGGAATGCCCATCGCCCTCGCCGTGTTGCGGCCGAGGTGCTGATCGGGGAAGAAGAGCACGCGGCGCCGGCGGGCGAACGCCCAATCGAGCGCGGCCCGCGCGTTCGACGACGTGCAGACCAGCCCGCCGCGCCGGCCGCAGAACGCCTTCAGGCTGGCCGCCGAGTTCACATAGGTGATCGGCATCAGGTCGTCCGTGTCGATCACTTGGGCCAACTCCTGCCAACACCGCTCGACTTGCCCAAGGTCGGCCATGTCGGCCAGCGAGCAGCCCGCGCCCAGGTCAGGCAGGACTACCGTCACCCGCTCGCCGCCGCGGGCCTGCAACCGCTCCGGCCGGTTGGCCAGGATGTCGGCCGTTTCGGCCATGAAGTGGACGCCGCAGAAGACGATCGCCCGACACTGCTCGTTCTTCGCCGCCAGCTCGGCCAGCCCATAGCTGTCGCCCCGAAGGTCGGTTAGCTCGATCACCTCGTCCTGCTGATAGTGGTGGCCGAGGATCAGCAGCCGCGAGCCCATTTCGGCCCGGACGCGTTGGACCCGCCGGGTCAGTTCCTCGTGATCGAGCGTTTGGTAGGCGGCCAAATCGAACGGAACGCTGTTGTCGTTCATGGTGGAGTTCGCAGTGGGGAGCCGGCGGCAAACGGTCTAAATGTACTCCTCACGCTCCGCGTGAGGCCGCCAGTCGGCTGGCCTCGGGGGCCGGGCATCACGCGAAGCGTGACGAGTAACCTTCCATACTTCCAGGATACGCGAGCCGCTCGAACGGCGGAAGCGGTGTCCCCGGTCATCGCCTTTTACGCAGCCCCCCAAGACCTCGGCCGGCAAAATCGGCTGCTCTTGCCCGGTCATCGCGATTTAAGTACATTCTAGTCCGGCGGTTATCGCATCCACACTTGGGGGGCGTGACGGAAAACATGTCCCGGAAAGGAATCCGCACGATGCAGGCGACCCTTGCCGAACTTGCCGACCTTGTCGGCGGGCAGATCGTCGGCGACGGCCAGTTGGTCATCCTTGGCGCCGCAACGTTGCGGGACGTCGAACCGGGGCAAATCACCCTGGTCGACCGGATCGACAAAAGCCATCTGCTGACCGACTGCCAGGCCGCGGCCGTCGTGGCCCCGACCGGATTCACGCCGGCCGGCATGGCCGCGATTCAGGTGGCCGACGTCCATCGGGCGTTCGCCGCCATCGTGCAGCACTTCACCCCCCCGCGGCGATCTTCGCGAGTCGGCGTCAGCCCGCTGGCCGCCATCAGCCCGACCGCGCAGCTTGGCCCCGACGTCGACATCCACCCGTTCGCCTCGATCGGCGACGACGTCGTCATTGGGGCCGGCTCGACGATCTATTCCGGCGTCCACATCATGGCCGGCTCGCGAATTGGCGAGAACGTGACGATCTTCCCCAACGCCGTCCTCTACGAAGAGACGATCGTCGGCCCCCGCTCGATCATTCACGCCAACGCCGTGCTGGGGGCCTACGGCTTCGGCTACGGCATGGCTGGCGGCCGGCACGTCCTTTCCGCCCAGTTGGGCAACGTGATCCTCGGCGCGGACGTCGAGATCGGCGCCGGCACGACCATCGACCGCGGCACCTACGGCCCGACCGCCATCGGCGAGGGCACGAAGATCGACGACCTGGTGATGGTCGCCCACAACTGCCGCATCGGACGGCACAACATGCTCTGCTCGCAGGTCGGCATCGCCGGCAGCACGACGACCGGCGATTATGTCGTGATGGCCGGCCAGGTCGGTGTCCGCGATCACGTTCACATCGGCGACCGAGCGGTCCTCGGCGCGATGGCCGGGGTGACCAACGACGTGCCCGCCGACTGCCGGATGATCGGCATTCCCGCCACGCCCGAGCGCGACCAGAAGCTCAAGCAAGCGGCCTTCAGCAAGCTGCCCGAGATGCGGCGGGACTTGAAGCAGTTGCAGCGGACCGTCGAGAAGATGTCGCAGGAGTCACAGGCCGGCAAGCTCGCGGTCACGGACGATCCGCCCGACGAAGACGGCGGCAGTCACCGGGCGGTGGCGTAGAGATAGTGGGCAGTCGGCAGTGGGCAGTCGGCAGTGGGCAGTCGGCAGTGAGCTGAAGGAGTCGGCCCCTCGTTCCCATGCTCTGCGTGGGAACGCACGGTGCGGACGCTCCCGCGTCCCGAGAAAGGAATCTCGCCATGCGAACCGCACTTCGGGAACTTGCGGTCCTCGCCGCTCTTGGGGTTGCATTGTCTTCGGCCGGTTCCGAACCGCGCGGTGGCGAGACGAAGAAGGCGGCCGCCCAAATGTTCACGGTGCAATTCCGGTTCCGTCAAGGCGGAGGTGCGGAGCTGACCTCGCCCATAATCATGGCAACGGCCGGAAAGCAGGTCGTGTGCTCGGAAGTGGAAAAGAAAACGTTGAGCATCGGCAAGAGCCTGGGCAAACACGCTGGAGTCGTGAAAGAACTGCCAGAAGGCTTCGTCGCTCACGCCACCATTCTGGCACACGGCGACGGCACGGCGATTCTGGATCTTTCCGTGGAACTCTCTGGCCTCTCGCCGGATGCCGGCAACGGTGAGCCGGGCTACCTTTCCGCAAGATATCGACAAATCCAATGTGTGACGCTTGGCAAGCCTGTGAAGAACAAGTTTGGTGACTCGGAAGTTGAGGTCGTTGTCGAGATCGCCGCCGACCAAGCGGCGCCACCGACACCCGCAGCCGAGAAACCGCCGAAGCAAAAGTGAACCGTGATCCTCGTTCCCATGCTCTGCGTGGGAACGCACGGCGTGGACGCTCCCGCGTCCCCGGTGACAAAGCTTCTGCGAGATGCGTCCCGATCTCGCGCATGACAAGGAAGGATTAGCCGTGACGCCCACAACGATTCCAGCCCGTCTGGCCCTGACAATCGTAGCTGCCTTGTCGCTTCGCTCCGTCCTGCTGGCGGGCGAGAATGCCGCGGCCAAGTCCGACGTCGATCCGATTCTAAGGGACCTCAAGACCGCCGCTTCGGCGCGATGGGAGCCAGGGTTTAGTCCCCATGGAGCCGTCCCGCCGACTCTGGGAATTTCTCTCACGATTCGTGGAACCGCGGTGGCCCAAGCGAGCGCTTACGGCAGAGTTAGGTTGAAGTCGCTCATCGATCAGGATGGCAGATCGTATCGTTCGGCATGTTTGACCAGCGCTACATTGCGCGGCGACATGACGACGGTCTGCGCCATCGGCAATCGCCAGGACGACGCGATCCGAATCAACCTTGGGATCGCCAATCGTCCTCCAATTCGGACGATTCGCGAGCTAAAGGGAACCTTGGTCCTGGAAACCGGCGGCGATTCCGAGGTGCTGCTAATTCCGAACGTCTTTAAGGGCGCGGCGAAACCAGGCAAGCGAAACGACGCCGACGGCGATGATTGGGGCACGCTGATACGCGGCAACAACCTGAGCGCCCTGGACATCATGGTTGGCGTGTCCCGCCGTCCGGCCGACATTGTTGGTGCCAAGGATCACGCCTGCATCAAGATCAATTCGAAGCGGCACGCGGTAACCGCATGTGACATCGTTGACACAAACGGGGCGCAGGTTCCCATAATGACCTGGGGTCGGGGCGGCACGGGCCCGGACTATGATTGCGACATCTACACGGAAAGGGACCTCCCTTCCGATGCCCGGCTGCGGTTGACGATCCGCAAGAACCAGCGCGAGGTTCGCGTACCATTCGAGTTCAAGAACGTTCTCGTTCCGGCGATCGCTAAGGATTTGGACGTGCCGGTCACCGCAGACAATGCCTTTGTCGAGGCCGGGACCTTGTCGCCAAACGATCCGTTGCTGGCAGAGTTGAAGCTGGCCGCGAAAGCTTCGTGGCGTCCTTGGCAGGGGAATATCAAGCCGGCAGATCTCGTCGTCGAAATCGAACTGCGTGGAAAGGCGGCGGAGCGGACAAGCGCTTTCGGAGAACTCGACATCGAATCGGCCACAGATGAATCGGGCAAATCCGTCGACTTCTCGAACGGAGAGGCCATGAGATCACGATTCTGTGACAACGACTCCTTTACTATCGAATCGGTGATCATGGCGACATCACCCGTTCGGAAGATACGTGAATTGCGCGGGACAGTGGCGATACAAGTCGGCGACCATTTCCAACCGGTGCCCATTAAGGACTTCGCCGGCAGTGATCGGCGCAAGCTAACGATTTCGAACGCGACGCTAACATCGCTGGGAATCGTCGCGGACCTGGAACGTAAGCGACAATTTGAATCGGCGGCCGGTGGCGGCGAGAGCTTGCGAGTTGACTTACGATGGAAGCGAAATCCGGTCGTGCGTTGCGACGTCTTCGATGCGTCCGGAAAAGCGTTTCCGGCTGCCAGTTGGAGCCTTTCGACCTCGCCGTTCGAACCGCGGGCAGCGACTTGGTGGCGATCCTTTAGAGAGAACCTTCCGCAAAATGCGCAGTTGCAGCTCGTTGTACAGCGGGATCCGAAAAAGGTTCGCATTCCGTTTAACTTCAAGGACATCGAAATACCCGCACGCCCCGCCGCCGACGCGGTGCAGGGCGTTGCTGCTCCCGGGCGCGCTGCCCGTCCGATTCCTACAGCCAAGTGACAGTTGAGCGCGTTCAACGCGAAGAGCACCATGCCACCCATTTCTGCCTCGAAACGTCGCGTCGGTCTTCTCGCCGGCTGGGGCCGCTACCCGGTGGTGATCGCGGAAGCGCTGCGCCGCCAGGGTTGCGAAGTCTATTGCTTGGGGACGATCGGACACGCCGACCCGGCGCTGGCGGGCGTCTGCGACGATTTCCACTGGCTCGGGCTGGCCAAGTTCGGCTCGGCCATCCGCTACTTCAAGCGGCACGGCGTCACCGAAGTCACGATGGCGGGCAAGATCTTCAAGGTGCGGTTGTTCCAGCGGTTCAGTTGGATTCGCCACCTGCCCGACCTACGGACGATCCGCATGTTCGCCCCCCATTTCCTGACGCGGAAGAAGGATTGCCGCGACGATTCGCTGCTGATGGCCATCGTCAACGAGTTCGCCAGCGAGGGAATGCACTTCGCCCCGGCCACGGACTACGCCCCCGAACTGCTCGTGCCCGAGGGGCAAGTGACTCGCCGCGGGCCGAGCCAGTGGCAGCAGAAGGACATCGCCTTCGGCTGGCGGATGGCCAAGGAGATGGGCCGGCTCGACATCGGACAGAGCGTCGCCGTGAAGGACCAGGCGGTGCTGGCCGTCGAGGCGGTCGAGGGCACCGACGAGTGCATCCGCCGGGCCGGTTCGCTTTGCCCCGCCGGCGGCTTCACCGTCGTCAAGGTGGCCAAGCCGCAGCAGGATATGCGGTTCGATGTCCCGACGATCGGCCTGCTGACGCTCGAAACGCTCGCCGCCGCCGGCGGGAAGGTGCTGGCCGTCGAGGCCGGACGCACCATCTTTCTCGATCGGACGGCCGTGCTCGATTTCGCCAACCGCAAGGGGATCGTCATCGTGGCTGTCGCCGACCCGTCGCGGTGCACCGTCATGAATCCGCCAGCGGAATCGTCTGGCGAATGACGATTTCCGACCGCTCGGCCGCCGGGCGTCGGAGGGCCACCGCCACTTGATAGCACGGCGCCAGCCGCAGCCGGTGAAATTGCCACTGGTCAGGCCGCTCCTGGCCCGGCGTGGCGAACGAGATCGTCGCCGAGTCGTCCCCGAAAAGCGTGAACGAAAAATCGGCCAGCGGGATCGACAGCCCAACGCCCAGGGCCTTGGTGAACGCCTCCTTGAGCGTCCAATAGTCGAGGAACACCGCGTGTCGCTCGTCGGTCGGCCGCTCGGCCACTCGGGCCGCCTCGGCCGGGCTGAAGTAACGCCGGGCCAACTCCATCGGCGATGATCTTCGTCGAGCCCCCTCCGCATCGACCCCGACGAGGTCCTGCAACGTCACCGCGCAAACGACGAGCCCGCGGGTGTGCGAAAGACTGAACTCGATGGGGATGTCCCCATGCCCTCGGAGCGACGGCTTGCCAAAGTGATTGCAGCGGAACTCGAGCCGGCGGGGCTCGATGCCCGTGTAGCGCGACAACACGGTTCGCAGCAGCGCCCGAGCGGCCAGGAAGTTGCGGTGCGCTTCGTCGCAGGTGAAGCGTTGCTCCCGCTCGCGTTCGTCCGGCGAAAGCAGGTCGCGATAGGCATCCCAGAGCGACGGTTCCGCAATGCGGTCGACCGAGACGCACCAGAGATCGACTTGGCGACGGGACAACGAGAGCCGTGGCATGGCGTTTTGCGGAAAGCTCAACAACCCTCGTAAAACCGCGACCAGCGGTCGCGCCCGACTGATAAAGCCGCGACCGGTGTCGCGCCCGATCGCTGCGACGCGACCGACAATCGCAGCGTTGTTTGGGTGCGGCGTTGCAGATCGCAATCTGGCGCCGCCAGCCGCGCGACCTGCAAAGCAGCGTTGCCGCCAGACCGCCCAACCGCTACAATCTAACCAACGCAAGAGGAGCAAGTCAAGCATGGGGAACGCCAGCGCGATCGTCAAACCGGGGCCCGAGCAGCGCGACCGAAGCGGGCAGGTTGCCGAGCATCCCGCTGGAAATGCGGCGTCTCGCAGCCCGATCGGCCAGCCGCAGAAAACCGCCAAGCCCGCCGAGTCGGGCGGGGCCAAAGACCACCCCTGGGAGCTGCGCATCTGGAGCGGCATCTGCCTCAGCGCCATCCTTCGCGAACTCTGGCGCAATCGCTTCCAATGCGGCCCGACGCGCATCGGCATGGCAATCATCCTCGTCATGCTGGGCGTGATGAACTCGTTCCTCTGGCTCCTGCAAACGATTTTTCTCGGCCGGCGGATCGCCAAGACCAAGATCACCCAGCCGCCCGTCTTCGTCCTCGGCCATTGGCGCTCCGGCACGACGCTTCTGCACGAGCTTCTGGTGTGCGACCCGCGGCACATCTACCCAAACACGTACGACTGCTTCTGCCCCAACCACTTCCTGCTCTCGACGAAGGCGTTCACCTGGTGGCTCTCGCCCTTGATGCCCCAGAAACGCCCGATGGACGATATGAAGGTCGGCTGGGACAGCCCGCAAGAAGACGAATGGGCGATGTGCAACATGGGCGTTCCGTCTCCCTATCTGACGCTGCTGTTTCCGAACCGGCCGCCGGCGTACCCGGAGTATCTCGACCTGCGATCGATCACGCCTCAGGCCCGCCAACGATGGAAGGCCGGCCTGCATTGGTTCCTCCAGTGCCTGACGTTGCGGAAGCCGGGCCGGATCGTGCTCAAGACTCCGCAGCACACCTGCCGCGTGAAGACGCTGCTCGAGATGTTCCCCGACGCCCGGTTCGTCCACATCGTCCGCAACCCGTACACGATCTTCCCGTCGACGATCAAGCTGTGGAAGCGGATGTACAAGTACCACGGCCTCCAGAACCCGAAGTTTGTCGGCCTCGAAGAGTACGTCTTCGACACCTTCAACCGGATGTACGACGCATTCGAGGCCGATCGGCCGAACATTCCCGAGGGCCAATACTGCGAGGTCCGCTACGAGGAGCTGGTCAAAGATCCGATGGGCCAGATGGAAACGGTCTACCAGAAGCTCGGCCTCGACGACTTCGAGGTGGTCCGCCCGGCAATCCAGAAATATCTCGACGGCCGCAAAGATTACAAGACGAACAAGCACGAGCTGGCGCCCGAGCTTCGCGACCAGATCACCCGCCGCTGGGCCGACTTCATCGAGCGCTATGGCTACGCCGCGCCCAAGTCGTAGTCACGTAGGTTATGCTTCAGCATAACATGCTAACGTGAGAATTCTTTCTGTTATGCTTAAAGCATAACCTACGTCTACGACGGCGTCTCGCGGCGATCATCACGCCGGCACGGGCAATTCGTAGCCCTTGCGGCGAGGCCGATTCACGTACCGGTTCGCCTCCTCGTCGCCGATAAACTGCTCCTTGGCCGGATCCCACTTCAGCCGCCGGCCGAGCTGCCGCGTGATGTTCAGCAAGTGGCAAACCGTCACCGAGCGATGGCCGACCTCGACCGGGGCGACGGGCTGCTTCCGGCTCCGGATGCAATCGAGCCAGTTCTGCAAGTGCCACCGCGCCTGCCAGAGCGCGGTCTGGTCGCTCCACTTCTTCTCCTCTTCCACGGCGTCGACCTTCTTGAGCAACTCCTTGGCGATGTCCTTCGGGTTCGAGGCGAACTTGTTCCGATTGATCTCGATTTTGCCCCTCTCGCAAATGAAGATCGCGCCGCCCATCGGGGCCTTGTCGAGCACGAAGCGAAGCGGAACGCCGTTGGCGTAGCGCATCTCGACCTTGCCGTTCAGGCCGGGCGAGAGCGGCCACATCTCGACCGGTCCCGTGCCGTCCATGCCCAACGCCCATTGAATCTGGTCAATGCCGTGGGCGCCCCAGTTGGTCGCTTCGCCGCCGGAGAAGTCGCGCCACGCCATCCAGCCCTGCCACGCCGGGTGATACTCGCGCCACGCGGCCTGATTGAGCCACACGTCCCAATCGAGCCCGGCGGGCGTCGGATTCTTCGGAAAGGCGTCGATCGCCGAATCCCTTGGCCCCGGATAGTTCACCGCCCGCACTTCTTTGACTTCGCCGAGCCCGCCGGTGCGGATCAACTCACAGGCGATCCGGTTCATCGTCATCGAACGCTGCTGGGTGCCGACCTGGAAGACGCGGTTGTGCCGTTTGACCGCATCGACCAGCACACGGCCTTCGCCGATGTAGAGCGTCAGCGGCTTCTCGGCGTAGATGTCCTTGCCGGCCTGTAAGGCGTGGATGCAGGGGAGCACGCGTTGGAACTCGCCGGTGCCAACGATCACCGCGTCGATGTCCTTGCGCTCGAGGAACTTCCGGTGGCTCGGCTCGATCGGCCAGTTGGCTTTCCGCTTGGCGCGATAGGCCTCGGCCCGTGGCAGGTTGCAGTCGCAGAGGCCGACGATCTCGGCCGTCTCGGGCAGTTGGTCGAGCAAGAGCGAGGCCCGGCCGCCGACGCCGATGGCCCCGACCCGGATGCGATCATTCGCCCCCGGCCGCCCGTCGGCCGCCAGCACGCCGGCCGGAATGAAGTACGGGACCGCCAAGCCGGCTGCCCCCAGCGCCGCACGCTTGAACACCTCGCGTCGTGATAGATCGCTCATCGCTTTCTCCTTGGCTTTACGCTACGCCTCAGGATAAGCCGGCATTATAGACTTCCGACAAGCCGCGGGAACAGCAGGCAGGAGAACTGCGAAGTCGGCCGCGGCCGTTCGTAGTCCCGCCTTTAGGCGGAGGATGACCGGCTAAAGCCGGAACTACGAACTAAATGACCGGATGAGTCTGCCATCATGGCCGCGACTCTGCTACAATCGGGTCTTGTTTGTTGATGAGGATTCCACCAATGGGTGATGACTGGTTCCTGCCACATCTCGGCCAATTCCGCGACCGTACGGCCCTGATCTGGCGGGAAAACTCCTACACATACGGCGAATTGCTCGACCGAGTCGACGCCTGGCGGCGCCTGCTCCAGCAACATGGCGTCAAGCCGGGCGAGTGCGTCGCCCTGCACGGCGGGTTTTCGCCGGGCACCGCCACCCTCTTGCTGGCCCTGATCGCCGAGAGGAACATTGCCCTGCCGCTGACGACCGCCGTCCAGGCCGAGCGGGACAAGGCGCTCGAGATCACCGCCGCGTCCTGGTTGGTGACTTTCGACCGCGATGACTCCTCGACGGTCGAACGCGTCAACGTGGGGCAGGTTGTCAACTTGCCTCCACAGAGCAATCCGCCGCCGCACCCGTTGATCGCCGAGTTCCGCAAGACGGGCGAGGCGGGCATGATCATGCTCTCCTCCGGCTCGACCGGCAACGTCAAGGCGTCGCTCCACAGTTTCTCGCGCATCCTGGCCCGCTACCACGGCCGCAGCACCTCGCCCTATCGCTCGCTGGCCTTCCTGATGCTCGATCACGTCGGCGGCATCAACACGCTGCTCCACATCCTTTCGAGCGGCGGAACGATTGTCACGCTGGCCCAACGGACGCCCGAGGCCATCTGCCGCGGGATCGAGCGGCACAAGGTCCAGTTGCTCCCGACGACGCCGACCTTCCTCCGAATGCTTCTGATTTCGGAGGACTACAAAAAGTACGACCTCAGCTCGCTCCAGTTGATTAGCTACGGCACCGAGCCGATGCCCAAGGCGACGCTCGACGCCCTGCACGCCGCGTTGCCCGGCATTCGGCTCAAACAGACCTATGGGCTGACCGAGGTTGGCGTGCTGCCGACGAAGTCGGAAGGCGATGATTCGCTCTGGCTGGCCGTCGGCGGCAAGGGCTACGAGACCAAGGTCGTCGACGGCGTGCTCTGGATCCGCAGCCAATCGTCGATGATCGGCTACCTGAACGCCCCTTCGCCGTTCGACGCCGAAGGCTGGATGAACACGGGCGACCTGGTCGAGCAAAAGGGCGACTACATCCGCTTCCTCGGCCGAAAGTCGGAGATCATCAACATCGGCGGCGAGAAGGTCTTTCCGGCCGAAGTCGAGAACGTCATTCAGCAGTTGGACAACATCAAGGACGTGACCGTCCGCGGCCGCGCGAGCCCGATCACCGGCAACATCATCATCGCGACAGTCGAATTGCAGCAGCCCGAGGACCCCGACGCGCTCGAGGAGCGGGTCCGCGCGGCGTGCCGGCAACAGTTGGCCCCGTTCAAGGTCCCCGCGATGGTCGAGATCGCCTCCGAGACCCTCTGCGGCGAGCGGTTCAAGAAAAAGCGGCGAGCAAATCAAAAGAGCGGCCTCAGCAAGTGACAAGGGAGCATATGAGCGACGAGCGGCAAGTGGCGATCGTAAGTGGCGGAAGCCGGGGCCTCGGTCAGGCCATTGTCGAGGATCTGCTCAACCAGGGCATGATCGTCGCCACCTTCAGCCGTTCGGCCACGCGGTTCACGGAGCAACGCCACGCGGCCGATCCGAACGAGGAGTCGTTCTACTGGGAAGCGATCGACGGGAGCGATTTCCCCCGACTCGGCGAGTTCGCACGCAGCGTCCTGCGCCGCTATGGCCGCATCGACGCCCTGGTGAACAACATGGGCACCATGAGCGATGGCCTGTTGGCCCTGATGCGCGACGCCGACATCCATCGCCAAATCGCCATGAACCTCGAAGCGGCGATCTTCCTCACCCGCGCCTGCTTGAAGGGAATGCTGCCGCAAGCGTCGGGTTCGATCGTCTACATCGCCTCGATCAACGCCTTGCGGGGGCACACCGGAGTGGCGGTCTATGGGGCGACGAAGGCGGCCCTGATCGGCCTGACCAAGAGCCTCGCGGTCGAGGTCGGCCCCGGCGGCATCCGCGTCAACTGCGTCGCCCCCGGCTATTTCCAAAGCGAGATGACCTCCAACTTCACCGACGAGCAACTCGCCCGGATCGCCCGCCGCACGCCACTTCGCCGCCTCGGCGCCGTCGAGGACATCGCCGCCGCGATCCGTTTTTTCCTCTCGCCACAATCCGCGTTCATCACCGGCCAACTGTTGGCCGTCGACGGAGGATTCACCAGCTAACCGCGCGTTGAACAGTCGCCGACACCGACGGCGTTTTACCCGTTTAGCAGTCGCCGGCACGGCGGCTTTGGCACCCGGCCGTCCCCCCGACGGCCGCTAAACACGAAACATTTTCTGACACGAGAAACGTCCGATGAATAACCTGAACGAAACGATCCTCGCCGTCGTGCGCGGCGTGGTGAAAGAGAAATCGCCCGACATCACCGACATCCGCCCGGACCAACTGCTGGTCGAAGATCTCGGCCTGCGATCGCTCGACCTGGCCCGAATCATCGCCAAGCTCGAAGTGAAGCTCGACGCCGACCCGTTCGCCGAACTGGTGTCGGTCACGAGCGTTCGCACGCCCGGCGACCTGTGCGCCGCGTATGCCAAGTGCTTCGCCGAGGAAGGCGAGTCCGAGACGCCCGCCGAGCCGGAGCCGACGCCGCGCGCCCGGCCCAATTTGCAGTCGCAACGGGAACTCCGTCAGAAGGCGCGGGAGTAGCGTTTGGCAACGCCGACACGACGGTCGTCCTCAAACGTTTAGCACCCGTCGGCACGCGCTGTTGTGAGTTGTTTAGCAACCGCCGTCACGGCGGTTTTTCGCCCGTTTAGCGGCCGCCCGCACGGCGGCCAGAAGAGACGCCGCCCGCGAACGCATCCGCCACAGAGAAACGCCCATCATGACAGAACCTGTTCGGGCTAACTCGATCGCCATCATCGGCATGGCCGCACGCTTGCCGGGAGCCGGCTCCGTCGAGCGGTTCTGGTCGAACGTCGCCGGCGGCGTCGAGTCGATCACCCGGTTTTCGGACGAGCAGCTTCTCCAAGCAGGCGCCACGCGTGAGCTGATCGCGCGTGAGGATTTTGTCAAGGCCGCGCCCACGCTCGACGACATCGAGCACTTCGACGCCGGCTTCTTCAAAATCTCCCGCCGCGAGGCCGAGATCATGGACCCGCAACAGCGGATCCTCCTCGAACTCGCCTGGGAGACGATGGAACGCGCCGGCTATGCGGGCGGATACCGCGGCCTGGTCGGTGTCTTCGCCGGCGCCGGCGGCCTGATGAGCAGCTACCTCTGCTCCCCAATGCACGTCAACTCGCGGCTGATCGGCCAGACCGGCAGCATGCAGTGCATCGGCAACGACAAAGACTATCTGAGCACGCGCATCTCGTACAAGCTCGATCTCCGCGGGCCAAGCTTGACCGTGCAGACCGCCTGCTCGACCTCGCTCGTGGCCGTCCACTTGGCCTGTCAAAGCCTGCTGTCCGGCGAATGCGACATGGCCCTGGCCGGCGGCGTGACAATCCGCGTGCCGCATCAGATGGGCTATCTCCATTCGAGCCAAGCCCTGCTTTCGCCCGACGGACACTGCCGCCCGTTCGACGCGGACGCCAAGGGAACGATCTTTGGCAGCGGCGCCGGCCTCGTCCTGCTCAAGCCGCTGCCGCAGGCCCTGGCCGACGGCGACCACATCCACGCCGTCATCCGCGGTTCGGCCGTCAACAACGACGGCGCCGCGAAGCTGAGCTATTGGGCCACCAACGCCGAAGGACAGATGGCCGCCTGCATCGACGCAATGGCCGTGGCCGAGACGCCGCCCCGCTCGATCGGCTATCTCGAAGCCCACGGCACCGCCACCGCGATGGGCGATCCAGTCGAAATCTTCGGCCTGACCCGGGCCTACCGCCGCGGAACGCCGGACAAGCAGTTCTGCGCCATCGGCTCCGTCAAAAGCAACTTCGGCCACCTCGAAGCCGCCGCAGGCATCGCCGGCCTCATCAAGGCCGCGCTGGCCCTCGAACACAAAACGCTGCCGCCGAGCCTCCACTATCACCAGCCGAACCCGGCCATCCGTTTCCCCGAAACGCCCTTCTTCGTCAACACCGAGTGCCGAGCCTGGTCCTCCGACGGCTCGCCGCGCCGGGCCGCCGTCAACTCGCTGGGAATCGGCGGCACCAACGCCCACATCATCCTCGAAGAAGCCCCCGAGACGGCCGCGGTAGGCCATGACGCGGAAGAAGTCTGTTTGCTGACGCTCTCGGCCAAATCCGCGAAGGCCCTGCGTGAGTTGGCCCAACGATACGCCGACTACTTCGGCACGAACGCCGCCCCGCTGGCCGACGTCTGTTTTACGGCCAACACCGGGCGCGGCCTTTTCCCGCACCGGCTCGCCGTCGTGACAACCTCGGCCGCGGCCGCCCGCGATGCGTTGGCGGCATTTGCGGCCGACGTCCCCGACACGGAGCCAAAGAGTCGAGAGCGAACGGCGCCCGGCGAGGTCGTTCGCGACGGTTGCCTCCTCGTTCATGGCGTGGTCGAGTCGGCCGACGGCAACTTGACCAGCCCGACCGATGAGCCCGACCGCCAGGCGATGCTTGCCGGTCTCGCCCGACTTTACGTTCGCGGGGCAAAAATCGATTTTGCGGCCCTGGACAGCGACGTGCCGCGGCGGCGCGTCATCCTCCCAACCTATCCCTTCCAACGTCAACGTTACTGGATCGATGCCATGACGACCGTCATCAAACAAGAAGTCCGAGGCGAGATTCGCTTGTTCCAGATCGACCCGGCCCAACTGGTCGAGTCGAGCGTGATCGACCAGTGCTGCCAGGAGATCTCCGCGGCATTGGACCGCAGCGAAGAGAGCCAGGTGATCGTCGATTTCAGCCGGGTCAGTTTCATGTCGTCCATGGCCCTCGGCATGTTGATCCGCGTCAACAAGCGGTGCAAAGAGTATCGCGTCGCCTTGAAGCTGAGCGGCATCTCGACCGACATCTTGCAGGTGTTCAAGATCACCGGCATGGACAAGATTTTCGAGATTCACGCCAACGTCGACGAGGCCGTCGCCGCCTTCAACGCCAAAGGCGGCTTCTTCCGCCGCACCAAGCCAAAGACGTACGAGGTGAAGTGAGCCGCGGCGTAAAGAAATCTGCTCTCGGGTGGCACGCCTTCGAAGGCAGTCGTCGGTTGGCACGCCCTGAAAGGGCGTGACGCGTGCCGGCAGTTCGCCGGTCTACCACGCCCTTTCAGGGCGTGCCACCCCAGAATTCCATCGAGCTATTCGTTGATGGCTACTAAGCCGGCTGCCCGAGAACGGCGGCGATCGGTCACTCGCCCTTCTGAAGCTCCTCGAGCGCGTCGGCCAGCCGCTCGTACTGCGCGGCGTGGTTGTAGGCCTGGGCGGAAATGCGGAGCATCAACTGCGGCGCGACCGGCCAGCAGTACGTCGGCGCCTCGATCTTGTACCGATCGTGAAGCTCGTCGTGCAGCGCCGCATTGTCGAGCGTGTTGGACGACTGGCCGCGAAGGAACCGGGCCGACAAGTGGTCCGGCAGTATCACGGCGGCCATCGAACCCAACATCGCCTCCTGGCCGACGGGCGTCACACCGAGCCGACGGCACAGCGTCTGCCGCCCCAGCATCGCCAACGCGTGGTTCCGCTCCATCAGCGCCGGCAGCCCGCCAGGCATCAACCGCCCGAGAAAGCGAATCGCCTCGCCGACGCAAAGCCAGGCCGACGGGTCGAGCGTCCCCGGCCAATCGAACGCGTCCTGGAACGGCGAATGGCCGGCTCGCGACCGGTTCCAGCCGTGGCTGATGATCGGCGGCTGGATGTCCGCCTGGCGGTCGCGGCGGACGTAGAGGAAGCCGGCCCCCTTGGGAGCGCAGAGCCACTTGTGGCAATTGCCCGTGTAATAGGCCGCGCCGATGCGTCTCATACTGAGCGGCGCCATGCCGGGCGCGTGGGCGCCATCGACCAGCGTGTCGATCCCTCGGCCGTTCAACTCAGCGACCAACTTCCCGATCGGAAAGACGAGCGCCGTCGGGCTGGTGATGTGATCCAGGATCGCCAACCGCGTGCGTGGCGTCGTGCGGCTCAAAACGGCGTCAACCACCTGCTCTGGCGAGTCGATTGGCAACGGCAGCGGGACTTCGACAATCACCGCGCCGGTCTGCGCGGCCACATATCGCGCCACGTTGCGGCACGCGTTGTAGTCGTGGGCCGTCACGAGAATCTCGTCGCCGGGGCGAAACTTCAGCGAGCGGAGCACCGCGTTGACGCCCGCTGTCGCGTTGTGAACAAACACGACGTCCGCCGGGTCCGCGTCGATCAGTTCCGCCAGCGTCTCCCGCGACTCATCCAACAGCGGCGTCATCCGCCGCGCCAGAAAATCGACCGGCTCCCGCTCCATCTCACGCCGGATTTCCTGCTGCCGATCAAGCACGTCGAGTGGGCACGCCCCGAACGAGCCGTGGTTGAGGAACGTGACCGCGTGGTCCAGCAACCAGGCGTCAGCGTGGATCGGCGCGGTGAGCAAATCGCCGTCGGAAACATTCATGGCCGCAAACCCTCTCGCTCCCGCGCTTCTTCCCTCGTTCCCACGCTCCTGCGTGGGAACGCACTCGTCCGGACGCTCCGCGTCCCTTGGGATTCCTTACGACGGCTTCTTCTCGCTGGGTGCCATGCTTGCTAAGCGAGCGCAGCGAGACAGCAAGCATGCTCGCTGTCCGAACATGCCCACGACAAGCGTGGGACATGGCACCCCATTCTCCCCTCGTTCCCACGCTCCTGCGTGGGAACGCACTCGTCCGGACGCTCCGCGTCCCTTTGGATTCCTTACGACGGCTTCTTCTCGCGATTCCGCCCTTCCTTCGCCAGCGTCTCCTGCCACTGCTGAATCAGTTGAAACGCGGCCAGCGGCGTCAGGTTGTTCACGTCGACATGTCGCAGCTCGTCGAGAAGCGGATGCTCCGCCGGGCCGAAGAGCGTCAGTTGCAGGTGCGTCTTCTTCGGCGCCACCGTCGGTCGGGCGATCTTCGCCCGGCCCTCCGCGTCGAGATGCTCCTCTTCCAACTGTGCAAGAATCTCCTTCGACCGCGTCACGACTTCCCGCGGCACGCCGGCCAGCCGGGCGACGTGGATGCCGTAGCTCTTGTCGGCCGCGCCGGCGATGATCTTGTGCAGGAAGATCACCTCGTCCTGCCACTCGCGAACCGCCACATTCAGGTTCTTCACGCCGGAAAGCGAGTTCGCCAGATCGGTCAGCTCATGATAGTGCGTGGCGAACAACGTCCGGCAGCCGATCCGTTCGTGCAGGTGCTCGACCACCGACCAGGCCAGCGAAATGCCGTCGTAGGTGCTCGTGCCGCGGCCAATCTCGTCAAGAATCACGAGGCTCCGCGGCGTGGCCGCGTGCAAGATCCTCGCCGTCTCGATCATCTCGACCATGAACGTGCTCTGCCCGCGCGTCAGCTCGTCGCTCGCGCCCACCCGGGCGAAAATCCGATCGGCCACGCCGATCGTCGCCTCGCGAGCCGGCACAAAACTGCCGATCTGGGCCATCAACGTCAGCAGCGCGACCTGACGGATATACGTGCTCTTGCCCGCCATGTTCGGGCCGGTGATCAATAGGATCGTGCCGCCGTCGGGATGTTCAGCGCCATCCGGAACCGCCGTGCCGGCGGGGGCTAAACGCGCTTTGTCGTCGCCGCAGATCGTGTCGTTCGGGACGAACTTGCCGTCGGGCTCGATCATCTCGATGACCGGATGCCGCCCGTCGATGATCCGCAGCACGGGCGCGTCGACCACCTCCGGCCGGCAGTAGTTCTGCTGTCGCGCCAGCTCGGCCAGCGCAGCCAGCACGTCGACCTGCGCCAACGCCGCAGCCGTCGCTTGCAGCCGCCGCCGATCAACCGCCACCACCTCCCGCAACTCCTGGAACAGCCGGTACTCGACGTCCTTCGCCTGCTGGTCCGCCGTCAGGACCTTCTCTTCGTATTGCTTCAACTCGGGCGTGATGTACCGCTCGGCGTTCTTGACCGTTTGCTTCCGGACGTACTCGGGCGGAATCTTCTCGCGGTGGGCGTTGGTCACCTCGATGTAATAGCCGAACACCTGGTTGAACCCGACCTTCAGGCTCGTGATGCCCGTCCGTTGGGCTTCTGCGGCCTGATACCGGGCGATCCACTGCTTCCCGCCGTGCGCCAACTCCCGCAGCGCATCCAACTCCTGGCTGTAGCCGTCGCGGATGAACCCGCCCTCCCGGACGTTCAGCGGGCAGTCGTCGGCCAACGCCCGGTCGAGCGTCGCCCGCAACTCGACGCAAAGATCGATCTGCTGTTCCAACTCGCGGAGCAACGCGCTCTTTCGCGCCGCCAGTTTCGCCTTGATGGCCGGCAGCGATTTCAACGTCCGCCCGAGAAAGCTCAGATCGCGAGGGCTGCAACGCCCCGTCGTCACGCGGGCCAAAAGCCGCTCGACGTCATACACGCCGCGAAGCGATTCGTGCAGGTCCGCGCACAACGCAGGCTGCGCAACCAGTTCGGCCACCGCATCGAGCCGCCCGCGGATCGCCGCAACGTCGGTCAACGGATTGGCCACCCAGTCGGCCAGCAGCCGCGAGGCCATCGCCGTCTGCGTCCGATCGAGCACCCAGAGCAACGAGCCTTCGCGCCGACCGTCGCGGATCGTCCGTGTGATTTCCAGGCTGCGGCGACTCGACAGATCGATCTCCAGCGTGCCCGAGGCGTGGTACGGCAACAGCCGGTCGATGTGTTCGAGCGAGCTCTTCTGCGTCTCGGTCAGATAGTCGAGAATGGCCCCGGCCGCGCGAATCGCCTGGCCGTCGCCCGGGCCGTCCGAGAACCCGAACCCTTCGAGGCCGGCCGTGCCGAAGTGCTTTTCCAAGACCTGCTGGGCCGTCGGCCGCGAGAAGGCCCAGGCCGGGCGGCGCGTCGCCATCATCTGGGGCAGGTTGGCCACCTGCCCGTTGTTCGGCAGGTTAACCTGCCCCGCGGTCTCCTCGCTCAGCAGACACTCGGCCGGACCAAGTCTCGCCAACTGATCGGCCAATCGATCGGTCGGAAACGCCGCTGCAAGGAACCGGCCGGTCGACAGCTCGACCCAAGCCAACCCCGCCGGTTCGCCCGGCGCGATCGCCGCCAGAAAATTGCTCTCACGCGGGTCGAGCAGGGCATCGTCGGTCACCGTGCCCGGCGTGACGATCCGCGTCACCTCGCGCCGCACCAGCCCCTTGGCCAGCTTCGGGTCCTCGACCTGCTCGCAGACGGCCGCGCGGAAACCGGCCGCGATCAGCTTGCCCAGGTAGCTCTCCAACTGATGGTGTGGAAAGCC
>JBDKUC010000382.1:0-5665 GCA_039679885.1 Thermoguttaceae bacterium | reverse complement strand
GACGACAACGGGCACGGAACGCACGTGTCGGGCACGATCGGGGCCGTCGGGGACAACGGCGTCGGCGTCATTGGCGTGTGTCCGAACGTCAAGATCATGCCGCTGAAGTTCCTTGACTCCGACGGCTATGGCTACACTTCCGACGCGATCCGCGCAATCGAATACGCCCGGATGATGAACCAGCGGGGCGTCAATATTAGGCTGACCAACAACAGCTGGGGCGGGGGCGGTTACTCCGTCGACCTGTACAACTCCATCGCCGCCATGGCTGATCGCGGCATGCTGTTCGTGGCGGCGGCGGGAAACTCGGGCGCCAACACCGACACCAGCGCGCAATACCCCGCCGACTACACCCTTGACAACATCATTTCAGTCGCTGCAACCGACTGCAAGGACAAGTTGGCCTCATTCTCCAACTACGGCAAGCAGACCGTGGACATTGCGGCGCCGGGCGTGAACATCCTCAGCACGTTGCCCAACGGCAATTATGGCCGCTATTCCGGCACGTCGATGGCGACCCCGCACGTGACGGGCGCTCTGGCCTTGCTCCAGGCCGCCGAGCCAAGTCTCACTTGGGCGGAGATGCGTCAGCGGCTCTTGGACACCGCCGACTGGGATCCCGAAGTTAGTGGCAAAGTGCAGTGCGATGGGCGGCTCAACGCTCATGGTTTGCTCGATCCGCTGTGGAAGCGGCCGCCGGCCGACTTCATGTTGACCGCCGTGGAGTTCGCCGATCCGGCCGGCAACGGCGACGGCGTCGCCAGCCCCGGCGAGACCATCCAACTGACCCCAACGATTTACAACACGGGGTTATATCCCGCCGCCAACGTCCACGTCTCTGCCGTGAGCAACAGTCCGGACGCCGTGATCCTGACGGCAGCTCAATCGCTGGGAACGATCGCCTCGCATTCCGGCCAGCAACTTTCGACTCCTTTCGTCGTGCAAATCGCCCCGGGCGCGTTTCATCTCGAACAAATCACCATTGATTTCAACATCGAATGGGACGTGGCTCAGCAGAAGTCGGCGTCTTACTCGCTGCAAGTGCTCCGCCTGCCGCAACCGGATTCCATCCAAGGCGCGATATTCGACGACCTCGACAACGACGGCAAGTGGGACGCGAACGAACCTCGCCTGGCGGGGCACACCGTCTATCTCGACAACAACCGCAACGGCCAGCTCGATCCGGGAGAGCCTTCGGCGCCGACGGATTCCGCCGGAGAATACCGGTTTGAAAGTCTTGCGTCAGGACAATACGTTGTCGAGTTGGCCGGGGCCACCGGTTGGGAGCAAACCTTCCCCACGCGAAGCTATGAGGTTGCCGGGAACATCTTTGCCGTCAACGCGGCCAAGCAGATCATCGAGTGCACCGCCGCCGGCGCGCTAGTTCAGACGCTTACGCCCCCGACCTCTTACGGCACGCCCGCCGATCTGGTCGTCGATTCCAACGGCCGGCTGCAAGTCCTCTTCCACGGAGATCAAACGGTCTTAGGGACCTACGACATGCTTGCCCGGACGTGGACGTCTCACGCCGTCTCCGGCTGGGACGGCAATGACTACGGGATTGCCGCCTATGACCGCTACGTCTACGTACTCGACTACGGCGATCACGGCGCGGTTGATCGCGGAATCATCCGCTTTGACATCAACACCTATCAATGGGAGCGGTTCGGCAAGGAAGCCTATGCCAGCTACGGCGATCTCTCGATCGGTCTCAACGGCCTTCTCTACGCGCTATACAGCAATCATGCTGTGTTCGTTTACGATCCTGTGTCGCTGGCGTGCGTCAGACAATTCCAACTCAATGGGGTGTCGGCGAAGTCGTTGGCCGTCAATCGGGCCGGGGAAATCTACGTCTGCGACAACACGACCCACAAGATATTCCAGTGCCGCGCCGACGGAAAGGCCCTGCGCAGCATCGACATAGGCCTGACGTCCGCCACTTATGGCTTGGACCTTTCCGCGGACGGAACATTGATCGCCGCATCGTATGCTTCGAGCGGAGCGGTGATCGTGTTCGATGAGTCGTTCCAGGCTTTCACCCGACTGCCTATCGGCGGAAGCGTCGTCAGCGTCGCTTTTGCTCAACGCAGTCGGCCGGGGTCGCAGCCCGTCTTGGCGTCCGACTCTCGAGGGGCCGGCGACATCAACTTCGGGGTCCACCTGGTGGCCGAAGCCGACGTTCGCGGTTCCGTTTGGCTCGATCGCAATGGCGACGGCTCACAGACAGCCGGTGAAACGGGACTGGCCGGGCAGGTTGTCTATCTCGACCTCGACGGCGATGGTGAGCAAGACGCCGACGAACCGGCCCGGACCAGCGACGTCCTTGGTGACTATAGCTTCCTCGATCTTGCGCCCGGCGCCTACGACGTCCGTTTGGCGCGGAAGCTCGGCTGGCGCCAGACGAGCGATCCGCTCTGCTACACGCTCCATCTGGCCGTCGGCGACGTGGCCACAGGCATCGACTTCGGCGTGGCGGAGGTCGACGAGTGCCGGCTCAAAGGCATCAAGTTCGACGATCTCAACGGGAACGGCGTCCGGGACGCCGGCGAAGCGGGTTTGCCCGGTTGGACGATCTACGTCGACGCCAATAACAACGGCCGGTTCGACCCGGGCGAGTTGTCCACGCTCACTGGCGCCGATGGAAGCTACGAGTTCGCGGGGTTGCCGCAGGGCGTCTACACCGTCGGAGAGGTCAACCAGGCCGGATGGCGGCAGACCGGCCCGCGCGGCGGATTGCCGTTGTCGGGCAATCTCATCTTCGCCGGAGCGGCAGGATATTTCGACGAATACAACCTCGCGGCGCAGCAACTGCGGCACGTAATCGTCCCATACCCCGAGCACCTGGGAGAGTCCCGCGGCACTGAATCTGTCCGCGATGTGGTCGTCGACGCCGCCGGCCGGATCGACGTATACAACGGCACCTTTGCGCCCTATTTGAGCATGTATGACTCCGTCACCGACTCCTGGACGCATCTGATGTGTCTGGGGCTGACGCAATCGAACTACTTTCTGACCGGCGGAATCGCCGCGATCGGCGATTATGTCTTCCTGAGCGACGCCAGCACCAACGGCGGGGTCGAATCGGGCGTGGTCCGCTTCGACTTGACAACCGGCCTGAGCCAACGGTTCGACGACGGTTGCACGATCAGCGCGGTCTCGATGGGCCTGGATGGCAGGCTCTACGTGCTCTTGCAGCAGCCGGGTTATTCGTTCAGCAACTTCCTGCACATCTACGATCCATTCACGCTGCAGCGCGTCGCTACGCTGGCCCTCTCGACGTCGGCCCGCGACGTTGTCGCCGATCAGCATGGCGAGGTCTACGGAATCGACGAGGACGGCGCTTATCTGTACCACTACGACCGCAACGGCTTGGTGACTCAGGCCCTCAGCTTGGGCAGTGCGGCGCGGGCGCAGAGCATCGCGCTGGCTGCCGACGGGCAAATTCTGATCGCCGGCGGCCTCTCCAGTGCGTTGGCCGGCAAGATCATCTTGTCAGATGTCTCGCTGCAAACGTATCAACTGCTGACGCAAACGACCGGCGGCGGAAAGGCGGCCTGGGCAACCAGGAGCCCCGCCCACAGCTATACGGTCTCCCTGGACCGTGGCGGCCAGGCGCAGGACCTGGACTTTGGCGGACGAAATATCACCTGGGGTGATATCCGCGGCGTTTTATGGGAGGACGCCGACGCCGATGGGATCCGCGACTCGGGCGAGGAACCGCTCGAAGATCGAACCGTGTTCCTCGACGCCAATGCCAACGGCCAATGCGACCCTGGCGAGCAGTCCACCTCGACCAATGCGGTCGGCATGTATGTCTTCGATGCCGTTCCGCCCGGCGACTATGTCCTGACGGTCACGGATCGGCCCGGCTGGGAAATCGCCGCGCCTGGCGGAATTTCGCCGTGGACGTTGCACGTGAGGCCAGGCGATCGGCTCGCGAACATTGATCTCGGCTTGCACAAAGTCCCGGAAGGCAGCATTCGTGGCGTGATCTTCCGGGACATCAACGGCAACGGCGCGCAGGACGCCGGCGAACGCAGCCTACCCGGCGTCGATGTCTATCTGGACGAGGACAATGACGGACTCTTGGACACCGGCGAACCTGTGGCCGTGACGGATTCCAACGGCCAGTACGAGTTCGCGTCGCTTGCCGATGGCATTCATCTGGTGAGGGCGGTCTTGCCGGCCTCCTGGGCGATTAGCCATCCCGGAAACGGCTACCCTCTGCCCGGCAATATCCTGGTCAGTGCGCAAACCAGTTATCAGACATGCAGCCTGCTTGAGTGCACGTCAAACGGCAGTCAGGTGAGTTCTTTGCAGATTCCTTACCCGGGCAGTTCGCGAGAGTCTGGCGGGGTCGCCCGGGGGATCACCAGCGATAGCTTCGGCCAAGTCTATGTATTCAACGGTGGTTACTCGCCTTACCTAAGCGTGTATGACCTCTCGTCGCAAACGTGGTTGCATCGCACGATATCTGATTGGCGTACGGACAGCAGCAACAACACCGGCGGAATCGATGTCTATGGCCACTACGTGTTCGTCACTTCCTGTATGCCATACGGGACACGCAGCGGCGGCGGTATCTTGCGTTTTGACACGCGCGATCAGACGGTGACTTGCTGTGCCGGGGACACCAGTTTCAGAGACGTCACCATTGGTCTCGACGGCCTAATGTACGGCGTCTGGTGTGATTCTCAATCCGTCAGTTCGAGCGGCATTTACGTGTTCGATCCTGAGACGCTGGCTTGCCTGAGGACGTTCAGTTTTTCCTTCGGCGCGTCGGACGTCGCGGTCGATCGGAATGGCGACATGTTTGTGGCCGGCAGCAACGGCGAAATCTATCAGGTTTCTCCCGCCGGCGTCGTGCTTCGCCAGCAGAGCGTGAACATCCCGAACCTCTCCTCGATCGACCTTGCCGTCGATGGAACACTGATTGTCGGGAACCGTTTTGGATTCCTCGCCGTCGGCAGCACGGCGTTGGACAACTTCACTTGGCGACAGATCATCCAGACGGATTACGACGAGACCATTCACGTTGCATTTGCCCGCCGCGCAACGGATGGCTCCCAGGCGACATTTCTGCAGCCAGGCGAAACCGTCGAGGACGTCGATTTCGCTGTTTTCGGCAACGACGCGCCGCAGGCAACAGTTGCCCTCAACACGGCCGCGCCGCGAAGCGACGAATCGTTGCAGGCGACGGCGACCAAGTCGGACGCGGACGGCGACGCCGTGACGCTGACGTTCGTGTGGCGAGTAAACGGCGTCGTCGCACGAACGTTCACCTCCGCCACCGCGTTGACGGACACGTTCGACCTGAGCGTGGCAGGCAACGGCGATCCGGGAGACGTCGTGACCGTCGAGGTGACGCCGAGCGACGGGTTTGTGACGGGCACGCCGGCCACCGACACAGCTACCGTGACCACCTCCGTGATTGCAGGTCGGCACGTGTTCTACAACAACTCGTACTACGACGGGAACAACACGGCCGCGAACGCGCAGGACGACAGCGCCATCGCGACGGACAAGACGGCGCTGCTACCCGGCCAGAAGGCCGGTTTCGCCAACTACACGAGCTACAACCGCGGCATCAACGGCGTAATGGTCGATATCGCCGGCGTGGCGGGCCCGATCACGGCCGCCGACTTCGAGTTCAAGGTCGGCAACA
>JBDKUC010000183.1:0-9078 GCA_039679885.1 Thermoguttaceae bacterium | reverse complement strand
GTCGTGGCGATCATGCTTTCGGTCCTCTGCTACTGGGGCATGCCGGCCGTGTTCGTCGCCTACGGCATCGCGATGACGGGCATCGGCATGTTGACCCTGACCGGCAACACGATCTCGATGGACGTGTTCGGTCCCGTGGCCGACAACGCCAACGGCATCGGCGAGATGGGCTATAACCGCGGAACCGACGGGCAGGAACTCAAGCAGGGCGACAAGGACTACATGCCGCCGGCCGAGTACAAGCGGGCCCGGCAAATCCTGGCCGACCTGGACGCCGAGGGCAACACGACGAAGGCCGAGACGAAGGGCATCGCCATCGGTTCGGCTGTGATCGCCGCTTTCTCGCTGTTCGCCAGCTTCATCGCCGTGATCGCCGTCGGCAGCGAGGACCGCCTGAAGGACATGACGACGGCCCAGTACAACTACTTCGCCGGCTTCCTCACGATGGCCGACCCGAAGGTGCTGATCGGCCTGATGATCGGCGGCGCCGTGCCGTTCCTGTTCAGCTCGATGCTGATCCGTGCGGTGGGCCGTGCGGCGTTCTTCATCGTCAAGGAGTGCCGCGCCCAGTTCAAGGATCCGGCGATCATGGCCGGCAAGAAGAAGCCGAACTATGGCCGCGTCGTGAACATCTGCACGAACACGGCCCAGAAGGAGCTGATCGGTCCGGCGTTGCTGGCCATTTCGGCTCCGTTCTTTGTCGGCTTCCTGTTGGGACCCTATGCCTTGGGCGGGTTCCTGGCCGGCATGATCCTGGTCGGCCAACTGCTGGCCGTCTTCATGGCCAACGCGGGCGGCGCTTGGGACAACGCCAAGAAGCTGATCGAGGACGAGCCGAAGACTGAGTCGACCGGCAAGGGCAGCGAGAAGCACAAGGCGGCCGTCACCGGCGACACGGTGGGCGATCCGCTGAAGGACACCGCCGGCCCGGCCATCAACCCGATGGTCAAGGTGATGAACATGGTCAGCCTGCTCGGCCTCGGGCTGGTGCTCAGCTACAACGTGGCGGGCGTCCGGCCGGACGTGGCCACGTTCAACGAGAACATGCCCGTCACGACCATCCTGAAGAACCTGGCGACCGACTGGCGTGTCGGCCTGGTCGTGGCCGTGGTCTGCGTCCTGCTCACACTTTGGGCCGTCTGGCGCAGCAAGCACGAATCGTCCGAGATGAAAGAGATCGTCGGCGGTTTGGACGAGCAGTAATGGATCGTGTTGGTTGACGCGGCAGTGCAACACGGCCGCGTCAGCCCTAGCAAGCAGAAAAACAACCTGCCCGCAGGTTATGCCAAAAGCATGACCTGCGGGCTTTTGTCATTCTGGAGCGCAACCGACGCTGGGCCGGTCCTCTATAAAGCCGCGACCGTTGGTCGCGCCCACGAAGGGTTTTTGCGAAAACGACGTCTTTGGCGCGACCAACGGTCGCGGCTTTGTGGCGGGTGCTGCGAATTGCGACTTGCACCCAACGATCGCTCGCCGCGGATTGCCCCCTTGTCGGGGGTGGCTCGCCGGCATACACTGATAAAAGATACTCGGGCAGAAGAGAGAAGGAAGACGCGTGTCGATCGACGATGGACGCCGTCACGGCCAACGCTCGGCGTGACGTGAACATAGCGGGTTCGGAGGAGTGAAATGGCGTGGGAGTATAGCGAGAAGACAAAACAACTTTTTATGGACGCCGTTCATGGCAAGCCGGGAACGCACCTCGGCGAAATCGAAAACCCGGACGGGCTCGGCGAACACGGGTCACTCGCGTGCGGCGACGCGATTCGCTTCACCTTCCGCGTCAAGCGGCATCCGACAGATCCGACCAAGGACATCATCACCGAGGCCCGCTACCTGACGTTCGGCTGCACCTCAGCCATTGCGGCCTCCGAGGCGCTTTGCTGCTTGATCGAGCAAGAGGGGCGGACGCCCATCGAGGCCCTCAAGATCACGAACCAGGACATCGTCACGTTCCTCAACGGCTTGCCTCGCCAAAAGATCCACTGCTCGGTGATGGGGGCGGAGGCGCTCGAGGCGGCCGTCTTCAACTGGGCTCAACGCCGCGGCGTCGACCTGCAAAGCCTGGGCATCGACATGCACACCGGCGAGCAGGCCGAGGGCCGGATCGTCTGCAAGTGCTTTTCGCTGAGCGAGCCGTACATCCGACGCAAGATCCGCGAGCTGAACCTCCACACCATCCCGGAGATCACCAACGCCATCAAAGCGGGCGGGGCGTGCGCGTCGTGCCATCACGTCCCCGGCGGGCTGCAGGACCTCTTGGACGACGCTTGGGGGCAGGCCAAGCCAGAAGTCAAGGTGCTGCCCCAGCTCCCGATCCTCAGCGAAACCTCCGCCGCGCCGGTCAAGCCGGCGGAACCGCCTGTCTCAACGTATCAATTCGACAAGAAGATCGAGAGAGCCTTCGATGAGCACGTGCGTCCCGTGCTTCGCCAAGACGGCGGCGACGCGGAAATCGTGGACATCAAAGGCACGCTGGTCTATTGTCGGCTCACTGGCGCATGCCAGGGATGCGACCACGCCAGCCAGACGTTGCGCATGTTGGTTGAACGAACCTTGAAAGAAACGGTCGACGAACGCATCCGGGTCGTTGACGTGTGAGAGAACCATGAAGATCATCTACGCCGACAACAACGCCACCACGCCGATCGCGCCCGAGGTCGTCGAGGCGATGATGCCCTTCTTCACGAAGGAATATTTCAATCCCAGCTCGATGTATGAGCCGGCGAGGCACACCTGCACGTTTCTGACGGAGGCCCGCGCCGAGGTCGCCCGGTTTTTCGGGCTGACCGATCCGAAGACGATCCTCTTCACCAGTTGCGCGTCCGAGAGCGACAACGCGGCGATTTTCGGCGCGGTGAAGGCGAATCCCAACCGCCGCCACATCATCACGACCACCGTCGAACACCCGGCCGTCCTTGAAGTCTGCAAGGAGTTGTCGCGGGAAGGCTGCGAGGTGACGTTCCTGGGCGTGGACCGCGACGGCAATTTGGATGTCGGCGAATTCATCCGCGCCCTGCGGCCCGACACGCTGCTGGTGACGATCATGCACGCCAACAACGAGACTGGCGTGATTTTCCCGATCGAGCAACTGTCGCGGCTGACGAAGGAAACGGACCCGTCCATCATCTTCCACACCGACGCAACGCAATCGGTCGGCAAGGTTCCGATCGACCTGCGTCGCGAGTTCCAGTACGTGGACATGCTTTCGTTGTCCGGCCACAAGGTCCACGCTCCGAAGGGCGTCGGCGCTCTGTACATCAAGCGCGGCACGCGATGCCGTCCGTTCCTGATCGGTGGGCATCAAGAAGAGGCTCGCCGCGCCGGGACGGAAAACGTGGCCTACATCGTCGGGCTGGCCAAGGCGTTGCAGTTGGCCGCCGAGCATCTTGAGGACGAGAACACGCGGGTCCGCGGCCTCCGCGATCGGCTGGAGAAGGCGATCGAGGAGCGGATTCCCTACGTCGAGATCAACGGCCGCGGCGCGCCCCGATTGCCCAACACGCTGAACGTCTCCTGCCACGGCGTCGAGGGAGAATCGCTGTTGTTTCAGTTGAGCGACCTCGGCATCTGCGCATCGAGCGGCTCCGCTTGCACGTCCGGCTCGCTCGAGCCTTCCCACGTGTTGCGGGCGATGAAGATCCCCGACACGGCCGTCCAGGGTTCCGTTCGTTTCAGCCTGAGCCGCTACAACACCGAGGCGGACGTCGATCGAATCATCGAAGTGTTTCCTCAAATGGTCGCGAACGTCCGCCGGATTTCGCCGTATTGGGACCAAGAAAGCAACTCACCCCGCCTCGGCACGACGGAACCGGTCGCAGCAACTTGATCGGTGGCGTCGCGCGAGCTTCTGCTTCGACGGATTGAGGACGCGATTGTCGGGCTCTGCTCACACGAATTCCACTTGCCCGAACTCAGCTCATCAGTGGCAGCGGCAAAAACGCCCGGCCGATGGAAGGGCTCCGGCCCGCATTTCTCACCAAGGCGTAGGGTGGGTCAGGCCAACCAAGGCTCGGTGCCACGGCGAGTCCTTTGATTCACGCCAAGCGCACCAACCGACGGGCAGGTCAGCCAAATCCCTGACGGTTGGGTCCAATTGAACGATTTCGCCGAGACCGACAACGAATGCGTCCCGCATCTTTGGTGGACCCGGATCATTCGTATGGAACTGCCATGCGCCATCGTCCGCGTCATGCGATACATACGCAATCCATTCGCCCTGACGCACAATTCGAATGTTCACAAACACCGCAACGTCTGCTGGGTCCTGGAACGGCCAATCGACCATGACGTTACCTCACTTCTTGGGCGCGTTCGACCTTATTGCATTCTGCTTCCCGGCGCTATCGGCCGTTCGACTCATGTACGGCGTCGATCAGGGCGATGGCGTTTTCGACCGGCGTTTGGGGCAGCACGCCGTGGCCCAGGTTGAAGATGTGGCCGGGCCGGCCGGCGGCCTGGCGAACGATCTCCTTCGCGCGATGCCGAATCTCTAGTGGGTCCGAGAGCAATACGACGGGGTCAAGATTTCCCTGGATGGCCCGGTCGTGCCCGATCGCCCGCCACGCGTCATCGAGGCGGATGCGCCAATCGGCCCCGACGACCGCCGGGCGTCTCTTCTTGCCGAACGCCTCGCCCAACAGCGGCAGGAGCGCGGGGTTGCCGGTGGCAAAGTGAATCACCGGCGCATCTGCCTTAAGCGACTCGATCACCGACCGAGTGTGCGGCAGCACGTAGCGGCGATAATCGTCCGGCCCGAGGCAGCCGGCCCAACTGTCGAACAGTTGCACCAACTGGGCGCCGGCGTCGAGCTGGGCGTTGAGGTAGAGCGTCGCCGCCCGGGCGAGACGGCTCATCAGCGCGTCCCAGGCCCCGGTGTCGCCGTACATGAACGACTTCGTCCGCCGATAGTCGCGACTCGATCCGCCCTCGATGGCATAGGCCGCCAAGGTGAACGGCGCCCCGCTGAAGCCGATCAACGGCAGAGAAGGATCAAGCCCCGCCCGGGTCTTCCGCACCGCGTCGATCACGAAGTGCAGCGGCTCGATGCTCTCCAACTCGAGGAGGCGGTCGACGTCCGCGGCGGTGCGAATGGGATTGTCGAGCGTTGGCCCCTCGCCCGCCGAGTAGGCCAGCCGGAGGCCCATCGGCTCGACAATCACCAGCAAGTCGGAGAACAGGATGGCCGCGTCAACGCCCAACCGTTCGGCGGTTGAGACGGCGATCTCCGCGCACAAGTCGGGGTTCTTGCACAGATCGAGAAAGGGGGTCCGTTCTCGGAGCTTCCGGTACTCGGGCAGGTATCGGCCCGCCTGACGCATGAGCCAGACGGGCGTGTGCGGCGTCGGCTCGCGGCGTGCGGCCTTCATCAGCGGACTGTCGAGCCAGGCGGGGTTCGGCATCAGATCGCCTATCGTTGCGGCCGAGTGGCACAGGGTTTCGGATGTAGGATTGGGCGACGGCCCCACCAGACTCTGCCTCTTCCCGCACAATCCTACATCCGACGCCGCAAATCCTCAACCGGCCTCGCCGTTGTGCTCTTCACGCTCCGCGTGAAGCCCGATCGAGCAGGCCGAATTGCGCGCTCTCTCACGCCGAGCGTGCGCCGGCGCGACGACGCCAAAGCCGGCCGGCGGCGGCAAACACTCCTCCCACGGCGAGCAACCAGAGCGTTCCCGGCTCAGGAGCAACCGTCAGATTGTCCATCGCAAAGTAGGTCGGCGTGTTGATGCCAGAGGCTCCTTTGTCCGAAGAGTCGACGTTGAACTGCAAGGACGAGACCGTTCCCAGGGCGCTCAGATCGACCCAAGTCCAGGCGTTCAGAATGTGGAGCGACGCGCCCAAAAAGTCGGCCAGATCGACGTTGACCGGATCGGTTGCCGTTCCATCGGCGCGGACGCCGGTGACGCTCAGCGTGTAGTAATCGCCCTGGTGGAATTTCCGGGCGAAGTTGTTAGGATCGCCCTCGGTGATGATGCTGTAGGTGTAGGCGGTGTTGGTGAACCACGCTCCGACGACGCGGGTTGGCGACGAGAAGGTCACCGTGGGAGCGCCCATCACGAAGCCCTGAAAGGCGATGCCGTAGGCGTCGCTGGCGCCTTGGCCGCCACCGGTGACGGCCGCATACTGGTTGGCCAAGCCGGGATTGCCGGTGTCGGTCACGCGTGAGCAGGCCCAGCCTTCCCACCACGGTCCATACTCCGGGTCGTAGGCATAGTAGTTGCCAAAGGCCGCACCGCCGCTCATCAACGCTCCGCCGGACAGATTGGCGCCGTTCTCGTAGTTGCCGGTGACCATCGCGGCATCTTCGAAACCGATCGTGGTCGCCGTCGCTGCGGCCGGCGGCAGACAAGCCCCGGCCAGCATCAGGGCAACGATCGCCAGATTCAGGAGTGTACGATTCATCGAAAGACCCTCACAGACAAAAAAACCAGGGGAATGAAAGATCAAAAGCTGCCGGGCGGCTCGCCGCCGGCGCGGGTGCAAAACGCCGCCAACACGTTAAGGTTCATGCCTTCCGTAAAGAAATGAACCGCGCCGTCCGCCATCGCCGCGTTCGCCCCGCCGGGATGGTTGCTCGACATGTCGTTCTCGATGGCCGGCGCCGCGTTGATCGCATAGGCCTGATCGAACACGTTCAGGCCGTTGATCCATTGGCCATCCGCGAAGCCGGTGTTCCGGGCGTCCTCGGCAACGACGATCGTGGAGGTGGTGCCGTCGGTAATGTCGCGAATCGAGATTGCCTGATCGTAGAGCATCGAGCCCTTCGGCGGATTGTTCGGGCTGGTGATGCGTTCGCCGTACATGCCGCCATAGTCGCAGGCGCCGCGGCCTTGCACGATGTTGGAACTCCGCGCCGTGCTCGGACACAGATAGACGGCCAGCGGAATGGCGGCCGCCGCGGCGTTTTGCGGTGCGTCAAACGCCTTGCTCAGGTCCAGTTGGCGATAGAGCGAGTCTTGCTCGACGTAGGGCAACAAGTAGGCCGACCAGGCCAATTGCCGGCCGCTTGCACCGTAGAACCTGCCCGTCTTCGGATTGATCGTCATTCGGGCCTCGACGCCGCCCGGCGGAAACGAGCCGCAGGTGGCGTGATAGTTTTGCAGCCCGAGGCCGATCTGCCGCAGATTGTTTGAACAAGCCGTGCGGCGGGCGGCCTCGCGCGCCGCCTGCACGGCCGGCCGCAACAGCGAGATCAAGATGCCGATGATCGTGATGACCACCAACAACTCGATGAGCGTAAAGCCCGGCGATCGCAATGTGCCAACCGTGCGCGGCATGACCGATCCCGCGCGAGCCAAGCCGGCGTGCATCGCCCACCAAGAAAAACGTCTGGCGGCGCAAGCACCGAACTCGGTCGAAGCGGATCCTGCAACACGACAACTCGGGGCGGCCACTGTCCCTCGCAACGGGCCGCGTCAAGCGTTGGTAGGTCTTCTGGCTCCCGAGCGTCGGGCCGGTCCGGCCTTCTCGCAACGCACATCGCGCTGCAATGGCCAATCTAGATCGAACCGCCCGTTCTGCAGGATCGTCCGCCGGTTTTCCCGCGGATTGATTCCCTGCATTTCTCTCGGTTACAGCGGCGGGGCCGCCCCGGAATTGCACCGGTGTTCCCTGTTCGTCGGCCCGTTCCCACGGGAACGGCCGACCACCAACACACGTCGTAACGGGTATAATCGTAGCAGAACCGGGACTGCTGTCAATAGAGCCGTCGTGCCGACGGCTGCTAAACACGTTCGGTCGATAGAGCCGCCGTGTCGAGAGCACTGTCGAGCCGTCACCGTATCTTCACGCTCCGCGTGAAGTTATGGGTGGCACGCTCTGAGCCTCGGCGAAGGGCGTGTGACTGCCAACACGCCCTTCGCAAGCTCAGGGACGTGCCACCCAGCCTTCCGCAAACTGACCATAATCAATGCCGTCAATTCTGAGACGCTACACTTGCTCACGCTGACTCGCTGCCGATGACAATCTACGAACACGCCATGCTGGGCATCAACGGAGCGCTCGCTCTTGGGCTCCAGCGGCGGCACGGTTGGCCGTTGGTCGCCATGGCCGGTCTGGCCGCCGTGCTGCCGGATGTCGACGGATTGGCCCTGGTGCTTGGGCCGACGTGCTACGCCGCGGGACATCGCGTCTGGACGCACGGCCTGCTGTCCGCGGGCGTCGCCGCCGCGATTGCCGCCGCCGTCGTCTACGCCTGGGACATTTTCACGCGAGTGCAACGTCGGCTCGCGCGGTGGGGCGTGCTGCCCGTTGAAGCAACGCCCGCCCGTTGCGAGTCCAACACTCTTTTGGAATCCGACGCGGCGATCGGCCCTCGCTGCGGCCGTGAACTGCTGCTCTGGATCTGTGTCAGCGTTGTCGCGGCATACAGCCATCTCTTGACGGACATCTTTTTCTCCGGCGGCCGAGGGCAACCGCTCTGGGGCGTGCCGATCGGTTGGCCGTTCTCCAACGCCGTTCAAGCGTGCCCGCTGGTGCCCTGGGGCGACGTCGGCGTGACGGCTGTTTTCGCGGCGGGAACGTTCGCGATGCTTCGCTGGCGGACGCGGACGCAAACGATTGCCGCCGGCACGCTCTGCCTCGTCGCGATTTACGTCGCTGGCCGAGGCGTTTTCTCCTAATCGCCCAAAGCGCCCGGCGCGAGCGTCTACACTAGCCCGAAGCGCAAGCGAGGAAAAACGCGGCACAACGCTCGCTTGCGAGTCGGGCTGGTGTTGAACCGGTGAGCAATGCAGCAAGCCGGTATTCCGAGCGAAAGCACCGCCTGAGGGCGGAACGACGAACGGTTCCGGCCGCGATGGAGACCACCGGTTCCCCCGATTTGATTGCACGGGCCGAGACCCTATAATCTGAGGTGGAGGTTTCGCTCAATGGTGCTGTCACCGCTCTGTCGTCGCCGTTCACAAATGACGGTCTGGTTGGCCGCGCTCGCGCTGTCATCGCTCGCGATGAGCGTCAGTCAGGCGGCCGCGCTGGCCGAGCGACACGAGGCCAAGGCCGCGCAGATCGGCCGGTTCATCCCGATCACGCTGCCCATCACGGCCCAAACGGCGGCGCGCGCTCGCCGCGCGGTTG
>JBDKUC010000126.1:0-14659 GCA_039679885.1 Thermoguttaceae bacterium | reverse complement strand
ACGTGCATCGAGAATCAAGAACGGCCGGTCCGTTCGGGGAGCTATTCCGACGTCATGGCGAGAACCCGATCCTGACGATCCACGATTGGCCTTATCGGGCCAATACGGTGTTCAACGCGGGGGCGTGCCAGGTGGGCGAGCAGACGGTCCTGCTGGTTCGCGTCGAGGATCGCCGCGGCCACTCGCATCTGACGGTCGCCAGAAGCCGTGACGGGGTGTCGGACTGGCAGATCGACGGCGAGCCCACCTTCGCCGCCGACCCCGAGAATCGTCCCGAAGAGGAGTGGGGCGTCGAAGACGCTCGGGTGACTTGGGTCGAGGATCGGGGGCGGTGGGTGATCTGCTACACGGCCTACTCCCGCAACGGGCCGCTGGTCTCGCTGGCCGAGACGAAAGACTTTGTCACGTTCTCGAGGATTGGCCCGGTGATGCCGTGCGAGAACAAGGACGCGGCCGTGTTTCCGCGTCGCATCGGCGATCGGTACGTGATGCTGCACCGCCCGGTGGCCCCGCTCAGCTATGGCTCGCACATTTGGCTGGCGTATTCGCCCGATCTGACGCATTGGGGCCAACACTGCGTGGTGCTGCATGCCCGGCGTGGGGCTTGGTGGGACGCCAACAAGATCGGCCTCGGCCCGCCGCCGCTGGAAACGCCCGAGGGCTGGCTCCTCCTCTACCACGGCGTGCGGACGACGGCCAGCGGATGCCTCTATCGATTGGGCCTGGCGCTGCTGGACCTCGACGATCCTCGCCGGGTCGTGCGCCGCAGCAACGAATGGGTGCTCGCGCCCGAGACCTCGTACGAGCGTCAAGGCGACGTCGGCGGCGTCGTGTTTCCCTGCGGCTGGATCCTGGACCACCGCGCCGGCACGATCCGCCTTTATTACGGCGGGGCCGACACGTGCCTGGCCCTGGCGACCGCCCGGCTCTCGGACGTGCTCGACTATCTCAAGGAGTGCCCCGGGCATTCGCGCAAGCTCTAGCCCGCATATCTCACCGGGTCATCACTAGCCCGACGCGCAAGCGAGGGACGTGCCGGGTTTTTCCCTCGCTCGCGCGTCGGGCTAGTGATCGACGTTGCGTGTCTGGTCTGCCCCGCGTGGTGCAGACATGCTTGCTGTCTCGCTGCGCTCGCTTAGCAAGCATGGCACCCAGCAGGCTTGCCGTGGGCATGTGACGGAGCGACAGACATGCTTGCTGTCTCGCTGCGCTCGCTTAGCAAGCATGGCACCCATGACGCCGTTCGCCGGCCGTCAGCCCTTGGCGGCCAACTCTGCGGCGACTCGATCGAAGTACTTCACGCATTGGGCGATCTCAGGCGACGAGTTCTCCCAGTTGTATTCGTATTCGATCGAGAACACGGCTTTGACCCGCTGGCGATACAGCTCGGCCATCATGCCTTTGACGTCGCAAACGCCGGTGCCCCAGGGGACATCGTGGGCGTCCGCTGCGGCCTTGTCGACGTCTTTGAAATGGAAGGTGATGAGCCGGCCTTCGAGCTTCTTGAGGCACTCGATCGGCTTCAGGCCCGATCGAACCCAGTGGCCCGTGTCGGCGCAGGCACCGATTCGCTTGCTTCGGCCTTTGCAGACCTTCAGCACTTTTTCGGGGCTCCAGTAATGCGAAGGGCGCGGATGGTTGTGGATGGCCAGATTGATCTCGTACTCTTCGCAAAGGCTTTCCAGCGTGTCGAAGGCGTCTTCCTCGGGCTCGGCCGTAATGGTCTCGATGCCCATCTGCTTGGCGAACTCGAACGTCTTTCGGCTCTTGGCTTCGTCCTTGGCGACGAAATCGCCCATGACAACGCCCATGCTCCGCAGCTTGACGCCGCTGTCGGCCAACTTCTTCAGGAGCGTCTTTCGCGCGTCGGCCGACAGGTTCAGACCGAACAACACGTCCGGCTGATCCTTGCTCAGCTTCTGCCCCGGGAAGCACTCGATGGACTTGAGCCCCAGCGCGGCCGTTTTGTCGATGGCCTCGTCGAGCGAGAACAGGCGGAACGTCCATGCCTGAGCGCCGAGAAGCCAGCCGATCTTCTCGGCATTCGGAGCCCCGACCGCGGTCGAGGCCGCCAGCAGCGGCGTTCGGGCAAACAGCGTCATTCCCATGCCCGCGCCGAGGGCGCCGGTGGCTTTCAGAAAGGTGCGACGGTCCATGCGGGGTCTCCTTCAAGGCAGGGCTTTGCAAGAAAGCTGGCTGAGCGGCAACAGAACTAAACGACGCGCCGCAATTATACCCGGCGATCCCGCGGCGCGCAAGGAAGCGTCAACGCAGCATCGGCATGGAATGACAGGCGGTAATGAAGACTTGCGAGAGTATTATCGCCAGTAAACTCGTCCACGCGGGAAGTGGTTTGTGGTTAACGTGGGCGACTGGCTGGGTGGCACGCCCTGAGCCCAAGGCGAAGGGCGTGGCGACGCGTGCGAAACCACGCCCTTCGTGCCTCAGGGCGTGCCACCCAAGTCACAATCCATTACGGCGCTCCGGACGTTGACGGTTTTTCGGGCGGATGTTAGAATCGGGGGCTCTGACAGTGGGTGGTGTGCTTCTCTTCGTCGGGCGTTCGTCCAAAGGATTGGCCGTCGGGACGTCACGCATTCGCGCGACAGCGAGCGGGCTAGGCCCGGTGCACAGTTCACGGTGGAATGACTCGATGCAGACGCCGCATCCTCGTCGCCGGTCCGGAAGACAGTTCGATTACGGTGAGAATCGATGAGCAACGCCGGCTCGAATGTCGAAAAAGCCACGCCGGTCACAGACCAGGCCTTGTCGCCGCGCGGGCAGGGATCCTCCGCGTCGACGCCGGCCAAGCGGTCGGGCGACCTGCCGACGATCGTCAGCAACGGGATTCCTGTGGCGTGCCCCGCGGCGGCGAACCCGGCCGATCGAATTTTGGAAGGCCGCGTAATGCCAGGCGATCGGCTTGGCCCCTTCGAGCTGGTCGACTACGTCGGCGGCGGCGGCATGGGCCGCGTCTTTCGGGCCATCGACACGCAGTTGGGCCGCACCGTGGCCATCAAGGTCCTTCCGCCCGAGCAGGCCGCTGAGCCCGATGCCGCGCAGCGATTTCAGAACGAGGCGCAGTCGGCGGCCCGGCTCGACCACGAAAACATCGCCCGGGTCTATGGCGTCGGGCAGGACCAGGGGCTGTTCTATATCATCTTCGAGTTCGTCGAGGGAGAGAACATCCGCGAGCGGGTCGATCGCAACGGTCGCTTGCCGTTGGGCGAGGCGATCGGATATACGGTTCAGATCGCCGAGGCGCTAGCCCACGCCGACGCGCGGTCGGTCGTGCACCGGGACATCAAGCCGTCGAATGTGCTGATTACGCCCGAGGGCCGCGTCAAACTGATCGACATGGGATTGGCCCGACTGCGACAAGCTCAGCCCGCCGGGGCGGACCTGACCGTCAGCGGCGTCACGCTCGGGACCTTCGACTACATCTCGCCCGAGCAAGCCCGGGACCCGCGGGCGGCCGATGTCCGGAGCGATATCTATTCGTTGGGTTGCACGTTGTTCTTCATGCTGGCCGGGCAGCCGCCGTTTGCCGATGGCACGATGCTGCAAAAGCTCGTCCAGCATCAGGTCGATCAGCCCCCAGACATTCGACAGTTCCGGCCGGAAATGCCGGAGCGGGTGAGTCAGGTGTTGTGCAAAATGATGGCCAAGGAGCCGGAGCGGCGATACAGCAATCCGGCCGACCTGGCTGCGGACCTGTTGCGATTGGCCGGCGAGACGGGCGTGCAGCCGGTCGGGCCGGCAGACAAGATCTGGTTGGCGCCGCCCGAGCCCCCGACCGGGTTCTTTCATCGGCACTTGTCTTGGATCGTCCCGGTGGCGGTGCTCGCCGCCGTTGTGCTGTTCCTGCACGTCTATTGGTCTCCGTCGTCGCCAGACGGGTCGGCCGTCGGTCTGGTGGACGGACGAGAGCCCGTCACGCAGGCCCCGGGGCGTGCGGCGCCAGGCGACGCGGGGTCGGCTTCGGCCGCATCGTCTCGCGACGGCGCGGGGCGTTCCGCGTCGTCGGACGACTCGGTCGTCGCCCCGCCCGGCTCCGCCACGTCGGGAACAGCGGCATCGTCCAAGAAACCGCTCGATCGTGATGACGCTCCCGACGCGTATTTCGACATCATGCCTGACGAGGAAGTCGGTGCCGCGTCGCCTTGGGCGGCCGGCGCCAAAGCCAACGGCCAGACCGCCTCAAACGCAGGTGGCCGACCCGAGAAGGCTTCGCCGACTGCCGCCGCAAAACGGCCGGGCGTTCTTGTCGTTGGCGACTCCCTGGCTGGCGCCAACGCCTACACCAGTCTCGGCGCGGCGTGCGCCGCCGCACAAGACGGCGACGAGATCGAATTGCGGTTCGATGGGCCGCGGGAAGAACGCCCGATCAAGATCGCCAACATGCAACTGACCGTTCGGGCTGGCGAGGGATACCGGCCTCGCATCATTTTCCGCCCGACCGAGATCAATCCAGTCCGATACGCCCGGAGCATGTTCACGCTGACGGCCGGCCGCCTGACGTTCATCAACGTGGCGTTGGAACTGGACGTTCCCTGGGACGTGCCTGCGGACAACTGGACGCTGTTGGAGCTTTGGGGCGGCCAGGCGCTGCGGCTCGAACGGTGCTCCCTGGTCGTGCGGAACACGTCGGAACAGTTCGCGGCGTATCACCCCGCGGCGATGTTCCTTCGCGCCCGGCCGGCCCCGGACGCGAAGGTGGTGACCGACGCCGCGCCGTCGGCCACGCCGTTGGCCACCGTCGAACTGGTGGACTGCATCGCTCGCGGCGAGGCGGCCTTTCTGAACGTCGAGGAACTGCAACCGGTTTCCCTGCTTTGGGACAACGGCCTGCTGGTCACCAGCGATCCATTCTTAGTGGCCGGCGGGGCGCAACTGGCGTCGAAGCCCGACGAGATGTTGCGGCTCGAACTGCGGCACGTCACCGCGGCCGTCCGCGGCGGGCTGTGCCGGCTCTACAGCACCGCGTCGAGCCCGCATCCGCTGACCGTGCAGATGGTCTGCACGGAGGACATTTTCCTAACGGCGCCCGGCGTGCCGTTGGTCGATCAGCAGGGCATCGAAAGCATCGAAAAGTCCCGCGAGCGCCTGCTCTGGAACGGCGATCGCAATGCCTATCCGGATGTCGACGTCTTCTGGATGGCTCGCAGCGCCGATTCAGCCATCGAGCCAGACGCCATGGGCTTCGCCGCGTGGAAAGCGTTCTGGGGATTGTCTCGCGAGAATCAGCCTTCGCGGACCCCGCTTTCCTGGAAACACGCGCCCGGCGTCGACAAGCCGCCGCACGCGCAGACGCCGGGCGACTACGCGTTGGATAAGCTGCCTTCCGGCCGTGCGGCCGACGAACAGCCGGGCTGCCGCGCCGAACGGCTGCCGCTTCTCCCGCCCGAGCCGACTGCCGAACACGCGCCAGCGACCGGCTCGGCCCGCCATACGGACATCAACCCGTCGGCAGACCGCGGGTAGCGTCTTACGAGCTTGGCGTCGGCCCATCTGGCCAAAAGGCGGTTTTCTGAACTGCGGACGGCTGCCGGCGTTCGTAGTCCCGCCTTTAGGCGGAAAATGACCGGCTAAAGCCGGAACTACGAACGACTATGCAGTTCTTCTGTGCCTTCGCAGAGAATCTTTGACACGCACCCCGCCGGTGTGCTATCTTGTCGCTGCATTTCGAGGTCTGGGCGTTCCCTAACGGCGAGGAATTCTCATGAGACGGTTTGCACTCTCCAGCTTGGTGGCAGTGTTCGTTCTTGCGGGGTTGGCGTCCCCAAGGCTCCAGGCGGCGGAAATCAAGAACGTCATCTATTGCATCGGCGATGGCATGGGGCCGGAGCAAGTCCTGGCAGGCCGTTATTTCACCGGCGGCAGCCTGTCGTTCGAGGCGTTCTCCCAGCAGGGATATCTCTCGACGCTCTCCGCGGAAGGTTATCCGACCATTCCTGATTCCGCATCCAACGGCACGGCTCTGGCCAGCGGAACCCGGGTCAACGTGGGCGTGATCAGCACGGCCATCCCAGGCGACGGCCACGCTTTGCCGACCTTGTTGGAATACTACAAAGGTCAGGAAAAGAGCACGGGGCTGGTCACCACCAGCTACCTGACCGACGCGACGCCTGCCGCCTTTGGCGCCCACGAATCGACGCGCAGCAACACCAGCCAAATCGCCACCGATTACTTCACGCAAAGCAAACCCAACGTCTTGCTCGGCGGCGGGGGAAATGGCATGACCACCACCGCGGCCACGGCGGCGGGTTACACCGTGGTGACCGACGCCGCAGGAATGACGAGCGTCGACACGAACAGCACCCGCTACTTGTGCGGGCAGTTTGGCTCAGGCCAGATGGCGTACGAGGCCGTCGGCGTCGGCGCTCAACCGCACCTGACTCAGATGACCACGACGGCCCTGAGTGTTCTCGACAATAACCCGAACGGTTTCTTCTTAATGGTCGAGGGCGGCAACATCGACCATGCGAACCATGCCAACAACATGCCCCAGATGGTTCAGGAAGTGAGGGAGTTCTCGAACGCCGTGCAAGCCGCGATCCATTGGGCGGCCGGCCGCGACGACACCCTGATTATCGTCACGGCCGACCACGAGAGCGGCGGATTGACGGCCGTCACCAACAACGGGGTGAACAACACGCCGGGCGGCAGCTATACGACCACCGGCCATTCGCTCGAAGACGTGCCCGTCTACGTCTGGGGCCCCAACGCCGATTCCGTTTCCGGCTTTCTGAAGAACACGGAGATGTTTAACGTCGCCAAGGGCGTCAGTTCGCCAAAGACGCCGGTCATCGCCCAATCCAGTTTCCTTCAGGCGACCATTGGCGCGACGAGTTATGTGTCGGGGCCGCAAAAGGAGTTGGGCTTCACGAGCACCTCGATCAACCAAGGTGGAAACGGGACGAACGTCGCTGCCGTGTATCACACGGCGACCTCGCCAACGCGATTCCGCGTGCAAAGCAAGCTGGCCAACGTCGTCTTCGATTCGCTCGACATTTCCGGCTATGACCACGTCAGCGTGAGCCTCGATCTGGCGGTGCGGGATACGTTCGAGGCGGACGACTATTTCCGCGCCGTGCTGACGAACGGCATCGCGAGCATCGACCTCGCCCGCGTCGATGGCCTGGCGCTCAACGGCCTGACCGACAACGCCTGGTACACCTACACCGCCACGGTTCCCGAGGATTGGACGCAGGTGCAACTGCTCATCTCGGCCAGCAACAATTCAAGCAGCAGCGTAGAAATCATGGATATCGATCGCATCGTGGTTCGCGGCATGGCGGTGCCCGAACCATCAACCGCGATCATGCTGATGACGGCCAGCGTGGCGTTAAGCTGGTCGCTGCTGCGACGTAGAGAGGTCGCAGTCCGGCGATCGTGACCGGCGTTCGGCAAGAAACACCAATGGCCCCAGCCTTGTCAGGGCTGGGGCCGTTTCGTTTACTCGTGTCGTCGAGGTTCTTCCGCAGCGCGTTACCGCGTCGGAGGAGCGTTCAATATCCGCGGCGCTGGATTCTCCGGCGTCACCTGCGGCGGCATCGGATTCGTCGGGCCGCCCGCCGGGGCGTTAGGCGTCCCGCGGAACAGATCCCAACCATTGTTGCCGAAACCGAACGTAAAGACGCCCGGCTCCAGGCTATACTCGGCCACGCCACGACCCGAGCCACGGCTGAACTGGATCACCCAGTTGCGGTCCTCGGCGAACTTCTGGCTGTAGCCCGGCGGGATGGTGTACGTCTCTCCGTTGAGAGAGTAGGTCAACGTCACGCCGCTGTTGGCCGGATTGACGATTTTGATCGGCAAACCGGAGAACACCGGGGTTTGATAGACCGGGGTCTCGTCGAGGTAGTAATCCCCGTAATCGTAGCCGTAGTAGGGATACCAGTTTCGCCAACCACGGTTCCAGTTCCAGTAGTTGCCACCGTAATAACGGCCGTCTCCCCAGTAGTAGTTGCCGCCGTAGTTCTTTCCCATGCCGCTACCGCCGTAGCCCTTGCCCATCCCGCTGCCGCCGCTGCCCTTACCATCCTTGGCGATCGCATTGCCGGGCAACGCGACTGCTGCGGCCAACATCAGGGCCCCAAGCATCCGAAGTACTCTCATAAGAAGCTCCTTTGTCCGAACTGACTCGCGCGGCCCTTCGCGACAGGGTCAAGCGATGAGTCGAGCGCGAAAAAGACAGAAAAGCGTGACACAAATAATTGGACGCGGACGGCCAGCGCGGGGCCATCCTCTCTTAGGCGGGTGACACGCGGACGCAGAGCAGCAAGGAAAAAGCTGGGCAATAGCCAACCGCAGCGGTCAACGTTTTTTTCCGCAAGCGCTGCCGGCAGCTACTCAGGCGGACTGCAAAGTCCGTTGCAGGCGTTCGTAGTCCCGCCTTTAGGCGGAAAATGACCGGCTAAAGCCGGAACTACGAACAACTTCACAGTCGTCCTGGGCAGCTACTTCGACCGCAGTTCGCTAGCGACGCTGGCGATCCGCCGCACCGCCTCGTCGATGTCGGCCTCTGTCGTCGTGGCGCCGAGGCTGAACCGGAGCGAAGAAGTCACGAGTTCGTTGGGCATCTGCATCGCGCGGAGCGTCGGCGACAGTTCGGTGGAACCACTCGCGCAGGCCGCGCCGACGGAACATGCGACGCCGGCCAGATCGAGCGCCATTCGCAACACCTCGCCATCGAGGCCGGGGAAGGCAATGTTGCTCGTTTGCGGGAGCCGCGGGGCCGCCACGCCATGAACGACGATGCCGGGCGCCGCGGCCCGAAGCCCCTGCTCGAAACGGTCGCGCAGCGAGCTGAGCCGCTGAGCCAACGCATGCTGTTCCGCGTTACGCAGCTTTAAGGCCACGGCCATGCCGACGGCCAGCGCGACCGGTTCCGTTCCCGGCCGAACGCCTGATTGCTGGTGGCCGCCGAACAGGAGCGGCTGCAACGGGACGTCTTGCCGTATCGCGAGCGCGCCGATGCCGACCGGTCCGCCGAACTTGTGCGCAGCGACGCTCATCGCCGCCGCGCCGAGCCGGCCGAAGTCGACCGGCCGTTTGCCAACCACTTGCACGGCGTCGGTGTGTAACGGGACGCCTGCATCGCTGCAAATCGCCGAAAGCTCTTCGATCGGCTGCAAGACGCCGGTCTCATGGTTCCCCAGCAGGACGCTGACCAGACGCGTGTCGGGCTTGAGAAAAGAGGCTAGCTGGTCGATGCGGACGACGCCGTCCGGCGTCAGCCCCAGGGTGTCCATCCGCCAGCCCTGCTCGAGGAGATGTTCGGCCGGCTCGATCACGCTCTGGTGCTCGCCGGCCGAAATGACGATGTGACCGGAGAAGTTCCGGGAAGACGGAGGATCGGTCTGGGTTTGACTGGGCGCCGAAGTGCCCTGCCCTCGGGAAATGCCGAGAACGGCCAGGTTGTTGGCCTCGGTGCCGCCGCTGGTGAAGATCAAGCGGTCGCGGCGTGGAGCGGCCAGATCGACGCCCAGTACGGCGGCAATCTGTTCGCGGGCGTCCTCCAACAGACGGCGAGCCTGCTGGCCTGGCTGGTGTTGGCTCGCCGGGTTGGCCAAGCCGTCGGCATAGCATTGCCGCATCGCCTCCACCACTTCTGGGCGGGTTGGGGTAGTGGCGTTGTGGTCCAAATAGATCGTTTTCATGCGATGATTGTACCCGATAGCGGGGTAACGGTTAAACGGGGGTGGAATTGCCGACGGCAAAGTCCTTGCGGGGCAAAGAATTTTCTCGCGCCTGGGGTTGCATTTCTGGCCGTTTACGGGAAAATCAGAGATTCGCTCTACACGGCAGCCTGCTGTTCGTGCGCGGGGCGAAGAGAATTGAACTGTCCGCACCCATCGGTGCGAACAGAAAAAGAAGATTGTAGTCCGCACACGCCTGTGCGGCTGACCGAAAAGCGGCGTGGCAGCGTGCCGCGATAAGATCACCGAGGAAGCTCATGGCGCTACAGTTGGCCGTTCAACCCCGCGACTCCCAAGGAAAACGCAATAGCCGCCGGCTTCGTCGCTCCGGCCACATTCCCGCGATTCTCTACGGGCACGGCCTGCAGTGCGTGCCGTTGAGCGTCGAGACCGATGTGCTGACGACCGCCATTCGGCACGGCAGCCGTCTGGTGCAATTGACCGGCGCGGTCAATGAGTCGGCCTTCATCCGCGACCTTCAGTGGGATACCTGGGGCACGCACATCGTTCACGTCGACTTCACTCGGATTTCGGAGCACGAAATTGTCGAGATTCGCGTGCCGGTCGAGCTTCGCGGCGAGGCTCCTGGCGTCCGCGAGGGCGGCGTCGTGGTGCAACTGATTCACGAAGTCGAGATCGCCTGCCCCGCGTCGGCGATTCCCGAGAAGATCCACGTCAACATCAACCATCTGATGTTGGAGCAGGAAGTCAAGTTGGCCGAGCTGGCGTTGCCCGAAGGGGCGAAGATTCTGACTGCCGACCTCGACGAAGTGGTGGTGCACTGTGTGGTGCCGGTCGAGATGCCCGAAGAGGGTGCGGCCGAGGCGGGGGCTGGCGAGCCCGAGGTTATTGGCGCGAAGCCTGAGGAGGAGGAGGCCAAGGAAGAGTAGGAATACTGATGAAGCTTGTGGTAGGGCTGGGCAATCCGGGCCGACGATACCAAGGGACGCGGCACAACGTCGGCTACGCGATCCTGGCCGAGTTGGCTCGAAAGTTCGGCCGCACGCCGCCCCGGGAACGGTTTCACGGCGAAGTGGTCGAGGCCGACCTGGGCATGGCGGGCCAGGAGCAGCGAGCGTTGCTGTTGAGCCCCACGACCTTCATGAACCGCAGCGGGATCAGCGTTCAGGAGGCGATGAGCTTCTACAAGCTCGCGAATCAGGAGTTGCTGGTCCTTTGCGACGACTTGAATCTGCCGGTTGGCAAACTGCGGTTTCGGGCCGCCGGGTCGTCGGGCGGACAAAAGGGGCTCGACGACATCATCGCACGATTGGGTACGGAGGAGTTTTCGCGGTTGCGGTTGGGGATTGGTGCGGCCCCTGAAGGTTGGAACTGGGCGGACTACGTCCTGAGTAAGTTTCGATCCGACGAGTTGCCGGCCATTGAGGTGGCCGTCGTCACGGCGGCCGAAGCCGTGGCCGCGTGGGCCCGCAAGGGCACCGAGTTTTGCATGAATCAATATAACTAAGCGGTCAGCGGTCGGCGATCAGTTTTCAGCATGCTGATCGTCGAGGTTGATCGCTGAAAGCGAAGAGCTGACAGCTAACCACGAGGAGTTTTTGCTTTGGCCGCTAACGTCTATGAAGGCATGTTCATCCTGGACGCTAACCGCTTCGGGCGCGATCCCGAGACGGTCTCGGGCCAGATTCCCGTCATGGTCGAGAAACTCGGCGGCGAGATGCTCGTAAGCCGTCTTTGGGAAGAACGCCGCCTGGCGTTCCCCATCAAAGGACAGCGCAAGGGCACCTATTGGCTCACCTATTTCCGTCTCGACGCCGAACAACTCGGCGACCTGAAGCGGCAGTGCCAGATCACCGACGACATCTTGCGGATGTTGTTCCTCAAGGTGGATCCGCGAATTGTCGACGCCTTGGTCACCCACGCCAAGTCGGCCCCGACGACGCCGCGGCCCGAGGAAGAGAAGCCGGCCGAGGAGGTCGTCGTTGCGGTCGAGGCTGAGGAAGCCGTGGTTGAGGTTGCGAAACCGGAATAGAGCGTTGGGGTCGTCATGGCCAGCTACAACCGCGTCATCCTGATCGGCAATTTGACTCGTGATCCCGAGCTGCGCTATATCCCCAGCGGCACCGCCGTGACCGATATTGGCTTGGCCGTCAGCGAGAAACGGAAGAGCGCCAACGGGGAGTGGGTCGACGAAGTCGTATTCGTGGATGTCACCCTCTGGGGACGCACGGCCGAGGTGGCGGGGGAGTATTTGAGCAAGGGCTCGCCGGTCTTCATCGAAGGCCGGCTGAAGCTCGACTCGTGGGAGGGCCAGGACGGCCAGAAGCGGTCGAAGTTGAAGGTCGTTTGTGATCGGATGCAGTTGATCGGAGCCAAAGGCCAGGGTGGCGGGGGCGGCCAAGGTGGCGGCCCGCGACCCGCGGCCAGGCAGAATCAACGTTCGCAGTACAGCCAAGCGGCCCCGCCCGATGACTATCAGGACGCCCCGCCGGCCAGTGAGCCGGCCGGTGGCGACGACATACCTTTCTAACTGGCTGACGCGCCATGAGCGCGAGCCCATGATGTGGAGACAGCGATGCCTCGCGTAAAGACGAAGAAGACAGCCACCACCCCCCACCGCGTCAAGCGGCTGCCGAGAGGTCCGCATGGCGGTGTCGAGTTGCTGCTGGTCCAGACGATCGAGCACCTCGGCTCGCAGGGGGACGTGGTCGAGGTGGCGCACGGCTATGCCATGAACTATCTGATTCCGCAGGGCTTGGCCACGATCGCCAACGACCATCACAAGCGGATGGTTCAGAAGCATCGGGCCCAGTTGGATGCGATCGAGAAGGCCCGCTTGGCCAGTCTGCATCTGTTGGCTGCCGAGTTGGGGCGCCAAAGCGTCACGATCGAGGCCAACGCCAACGACGAGGGGCATCTCTACGGTTCGGTCGGTGCGCCCGAAGTGGCCAACGCGTTGAAGAAGAACAACTTCCACATCGCCGCCGATCAGGTTCGCCTCAAGGGGCCGCTCAAGGAGCTGGGACTGTACACCGTCGCCATCCATCTGGCCGCCGAGATCGAGGCCGAGGTGAAGGTCTGGGTCGTCCCGGCCGTGGTCGAAGAGGCTGCCGCCCAGCCGCCGGCCAAGGGCTAGCGTCTGGCGCGTCCTCGCATTGCCGTAGAATGGGTCCGCCGCCGGTGCGATGTCCCCGGTTGGGCGTGAGCTTCGACGTCATACCTCTTATAGGTGCTTCCGGTGTGCTTGCGCCGGTCGCTCCTGCGCGCTGCTTTGGCAGGACGATTGCAGAGTCGTTCGTAGTTCCGGCTTTAGCCGGTGTCGGGCGCGACCAACGATCGCGGCTTTCTGGTGAAATCGCCGCCTAAAGGCGGGACTACGAACGACTGCGCAGTCCTGCTGGCTGAATTGGCCACTCCCTTGCCTGCCCTGCGTACAATGGACCGGGCAATCATTGCGGGCACGCAAGGAGGGAGCGATGCACAGCTTCCGCTATCTAATCATCGGTGGCGGGATGGCCGGCGATGCGGCTGTCCGTGGCATCCGCGAGGTCGATCCCAATGGCCCGATCGGGCTGATTGGAGCGGAACTCCATCCTCCGTATGATCGGCCGCCGCTGACCAAGGGCCTCTGGAAGGGCAAGCCGCTGGAAAGCGTCTGGCGCGGCGCGGCCGCCGACGAGGCGACGCTCCGCCTGGGACGCTGGGTCGAGACGCTTGACCCGGCCCGAAAGCTTGTCCGCGACGATGGCGGCACGTTCTACCACTACGAAAAGCTGCTGCTGGCCACCGGTGGCACGCCTCGCCAATTGGCCGACGACGCCGGCATCGTCCTTTACTACCGAACCCTGGACGATTATCACACGCTCCGCAAGATGGCCGCCGACAAGCAGCGGTTCATCGTCATCGGCAGCGGGTTCATCGGCTCCGAAATCGCCGCGGCCTTGGCGATCAACGACAAGCAGGTGGTGATGGTCTTTCCCGACGAGGCGATCGGCGGCCATCGCTATCCCCCCGACCTCGGACAGTTCCTCAACGATTTCTATCGGCAGAAGGGCGTCGAGGTTCGGGCCGGTGAAGAAGTGGTCCGCCTCGAAGAGCGCAACGGCCGGGCGGTGGTCCATGCCCGCTCCCGCCGTGACGGTTCAGAGCACGAGATCGTCGGCGATGCCGTCGTTGCCGGCATTGGCATCCAACCGAACGTCGCCCTGGGCCATCAGGCCGGTTTGGAGGTGGGGGACGGCGTCCGCGTCGATTCGGCTCTCTGCACGAGCGATCCGAACATTTTCGCGGCTGGCGACGTCGCCGAGTTCTTCAATCCGGCGATGGGACAGTACATCCGCGTCGAACATGAGGACAACGCGAACACGATGGGCGAGGCCGCAGGCCGTTCGATGGCCGGCTCGCCCGTCCACTACGACTATTTGCCCTATTTCTACTCCGACCTGTTTGAACTGGGCTACGAGGCCATCGGGCAGCTCGACTCGCGTCTCCAGACGGTTGCAGACTGGAAGGAGCCGTTGCGCGAAGGCGTCGTCTATTATCTTCAGGACGGTCGCGTCCGCGGCGTTTTGCTGTGGAACGTCTGGGAGCGGGTGGACGCCGCCAGGCAACTGATTGCCGAGCCTGGGCCGTTCCAGCCCGCCGATCTCGTCGGCCGGCCGCTAGAGACTCGCGTAACAGCGTAGCGCTGATGGCCGTAGGACGGACTTCCCAGTCCGTCCATTTTGGGCGCGGATTGCATGCCGCCTAAAGGCGGAACTACGAACCGGGACATCGCCGCCTAAAGGCGGAACTACGAACGGCGCCGTAGGATGGGCTTCCTAGCCCGTCCAGTTCGGACGCGGATCGGGAAATCCGTCTGCGGTTTCTCCGTCAGCTTGCTTTGTTAAGCCGCCTGAAGGCGGAACTACGAACGGCACCGTAGGACGGACTTCCTAGTCCGTCCAGTTCGGGCGCAGATTGCATGCCGCCTAAAGGCGGAACTACGAACCGGG
>JBDKUC010000121.1:0-12564 GCA_039679885.1 Thermoguttaceae bacterium | reverse complement strand
CTGCTGACTGCCGACTGCCGACTGCTGACTGCCGACTGCCGACTGCTGACTGCCGACTGCCGACTGCCCACTGCTTTCCTTCGTCCGGCGAATCTCCTCGATCGTTCGCGCGAACTGCTCGGCGCCGCCGTCGGGCAGATCGTCGCGCGTGACGCATGTGATGACGATATGCTTCAGGCCGAGCTTTCGGGCGGCTTCGGCCACGCGGCGTGGCTCGTCCGGGTCGGGCGGCTGCGGCTTCCCCTTCGGCACGCTGCAGAAGCGGCACGCCCGGGTGCAGACGTTGCCGAGGATCATGAAGGTGGCCGTCTTCTGCGAGTAGCACTCCATCCGGTTCGGGCATTTCGCATGGTCGCAGACCGTCTGGAGGCCCAACTGCCCAATGAGCTTGGCCGTAAAATGGTTGGCGTTCCCCTTCGGCACGTTCCGCTTCAGCCAGCGGGGGAGGGCGGGGTGGTTGCAGGATTTCAGGCTCGATTCAGGCGTCATCGGAGGAATTGCAGGCGCAGGCATGCCGTCAGAGGAAGGCCAGGCGAGGATGGGATATCTCGCTATCCTACACCCCCGGAGGGGCGGCGGCAATCGTCAGGCGATGCCGACCGCAACCGGCCCGTTTAGCCGTCGCCGACGCGACGAGACGTCTCACGCAGCAGCGGATGACCGGTGTAGAGATGATACCGGTCGCAACCGAACTGCTCGGACAAGCGGCGGACCAAGGCGGCGCGGATCGCCGTCATCCGGACCGGCCCGCACCGTTCGGCGACGAGCGAGCTGGTTCTGGGTTCGACCAGAGAGAGGAGTCCGTTTGGGGGCGAGACGTTGAGATAGGCGCCGTAGTAGGTGACCCAGTGGCGGACGGCCACGCCGAGGGCGGCCAGTTGGCCCGTGCGGCCGAAAACGCCGGCCGTTGCCAAATAGCCGCGAGCGGCGGCCGCGATGCCGGGCGCGACCAATGGTCGCGGCTTTACGCTGAGCGGTTGCGGTGTTGTGGTGGTTGGCACGTTCAACTCATCGAGCGTCTCGACGATGGCCGCTTGAAGCCGTTCGAGATACTGGCCGACCAACAGCCCATGCCAACGAAGCGGTACAATGGGATAAATGGCCAGTTGGCCGGGGCAATGGACCAGACAGCCGCCGCCGCGGTTGACCCAGCGGACCTCGATCTGGCCGGTCCGCACCAGGCTGTTCTGCGTGCCCACATCGGCCGGCGAACCGCCGCGGCCGAGTGTGATGATTGGCCGGTGCTCGCACAGGAGGAGCGTCACCTGGCCATCGCCGCGGGCCTGGGCCTCGTGGACGAGCCGCCGCTGGAGGGCGAGGACTCGGTCAAAATCCACTTGGCCGAGCAGAAAGGCTTCGAGGGCCGGCGCGGCCGATTCGACAGGGACGGGCGAGGTGGGCACGGGACAACTTGAGTTCGGCGGGGTTCTACGCTAAAAAGGGGGATGGTACGCGAAGGACGGGCCGGTTGGAAGCCCACCTTGCCCGAGGGTTCCGGGGGGCGTTCGCTGCCGCTATTGAGAGTTTTACGGCCCTCACCCTAGCCCTCTCCCGGAGGGAGAGGGGACATTGGCCACCGGCCAGCTCCCTGAGGAGGGGTATTTCGCGAGGATAACGTTTACGGCAAAGCAGTCGAAGAAAAAGGCCACGGCAGCGACCGGGACCAACGATAAGATCATCAGCCAGAACCGCAAGGCCCGGCACAACTACACGGTGCTCGACACCCTGGAGTGCGGCATCGTGCTGGTCGGGAGCGAGGTGAAGAGCCTGCGCATGGGCCATATCTCGCTGGAAGAGGCCTATGCGAGGATCAAAGACGACGAGGTTTGGCTCATCGGCTGCGACATCGCCGAGTACGTCGAGGCGAACCAGTTCAACCACAATCCCCGCCGGCCGCGAAAGCTGCTGCTGCATCGTCGCGAGGTGAAGCGGTTTGCGCATCGGGCGTACGAAAAGGGGCTGACGCTCGTTCCCTTGGAGATGCACTTCAAGCGTGGGCTGGCCAAAGTGGTGCTGGGCATCTGCCGCGGCAAGCAGCGACACGACAAGCGCGAGGCGATGAAGAAGGCCGAGGCCCAGCGGGACATGCAGCGGCAGATTTTCCGCCGGCGGTAGGGCAGTGGGGTGGACTGGAATGTACTCAGCACGCTCCGCGTGATGGCAGGGGGCATCACGCGGAGCGTGATGAGTACAGTAGGGCGTGGTGAGGACAGTACGGAAAACCAGCGAACCAACCGACCGGGCCGGCCGTATAAACAATTAAGCGTAACTGTGTGACACTATTGACTTGCGGTCGATCGAGACGATTTGACCGTCTCGCCTTCACCCGGCTTACTCCCGACGGGGCTGAGACTGACGATGCTACTTCTGAAGGACATCAAAAAGGCGTTTCGGCAGCCCGACGGCTCGGCGTTGCCGGTCTTGGACATTCCTGAGTTTCGCGTCGAGGTCGGCGAGCAGATGGTGATGGTCGGCCGGAGCGGCTGCGGCAAGACGACGCTGCTGCACATCATCGCGGGCATCGGCCGCCCGGACAGCGGCAAGGTGCGGATCGACGACTGGGACATCACGCTGATGCCTGAGGCCGAGCGGGACCGATTTCGGGCGGAGCGGATCGGCTACGTCTTTCAGACGTTCAATTTGCTGGCCGGATTCACGGCGTTGGAGAACGTCCTGGTGGCCATGCGGTTCGCCCGCGGCCGGCCGGACAAGGCGCGGGCGCGAAGCCTGTTGAACCGCGTCGGGCTTGGTCACCGCATGACGCATCGGCCGTCGCAACTCTCGGTTGGCGAGCAGCAACGGGTGGCCGTCGCCCGGGCGCTGGCCAACAAACCGCAACTGCTGTTGGCGGACGAGCCGACGGCGAACATCGACGCGGCCCATCAGCAGCAGATTCTCGATCTGATCCGCGAAACCTGCCGGGAGGAAAACGTTGCCCTGATTATGGTCACGCACTCGAACGACGTGGCCAGGCAATTTCCGCGGATGGATCACTTGGAAGACATCAACCGTGTGGCGGTCGGCGGCGCCATTGGCTGAGCTTAACACCCTACTCCACTCAATCCTTGATCGTTCCCCATGAGTCTTTGGAAAGTCGCCTGGCGAAGCATTCAGCAACGGGCTTTGGTGTCGACGCTGACGGTCCTTTCAATGGGCCTCGGCGTTGCGTTGGTCGTCGCCGTGCTGGTCGTCTATAGCGTCGTCTACCAGTCCTTCCACCGCGGCGGCGAGGGCTATGACCTGATCGTCGGCGCCAAGGGCGGCCGCGAGCAACTCGTGCTGAACACGGTGTTCTATCTGAGCCAGCCGGTCGGCAACATCCCGTACAGCTTTTACGACGAACTGAAGGTCGGCCGCCGCTTCTCGGCCGACGTCGAGACGGCCGTCCCGGTCTGCATGGGCCACACCTACCAGGGCTTTCGCGTCATCGGCACCGTGCCGGAGATGTTCACCGAGTTGAAGTATCAGGGGGAAAAGAAGTACGAGTTCGTCCAGTCGGAAGATGCCGACGGGAAGAAGGTTCAGGGGCGGAACTTCAAGGAGGACGCGCCGTTCGAGGCGGTGCTCGGCGCGGTCGCCGCTTCCCGGACGCAGTTGAAGATCGGCGAAACGATCCGCGGCATTGCCGGCGGCAGCCATACGGACAAGCAACCGTTCACGGTCGTCGGGGTCTTGGCGCCGACGGGCACGCCGGTCGATCATGCGGTGTTCGTCAACATGCGGGGCTTCCAGGAGATGCACCACGCGGAGGGGGAGGGCCACGGCGAGCACGCCGACCACGATCACGAGCACAACGACCAGATCACGGCCGTGCTGGTTTGCATCTATCCGGATCGGGCCGCCGCAGGCCGGACGGACGTTGTGGCCCGAACGATCAACGACAGCCGTTTCGCGCAGGCCGTGGTGCCCGCCCGGGTGATTGCCGACTTGTTCGAGGGCGTCGTCGGCAAGCTCCAGTGGATCCTGTTGGGCATGGCCGTGCTGACGGTGATCGAGGCCGGCATCGGCATCATGGTCAGCATCTACAACTCGATGAGCGACCGCCGGCACGAAATCGCCGTCATGCGGGCCTTGGGCGCCAGCCGTTTCACCGTGATGATGGTCATCCTGATGGAGTCGATCCTGCTGGCCTTGATGGGCGGAATCATGGGATTGTTGTTGGGCCACGGCGCCATTTGGCTCTGCTCGCCGCTGATCGCCGACTGGACCGGCGTGGTTGTGGGCTTGCTTCAGTTCCAATGGATGGAATTGATCCTGATCCCCGGCTTGATCGTGTTGGCCTCGGCCGTAGGCTACCTGCCCGCCGTGGCGGCCTATCGGACGGACGTGGCCAAGTCGCTGGTCACGACGCCGTGAAGATAGTGGGTAGTGGATAGTGGGTAGTGGATAGTGGAGAGTGGAGAGTGAGTAGCGAGTAGCGAGTAGTGAGGTGATATGGCGATTCCTGGGGAAATGAAATCGAGTCGGCCGCAGCCGTCCAAGCCGGCGGGCCGCTATCGCGCGATCAGCCCGCTGGCGATTGCAAGCGCCGTGGTGGCTTGTTTTTCAATTCTCACGGCTTTCGGCTCGATACCGACGGGCTGGTTGCTATTGTCGTCGATTCCGCTGGCTGGAATCGTTCTCGGTTGTTGGGCGCTCCTAAGAATCCGGAGGGCACCTGACGAGTGGATAGGTCGAGGTCCGGCCTTGTTGGGCGTTGGCCTCTCGGTGGGCCTCTGGGTGGCCGGCTCCGTGATCGCTGTCGTTGGGAACTTCTATGCTGGAATTCCGTACGGCTACACGCGGATCACCTACGAAATGCTTCAGCCGGATCCGCAGAAGCCGACGGAGCCGATTCCCCAGACGGCGATGGACATGCGCGACAAGAAAGTCTTCATGCAGGGCTACATGCAGCCGAGCCGTCGTCAGACGGGCATCAAGGAGTTTGTTCTCCAGCCGACCAACGGCGAGTGCCCATTCTGCATGAAGAATCCGAAGCCGACCGAAAAGGTGCGAATCGTGTTGCAGGGGGACCTCGAGACGACGTTCACGACGCACCTGGTGAATATCGCCGGCCGCTTCAGCGTCGACCCGGAGAACGCGGTGCCCTACGCGCTCGAGGCCGATTATCTCCGCTGATCGCCGGCGGCAAAGCCGCGGCCGTTGGGCGCGACCGCCGGTCGCGGCTTGATGGGAAAGCTGGCGGCTCGAGCCGCGGAGACGGCGGGAAAGAAGCGGGGCCACGCAAAGCGTTGGGTTGCGGAGGACTATGCCGGATAGCGAGGAGTTGAAGCACGCTTACCGTTCGTAGTTGTTTCCGTGTTTCCTGTGCTTTGCGTGGCCCACACGATTGTCGCATCTAGCCCGCAATTCTCACCCAAGGGTGTGTCGACGTCGCAAGTACCTGGTGGGGCTTCGCAAACCAATCAACGGTGATTTGCACTCTGTCGGTTTGCAGGACGAGTTGCCGCGACGGAAGCCACGCCATCGCCCTGGTTTGCTTGACCCACCCTACGCCTCGGTGAGAAATGCGGACTAGGCATTGACGCGGAACTGTCCGACCAGCGAATGGAGCTGCTCGGTGACGTGGTTGAGCTGATCGCTGGCCGTCTGAGCGATGGCCGCGCCTTCGGCGGTCTGTTTGGCGGCGCGATCGACCTCGACGATGTTCCGGGTGATTTCCTTGGTGACGGAGGCCGATTCGGCCACGCCTTTGGCCACCGTTTCGGCGGCGGAGGACGTCTCGGCGATATTGCGGGCGATTTCCTTGGTCGTGACGCTTTGCTCTTCGACGGCCGAGGCGATGATCCGCGAGACCTCGTTGACCTTTTCGATGACATCGCTGATTTCGCCGATCGCCTGGACGACGTGGCCGGTCGAGGATTGAATCCCTTCGATGCGTTTGCGGATGTCCTCGGTGGCGGCGCCGGTTTGGTGGGCCAATTGCTTGACCTCAGTGGCGACGACGGCGAAGCCCTTTCCGGCCTCGCCGGCCCGTGCGGCTTCGATCGTGGCATTGAGGGCCAGGAGGTTCGTCTGCTCGGCGATGTCCTGGATCACCTCGATAACCTTGCCGATCTCACCGGCGGCCGTGCCCAACTCGCCGATCTTCTGGTTGCCTGACTTGGCCAGGTTGGCGGCCGTTCCGGCGACGGCGGCCGCTTGTTCGGCGCTCTTGGCGACTTCGGTGATGCTGGCGGTCAGCTCTTCGACCGAGGAGGCGACGGTTCGGACGTTGCCCGACATCTGTTCGGTCGAGGCGGCCATGGTGTTCATGTTGGCGGACATTTGCTCGGCGGCGGCGGCGACAGTGGCGGATTGGTTGGTTGTTTCTTCGGCGCCGCTGGCCAGTTGAGTGGCCGTCGCGGAGAGTTCCGTGGTGGAGCCCGACAAGGTGTCGGTGTTGTTGGTGATGGCGCCGAACATGCGGCGGAGGTTGACGCCCATCTCGTCGAGCGAGCTGGCCAGCACGCCGATTTCGTCGCTGCGGTGGATGTCGAGGGTGTGGGTCAGATCGCCGGCGGCCATGCGTTGCGCGAAGGTGACGCCCTTGAGGATGGGCCGCGTAATGGACAGGGCGATGATCACGCCGAAGACGATGGCGATGGCGAAGCAAACCGCGGCGGCGACGAGGATCGCGGTGATGGCCTGGCGTGCGCCCTGCTGGGCCTCATTGACCGCCAGCTCGGCCGCCTTGTTGATCGAGACGAGCAGCCGATCGAGGTCGCCGACCGCCTTCGTTTGCGTATCGGTGCAGACGTGGATGGATTGGTGCTCCAATTCGCCGGAGAGCTGGATGCCCCGCCGGGTGATCTCGATGATCTTGTCAAAATGGGTGGCGATGGCGCCGATCGAGGGCCCCATGTCGTCGCGATAGGCGGCCAGCGCGGCGTCGTGCCGTCCGGTGCGCGTCAACTCGGCGATCTTGGCGGCCGAGTCCATGAACTTCCGTTGCAGGCCGACGACTTCTTGCATGGCCAGGCGGAGGTCGACGTTATCGACGTGTTTCGCGACCCACTGATTGAGTTCCTCGATCGGAGCCACCGAGGTGTTCACGTTCACATTCACAACCTTCTTAGCGACGATCGTCTCGAGCGACTGGCGGCAGATGCGGTTGTAGGCGACCTGCGCGGCGGCCACGTGTTCGTGGAGCGCCACGGGATCGCCGATCTGCATCGCGTCGATTTCGCGGGAGATCCGCAGACATTCGCTATTGGAAGTCTTCCACGCGTCCCAGTTGCGGCACATTTCGGCCCACAACTGCTGTTCCTCGGGCGTGTGAGGCAGGGCCTCGTACGTTTTCCAGGACTTGCCATACGAGTCGCGCGCCGCCACGACGTCCTGGTATTGCTGCTTGCGGATCACCGGATCGCAACTGAGATTCGACAGCGTTCGGACGACGGTCTTGATCTTCTCGGCGCCGACGCGGAGTTCGAGCAGACTTTGCACGCTCGGAAGGCTGTTCGTTCCGACGACTTGGAGGTTTTGCGAGACGGTGTTGATTCCCCAGTAGCCGACGACGCCGATCAAGCCGGACACGGTAGCCACGAGAACGAAACCCGCCACCAGTTTTACCCGCAGAGTCATGTGAGATCGCATCATTTAGTCCTCAGGAGGTTATGGGCCGATGCCAACAGTGGATTGCTTGGTTGTATTTCGTGCCACGCAAAGCGGGCGACGGGGTCGAAGCGGGGAGGCTGGTGGAAAGGGCCGCTCCGTTGTGTTCCGGCGTCTCCGGGCCTTGCGTGGCTTGGGAGTCACATGGAGTCGTCAATGACGGTCATTGTGGCGGGCAATTGCGGAAGTGCTGGTGCGAGTCACCGGCGTGCAGTCATCGCCCGCCCGCTTGTGTCGTTGAAATGCGTAAACTTCTCCCAGGAGTGCGTACTTGTCGCAACAAGTGCGTATAGCATTCAATGGAGGGCGGGTTTTTCAAGCGTGTGTTAAATCCGGGCCGGTGATGTTGTTTACCACAACGGAAATTGTTTGAGTCGCGCGGTTTTGACGGATATGCAGGCGCGGGCCGTCGGCCAGACGCGCAGAACGGCGCGTTGGGCGCGAGTGGGAGAACGCTGCGAGCGAGATTCGCCCTACACGACCAGGACGACTGCAAAGTTGTTCGGTAGTTCCGGCTTTAGCCGGTCATTTGCCGCCTAAAGGCGGAACTACGAACGCCTGCAACGGACTTTGCAGTCCGCCTGCGCTACACGACGAGCGTGCTGGCCTCGGGGTGGTCGAGGCAGAGGAGCATTGCCAGGTAGTCTCGGAGATTGCGAGTCAGCAAGAAGTGCTCGCGGACGAAGTCGTGGCCGAGTTGGCCCATTCGCAGCCGTTTATCCGCGTAGCGAAGGAGATAGTGGATGCGATAGGCGGCGCCGGCCGGTGAGTGGACGAGAAAGCCGGTGTGGTAGTCGTGGACTTGCTGGGTGATGCCGCCGGTCGCGCCGCCGACGACCGGCTTGCCTTTCCAGAGCGCTTCGGTGACCGTGAGTCCAAATCCTTCTCGCAGCGACTTCTGCAGGACGATCGTCGCCGAACGCTGGAGCGCATTGATCGTGCGATGGGCATCGGGCGGAAGCAGCAGGACTTTCAGGTCGGGATCATCGCCCGCCTGCTCGTGCACCTCGCGAAGCACTTCCGCCCCCTCCGGATCATCGTCGGCTGTGCCACCGGCCAGCGCGAGCTGGATTCTCGGGTAGTGGGGCTTCAGCAGCCGGTAGGCCTCGATGACGCCAAGCGGGTCCTTGAACCGGTCGAACCGCGAGACCTGCAGGAGCAGCGGCCGCTCGGGGTCGATCTGGAACCGCTCGAGCGTCTCCAGTCGCTCGGCCTCAGGCATGGCGCAGTTCTTATCGGACAGCGGGTCGATCGATGGCATGATGAGGAACATCGGGGCGGCCAGCGGCCGAGCGAAGGCGGCGAGCGAAAAAATGGCCGCTTGGTAGTGCGGCATGGCCGCCTCCAGGTGCTTCCAGATCGCCCGGTCCGGGCGCGACGCGTCGATATGGCACCGCCAAATCCATCGCCCGACCTGGTCGTGCGGCGTAAAGGCGGGCAGGTAGATCGGCTGGGGATCGTGAATGAAGACGATATCCGCCTTCAGGTCCAGTCGCGAGGCGTTCTCGCGATTGACTTCGTGGTGCAACTCGAAGTCACGTTGTCGCAGCGTCACCGGCAGGCCCTGCATGCCGTTGTGGAACGTCTTCGTGACGCGATAGAACTCTGGCGGGCCGGAGATCACTTCCCAGTGGGCGTCGATGCCCAATTCGTTCATCAGCGGGACCATCCAACCGAGGATTTCGGCTACGCCGCCGCCGCTCCGCGTCGAATTGACGTGTACGATGCGCTTGCCGGCGAGGCGCTCGGCCAGTCGTCGCAGCCGCTCGACTTCCGGATGCCCGACGACTTCCTCGTAGCGGTCCAGGAGTCTCATGGGGCGCTCCTTGCGACGGGCGGGGCTTCGGCCACATAGCGGCGGAAGGCCCCGATCAGCGCGTCGCGGAGTTGGGGCAGGTTGAGGAAGTAGAAGTCAATTTCGCGAATGGCGGCGATCAGTTCCGGCTCAGCCCCAATCTGTTCGAGCCAGAGCGAAAAGTCGTCGGATCGCCCTGCGGTGCGTCGCCGCGCTTCGTGGACGTGATAGAACAGGGACCGCAAGGACATCCGCTCGATGGCATCCCGCAAGGCGGCGGGCGTCGAGACGCGATCGCCCGTGTCGTAGGCAATGAGCTTCGAGTAGATCAGGTGCAATTCGAGGCCGGGGCGGCACCAGCGGGCGCGATCGATGCCCCAGAGGCGGCCCTCGATCGCGTTGACCAGCTGCGCCCGCAACGAGTCTGGCGAGTATTGTCGATACGGGTCGATGAGCCCCAATTCTTCCGCTGCGACGTTGTCGCCGAGCGCCGTCCAACACCATTGGGCCAGATCATTCGGGAACTCGTACAGCTCGAAGTGATCTTCGATGACGCAGCGCATCATGTGGTGCTCGAGCACCGCGTCAGGAACCGTGCGAACCGCGTCGAGCAGTTCCCGCAGGTTCGCGCACGCCCGTCCGGTTGCCAGGCGAGCCAGGCTACAGTCCATCACCCGGAACGGCTCGGTTGGTTGTTCCATCGAAGCTGCCTCGACGACGCGGATAGTCTCGACCGACCACGGCTGTATAATTCTACCGATCCGGCAAGGGCGGAGAGGAGCGAACGCGATGCCGAGCGAAGACATCACCCTGAGACCGCAGGGAGCGATGCGGCAGGCGGACGGCGGCGTCGCGTGCCATGTCTGGGCGCCCAACAGCAAGTCGGTTTGGCTTGTCGCCGCGGGTGGCGATGATCAGCGAGCGACTGAGATGCAGCCGGAGGGGAACGGCTACTTCATGTGTCGGCTGCTGGACGTGGAGGAAGGTTTCCGCTACGTCTACCGTCTGGACGGCGACCAGACGTTTCCCGACCCGGCGTCGCGATGGCAGCCCGAGGGGGTGCATCGTCCCTCGGCGCTCTTCTTTCCGGAATCGTATCGCTGGTCGGACGAGGCCTGGCGCGGCGTTCGGCGGCGCGACCTGGTCGTTTACGAATTGCATGTCGGGACGTTCACGCCAGAGGGGACGCTGGCGGCGATCATCCCGCGGCTTTCGCAACTGCGGCGATTGGGCATCAGGGCAATCGAACTGATGCCCGTCGCCCAGTTTCCGGGCGATCGCGGTTGGGGTTACGACGGGGTCTATCCGTACGCAGTGCAGCAGAGCTACGGTGGGCCGCGGGCGTTGCAGGAGTTGGTGAATGCGGCCCATCGCGAGGATTTGGCCGTCATCCTCGACGTCGTCTACAATCATTTTGGCCCCGAGGGCAGTTACGTGGCGAAGTTTGGTCCGTACTTTACGGACCGTCACCGCACGCCCTGGGGCCATGCCATCAACTACGATGGTCCCGACTCCGATCCAGTGCGGCAGTTCGTCATCGACAACGCCTGCTACTGGGTGCGGGACTTCCATGTCGATGGTCTCCGGCTTGACGCGGTCCAAACGATCTTCGACCTCCGTCCGCGCCACATTGTGGCGGAGATCCAGGCGGCCGTGCAGCGAGTGGCCGCCGAGCAACAGCGGACGGTTCTCGTCATTGCGGAGACGGACCAGAACGACGTCCGGCTGGTTCGGCCGGCGTCGCGCGGCGGTTATGGCCTGGACGGCATCTGGGCCGACGACTTTCACCACGCGATCCACGCTTTCCTGACGGGTGATCGCGACGGCTACTATCTCGACTTTGGCCGGCCAGAACAGGTGGAGAAAGCCCTGCGGGACGTCTTCGTCTACGACGGCGGCTACAGTCCCTTCCGACGCCGGCGGCATGGCGCCCGCGTCGGCAGGATCGACCGGTCTCGATTTGTGTTTTGCATCCAAAACCATGACCAGATTGGAAACCGGGCTCGCGGGGAGCGACTGGCGACGGTTGTCTCGCCCGCGGCCGAGCGGCTGGCGTGCGGGCTGCTGATGCTGTCGCCGTGCGTGCCGTTGATCTTCATGGGCGAGGAATATGGCGAGCGGCGGCCGTTTCCGTTCTTCTGTTCGTTCGGCGACCCGCAGTTGGTCGAGGCGGTGCGGCGTGGGCGGTTGGAGGAGTTCGCCGCCCTGCGGTTTCAGTGGAAGATCGAGGCGCCGGACGCGCAATCGCCGGAGACATTTGCCGCGGCGAAGCTTGACTGGTCGTGGCCCGACGGCTCGCCGCAGGCTGCCAGGCGGGAGCTTTGCCGCGACCTGTTGGCCGCGCGCCGGGAGTGGCCGGCGCTGAGGGACGCGCGGACGGCCGCCCGTCTGCTGGCCGACCACTCCGTTTTGCTTCTCGAACGGGGCGGCAGGCAGGGCGTGCTGGCCGTCGCCAATCTATCGGCCGAGAGCAACGCGCTGCCGAAGGACGCGGTCGTGGAAAAACGAGTGCTGCTTACGACCGAGGATTTCCGATATGGAGGCGGCCGCGGCGCGGGCGACTCGTGGGACCCGATGCGGCCGTACGAGCTGCTCGTCTTCGGCGAAGGAGGGTAAGGCAACCATGCTTGATCTTGCTCAGCGGGTCGCCGACGCGGTCATCGAGCGAATCCAATCGCGGCGGTTGCCGACCGCCACGTACCGGCTGCAGTTTCAGCCGGGCCAACAGACGTTCTGCGACGCGGCGGCGCTGGCGCCGTATCTGAGCGAGTTGGGCGTCAGTCACCTGTACGGCTCGCCATGCCGCAAGGCCCGAGCGCAGAGCGCCAATCGGTACGCGATCGTCGACTACAATCAGCTCGACCCGGCGCTGGGCGGCGAGGACGGATACCGGGCGATGGTGGACGCACTGCACGCGGCCGGCCTGGGGCAGATCATGGACATCGTGCCGAACCACATGAGCGCGACGCCGGGGGAGAATCCCTGGTGGAACGACGTGCTTGAAAACGGCCCGAGCGCGCCGCACGCGGGATATTTCGACATCGACTGGCGGCCCGTCAAAGAGGAACTTCGCAACCGGGTCCTGCTGCCGGTTCTCGGCGATCAATATGGAAAAGTGCTGGAGGCCGGCGACATCAAGCTCGAATACCGCGACGGCGGCTTCTTCATCCGCT
>JBDKUC010000199.1:0-2778 GCA_039679885.1 Thermoguttaceae bacterium | reverse complement strand
CGTCCTCGGCCGTGCCACGTTGGACATAGGGCCCGAAGCGGCCGACTTTGACGAAAACCGGTTTGTGGGTGTCGGGGCAAATGCCCAGCGGCTCTTCGCCTCGCCCGGCCTTGTCGAGCAGTCCGAGGGCCGCTTGCAGCGTGAGCTCATCGGGCGGCATTCCCTCGGGCAAGCTCGCCCGGCGATCGCCTTGCTGTAGAAAGGGACCATAGCGTCCGACGCGGACGAAGACTTCCTCGCCGCAGGGCAGGTTGTCAACCTGTCCTGACTCTGGCAGGTTAGCAACCTGTTCCACGGCTTGATTGGACGTCGGCGGCTTAAGCTGCTCCACAGATGGCCGGCCGAGCGAGATGCGACAGACGTCGCGGGCGTCGATCTCGCTGAGCTTGTCGCTGAGCAACTGTTTCAGGCCGCGATGCTCGTTGCCGAAGTAGAACATCCGCAGATAGGCGACGTAGTTCATCTCGCCGCGGCTGATCTGGTCGAGTTCGTCTTCCATCTCGGCCGTGAACTTGTAATCGACCAGGTCGGGCAAGTGCATCTCGAGCAACTGCGAGACGGCGAAGGCGGTCCACGTGGGGATCAGCACATTGCCGCGCTTCGGCTTGAACACGTAGTCGCGTTCCAGAATCGTGTCGATGATCGCCGCGTAGGTGCTGGGGCGTCCGATGCCCATCTCTTCCAATGCCCTGGTGAGCGCGGCTTCGCTGTAACGGTTCGGCGGCTGAGTGGTATGACTCTTGGGCGTCAATGCGGCGCACTGGAGCGGCTCGCCCACGGCGACGGCGGGCAGCACCTTCTCGCGGTCGGCCAAATCGGACTCGGGATCGTCGGCCCCCTCGACGTACGCCCTGAGATAGCCGGGGAATTCGATCGTCTTGCCGGTCGCTTGGAACCGGGCGGTCTGTGACGGAGAACCCGGCGCCGCGACAAGCGTGGCCTCGATGTCGACGGTCACACGATGCCCTCGAGCGTCGGACATCTGGCTGGCGACGGTCCGCTTCCAGACTAAGTCATAGAGCTTGAACTCGTCGGGGCTTAGCCGGTTGCGGAGCGACTCAGGAAATGCGAATGGGTGACCGGCCGGGCGGATGGCCTCGTGCGCCTCCTGGGCGTTCTTGACCTTCGTCTGATAGACGCGAGGCGATGGCGACAGATATTCCTCGCCATATTGCGACGCCACGAGTTGCCTCGCGGCTTCGACCGCCACGCTGGCCAGCGTGGTCGAGTCGGTACGCATGTAGGTGATGTGGCCGTTCTCGTAGAGGCTTTGCGCCACCTGCATCGTGCGCCGGGCCGTAAAACCGTACTTCCGGTTCGCCTCCTGCTGGAGCGTGCTCGTGGTGAACGGCGCGTAAGGCCGGGTCGTGTACGGCTTGTCTTCAAGCCGGGCCACACGCCACGGGGCCGAACGGAGCCGCGCAAGCAGCTCGGCCGCGCTCCGCTCGTCCATCATCAGCAATCCGGCGTCTTTCAGGCGGCCAGTGGCCGGATCGAAGTCGCGGCTCTCGGGCACCCGGCGACCGTCGACCGAGATCAGCTCCGCCTGGAAGGTCTCGCTCGTCGTTCCCGCTTCAGCCCGCTTTCCAAACGTTCCGATCAGGTCCCAATACGTCGCGCTGACGAAGGCCATCCGCTGCCGCTCGCGCTCGACGATCAGCCGGACGGCGACGCTCTGCACACGGCCGGCCGAAAGCCGGGGCTTGATCTTCCGCCACAGCAGGGGCGAGACGTCATAGCCGTAGAGGCGATCGACGATTCGGCGGACTTCCTGAGCGCGGACCAGGTTCTCATCGATCTGCCGCGGGTTCTTCAGGGCGCCGCGAATCGCCTCTTCGGTGATCTCGTGAAAAACCATCCGATGGACAGGCACCCGCGGGCGCAGCACTTCGCAGAGATGCCAACTGATGGCCTCCCCTTCGCGGTCTTCGTCCGTCGCCAGATAGACGTCTCGGGCGTTTTTCAGCAGATCTTTGAGCTTACGAACCTGCTTCGCCTTCTCTTTCGGGATGACGTAGACGGGCTCGAAGTCCTTGTCAACGTTGACGCCCAGGTAGGCCCAGTCCTCCTTCTTGTACTCCTCCGGGATTTCCTTGGCGCCTTGCGGCAAATCGCGGATGTGGCCGATGCTGGCCTCGATCGTGTAGCCGCGGCCGAGAAACTTGCTGATCGTCCGAGCCTTGGCGGGCGACTCGACGATTACGAGAGACGTGCCACCCTCGCTCGCAGCGGCGGGCCGCGACTTGGATGTCTCGCCAGGGGTGGTGGATTTCTTCGCCATGGGACTGTTGGCAACCTGGGTAAAACTTCGAGATTGTATCACCGATCGCGGCTGCTTCAAGCCGCGGCGTTTTTCGCATAGAGCAATCGCTCGTCCGTTTCGGCCCGCGTTCGTCGAATGGATCTTCTGGGATTCTATCGGCGCCAGCGCTGGCGGCCTGTTCGGACTGCCTCCGGTCGCCAGCCTCTTTGCGCGGGCATCGAAAAGCGAGTATCATGTTTATTCTTGTTTCCGCGTGGGCCGCAGAAACGCGAAGCGAATCCTTGCTGCTCGCGGCCGTCCGCCCACGCGAATTGGCATTGCATTTGCGCCCAACCCGTTTAGAATTGCCGGATTGCGCGATTGCATTGCGACACCATTACTCCCGCGGGGGTCGGCTTGTCAAGCCTAGTTCTCAAGCTCCCCACCACAGAAGGATGATCCTCTAATGGCCAGTCCATTCAAAATTTTCCGGAAGAACCAGAAATTGGCCATGGCGGCGTTGCTGATCCTGATCA
>JBDKUC010000082.1:0-7746 GCA_039679885.1 Thermoguttaceae bacterium | reverse complement strand
CATCGCGGCTTCGAGATCGCCAAGCAGCTTCGCGTGCCGCTGTCGTTGATCACCGGGCTCCTCCAACAGCTCAAGCAAGAGCAGTTGCTCGTCTACAAGGCGGCCGCCGCCGGCGGAGACTTTCTCTATGAATTGACCGAGGCCGGGGTCCAACGGGCGCGGCGATGCTGGGAGCATTGCACGTACTTCGGCGCGGCGCCGGTCTCGCTGAAGGATTACGTCGCCAGCATCCAGGCCCAATCGGTTCGCAAACAGAACCCGAAGGTCCGCCAACTGCAACGGGTGCTGAGCGATTTGTCGTTGCCGCTGGAGATGATCCATCGGCTCGCCCAGGCCGTGAACTCGGGCCTGGGGCTATTCTTGTTCGGCGCGCCCGGCAACGGCAAAACGCTGATCTCATGCCGCTTGGCGCAGGCGTTCGGCGAGGCCATCTGGATTCCGAGGGCGCTGAACGTCGGCGGATCGCTGATGCGGCTCTATGATCCGAACAACCATGTGTTGGCGCCGCTGCCGGCCGATGGCAACGGCCAGCTTCCGAGCGCCGACGACCGCTGGGTGAGGATTCGCCGGCCCACAATGGTCGTCGGCGGCGAGCTGACGATGGACAGCTTCGAGGTGCGGCTTGACTCAGCGACCGGCGTCAGCGAAGCGCCCATTCAACTCAAGAGCAACTGCGGCGTCCTGGTGATCGACGACTTTGGACGGCAGCGCGTGACGCCGGCGGAGATATTGAACCGCTGGATCGTCCCCTTGGCCCAACGCTTCGATATTCTCAGTCTGAGAAACGGGCGCAAGTTCGAGTTTCCGATCGATCAACTCGTCGTCTTTTCGACGAACCTCGAACCGAGGGCCTTGGTTGACGAGGCCTTTCTGCGGCGGATCCCGTACAAGATCGACGTGGGCAACCCGTCGGAGGACGAGTTCCGGGCGTTGATGAAGAAGATCGCCCAACAGTGGAACATCGTGTATCGCGACGGGCCGATCAACTATCTGATCGAGAAGCACTACAAGAGTTGCCAGCGAGAGATGCGGTACTGCCACCCTGCCGACTTGTTGCACCAGGTCTGCACCTACTGCAACGTGCTCGAGACGCCGCTGGAAATCACCGTCGAGGCCATCGACGCCGCCGCGAAGAACTACTTCACGCTGCTCTAATTCGCTCAGAGAACGCCTACCGGCCCGCGCAGCTCGGACGCCAAGCGGCAAGCGTTCGCGGCGATTCGCCGAGGGGCCCCGCCGTTCGCCTCCTCCGCAGCACAAGCCACCCGGCAGCGGCTCTGCTTCGACGGCCTTGCGATTCACCGTTTCTTGCGACTGTTGCTTGCAGTTGCGCGACATGCCAATCATAATGTGGGAATCTATCCGTTCACTCCGGGGGGGCTCAGTGGCCGGGTGACGCGTTGCTCGTTGCCTGTCAGGTTGAAGAGCCAGGAGAGTCCAGGCATGCCTTCCTTTTCGCGTCTGTTTTCGTCGTATCGGCCGTTCGGGATTCCTCGTCGATTCGGCAGTGTTAAGAAGATGCCGCGAGCAACGGCGAGCCGCCGGCGGATGCGGTTCGAGCCGCTGGAAGAGCGATCGCTGCTGAGCGTGTCGAACGTGGTCACGACCCCCACAGACGTCGTTGATCCTTCCGACGGATTGACGAGCTTTCGCGAGGCGATCGAGGCGGCCAACGCCACGCGCGGCGACGATACGATTACGTTTGCGCCGGAACTGGCCGGGAGCAAGATCGCTCTCACCCACGGCGAACTGCCGCTGACGGATATCACCGGCAAGACTACGATCGTCGGCCTTGGCGCCGACCAGTTGGCCATCGACGGCAACAACGCCTCCCGCATCTTCGATATCGCGGAAGGCGTCACCGTCGACATGTCGGGCCTGATGCTTGCGAGGGGAAACACGACGAATAGGTTCGGCGAGAACGGCGCCGGCATCCAGAACCTGGGCACGCTGACGATCACCGACTGCACGTTGTCGGGAAATGCGTCAGGCGGCAACGGCGGCGCCATTAGCAATCGAAGTTCGCTGACGATCGTCAACAGCGTCCTGTCTGGAAATTCAACCGCTTACGTTGGCGGCGCCATTTACAACCGTGGGGTGCTGACAATTGACGGTTGCACGGTTTCCGATAATGCGACCGGCACGCTCAACGACGGTTACGGACAAGGAGGCGGTCTCTATAGCGGCAATGGCAGCGTTGCTCATGTCTTCAACACGACAATTTCCGGCAACGCGACCGGCAATCACGGCCGTGGCGGCGGCGTGAGCAACGATTCTGGTGCAACGACGTTGATCAATTGCACGCTCGCCGGCAACTCGGCCGAGGACGGCGGCGGTTTCTACAACAGCCACGGTATCGCAACGCTCGCCAACTGCACGGTCGCCGGGAACTCGGCCAGTCTCATCGGCGGCGGTATTCACCAGTCCACCTCGGGAGCCGACGCCGGCACAACCAGGATCTGCAACACGATTGTCGCTGGCAACACCACGGGCTCCACGGCCCCTGACCTCGGCGGCCAGATTCAGGCGGACTACTCGCTCATTCGGAATATCGCGGGGGCGACGATCTCGGGCGCGAACAACATTCTCAACCAAGACGCGCTCCTGAAGACGCTGGGCGATTATGGCGGCCGGACCCAGACGATGCCGTTGCAGCCCGGCAGCCCGGCTGTTGATACCGGCAGCAACGGTTTCATGTCGGTGGACATAACGACCGACCAGCAGGGTTCGCCTCGGCTGATCGACGGCGACAATGACGGCGTCGCATGCGTCGACATGGGGGCCGTCGAGGCCGCGGCGACGTCGGACCGGTGGATTCCTGATACTCCGACGTCCGGTCAGACGCGTCTCGACGCATCGCCTTCTGCCGGCGGAACGACCGTCACGGTGGTCTTTACGTTCCCCAGCGCCGGTTACCGCGTCTCCTCTTGGGGCGCCCCGGTCTGCGATGGAAACACCTTTACGGTGAACACGGAAGTCAAGCGATGGACGGGGCCCGCGGCGCAGATCGTCACGACATTTGAGCACAGCTACGACCTTGGCTCGCTCCCGCTGGGAACGTACACGTTTAACCTGCTTGCATCGCAGGCGGCGGTTGCTTCGACCGCTTTTACGGTGCGCTTGCCGCCGTCGCTCACGCTCGAACCGCTCGCTTCGAGCTCGTACGTCGCCGGCGCCGCCATCCCGATCCAGTGGACGGCCGCCAACGTCGGCTTGGACGCCAAGATCAGCCTCTGCTACGACAAGGACACGATCCAGGGCAACGGCAATGAGACGTGGATCACGACCGGACTGGCCGTGGCCGAAGGCTCAGGCAGCTACAGTTGGAGCACGGCCGCCGTCTCGCCGGGCACGTATTATCTCACCGCCTGTCTCACCGTTGCGGGAACGCAGACGTTCGCATCGGTTGCCGACCCCGTGACGATCTCCCCCGCTCCGACGTTCACGATCTCCAGCGCGGTGTACTCCGCCGAGACCGGGGAGGTTCGCATTCAATGGGCCGCCGAGAATCTGGCCTCCGATGCGACGCTGTCTCTGTACTACGACACCGATTCCTATTGGAACGGCAATGAACAGCGGTTCCAGTGGGACGCAGCCGTGACCAATGGCGACGGCGTTTTCGATTGGTCCGCGTTCGGGCTGCCGGCGGGCAAGTACTACATCGCCGGTTACGTCTACTCAGGCGGAACGCCGTACTACTCGCGACTGGCACAACCGTGCGATATCACGCCCGGTTTCAGAATTGCGGGCCCCACCGAAGGCTCGGTCTACGCCGGTTCGACGCTGGGAATCTATTTCGCGGCAGAACATACGTCGCCCGGCGACAAGGTCACGCTGTTCTACGATCGCGACACGCTCTGGAACGGCAATGAGACGCCGATCGAAGTCGACCGCGTCAATCCTTCGGATGCGATGTATGTCTGGAACACCCCGGCCAATCTGGCCCCGGGAACCATCTATATTGCCGGCTATCTCTACTCGGGCGGCAAGCCGATCTACGTGCATCTTGATGGGGCCGGCGTTACGGTGAAGCCCGTCACGTCGTCTCCCGCCGAATTCACGCTGACAAGCCCCGTCGGCGGCACGTTTTCCAAAGGACAAGCGGTGCCGATCCAATGGACCGCCAAGAATGCCGCGTCCGGCTCCACGGTTTGGCTCTGCTGCGATCCCGATGGCTTTTGGAACGGCAACGAACGTTGGATCGACTGGTACCAAGCGGTCGCCAACGGCGACGGCGCGTTCAATTGGAACACCGCTAGCCTGAGCCCGGGCACCTATTATCTCGGCGGCTATCTCTATTCGGGCGGAAGGCCTAGCTACTCGCGGCTCAGCCAGCCGATCACGATCGGGGCAACCGGGACGCCCAGCTTCACGATCAAGTCGCCCGCCTCTCGGCAATTCATGGCCGGCCAGATTGTCCCCATCCAGTGGACGGCCGCCAATGTGTCGGCCGGCGACAAGCTCTCGCTCTGCTACGACGCCAATGCCGGCTGGGACGGCAAGGAGCATTGGGTCACGATCGATCTGGCGGCCTCCAACGGCGATGGCACGTTCAACTGGGACACCACCGGCCTCGGCGCAGGCACATACTACCTCGGCGGCTATCTCTACTCGAGCGGCAAGCCGATCTATTCGCACCTCACGCAGTCCTTCGCGATCCAAACCGGCGGGCCGACGTTCAGCCTGTCCTCGCCGACCGGGGGCAGCCTCGCGATTGGCAGCACGGTTTCGATCGCGTGGTCCGCCGCCAGTCTGGCGGCCGGAAGCACGGTCAGCCTCTGCTACGACACCGACGCGCTCTGGAACGGCAATGAGAAGTGGATCAGGATCGATCAGACCGTCGACAACGGCGACGGAACGTACCGTTGGAACACGGCAGGCATGACGCCTGGCGTCTACTACCTCGGCGGCTACGTCTACTCGTCCGGCCGCCCGACCTACTCGCGACTCTCGCAATCCTTCAACCTCACCGCGCCGAGCAGTCAGCTTCTTGCCTCGGCCGTCGATCGTGTGTTCGCGGATTACGCCGGGTAGTTGGGACGAGACCGAATGCATGCGGCCGAGGCCCGCGGCGTGGCAAGTGGGCGATGAACTCCACCAGCTTGCCGGATTCGATCGCCGTCAGCAAATGCTTGCCAGCGCCGACATGCCACTCTACGGACGCTGAACGTGCAGTCTATTAATAAGCGGAAATTGACCGGCCAAAGCCGGGACTACGAACGACTATGCAACCGTCCCGCCCCGTTTGCCGCACTCGGATTGAGCACGATGGTGAATGTGGCTCCTTGGCCCAGCGCGCTGCGGACCTCGATGCGGCCGCCCATCTCGGAGATCAGCATCCGGCAGAGCCCGAGGCCGAGGCCCGTGCCGCCGCTCTGGGCTCGCGTGGTGAAGAACGGCTCGAAAATCCGCTCGAGGTTGACCCGCGGAATGCCCACGCCTGTGTCGCTTACGTCGATTGCGACGGATGAGAGCTGGTCCTCGTCCTTGCTCCCGAGGGCGTAGGTCCGCAACGTAAGCGTCCCGCCGTCAGGCATTGCATTCAACGCATTGGTGCACAGGTTGAACAGCACTTCTTGCAGCGTGTACGGGTCGCCTTGCACGGGCGCCACGACGCCCAGCTCCTTCTCGATGCGAACGTTCCGGCCATGCACGGGCCCGAGGACCTCCAACGTCGCTTCGACCGCCTGATTCACGTCCGTGCTTTGCAGCGTGATGCCGCGGGGCCGGGCGAACGCCTGCACGCGTTTCGCCGTCTGCTCGATCCGGCTCAAGGCCTCGCCCATCAGTTCGACATACTCGGTCAGGTGCGGATCGCCCCGAACCCCTTCGCCAATCCGGCGCAGGCAATTCTGAACGCCGTCGAGCGGATTGGCGATCTGGTGGGCGATGCCAGCGACCAACTGCCCGATGCCGAGCATCTTCTCCTTCTGCCGCAGCTCGGCGTGGGCGCGATCGACGTACCGGCGAATCGACGTGGTGAAGTACGTCGCCATCCAAAGCGCGCTCGAGAAGGCGACAAAGATGGCCAGCAGGTCCAGACGGTCCGGTTGTACGGCCGGCCGCGGATCGGTGGGGAACCGCAGCGGATGAGCGGGAATCCACCCGAGATACAGCAGCAGCATGATGCCGCCGACGATGGCCGTCGATAGGGCCGCGATGAAATACGGCGTCCGACCCCGGAGATACATCCCGGAGATGATCATATGGAAAACAAAGTAGAACAGGAACGGATTCCGCGGCAGGTCGGAGAAATAGAGCAGGAGCGTCAGCGAGACGAGATCCAGCAGGATTTGGAGAAGGATGTTCCGCTCGACGTTGCCTTCGCCCGCCCACGGACGGCGCTGGAATAAAAGAAACAGCGTGTTGTACGCGAGCATCCCCAGTGTGATCAGATACAGCGGCGCAGGATTGCTGATGATGCCCAGCCCGGACGAGGTCAGCCACGTCACGGCCAGGACGGCCGCGCAGGCCAGCCACCGGAGCGAAACCAGCCAGCGGGCGCCTTCAGGGGGAAGTCTCATGGCAGCGTCATCAGCATCCTGGACCACCGCATTCTACGTCCGGCGCCGACGGGCGACAACCGGCGTCGATAGACAGCGCGCCACGGCGTAGGTTACAATGCCTTCAACCCCGACCTGATCCAATGCCATCGAAGACTCCCTCACGCGACGAACTTGCCAGCCGGTATCTTGACCAGCTCCCCTACGAACCCTACAAGGTTCAGGAGGAGGCGCTCTTGGCCTGGTTTTCGGCCGAACAGGGCGTGCTCGTCGCGGCGCCGACCGGCACGGGCAAGACCCTGATCGCCGAGGCGGCCCTGTTCGAGGCCCTGCACAACGGCACCGTGGCCTACTACACCACGCCGCTGATCGCGCTCTGCGAGCAGAAGTTCCGCGAAATGCAGTCGGCGGCCGTCCGTTGGGGCTTTCATCCGAACGACGTCGGCCTGGTGACCGGCAACCGCCGCGAGAACCCCGATGCCCGGGTCCTCGTCGTCGTCGCCGAGATTCTGATGAATCGGCTGTTGCACAGCGCGTCCACGTCGGGTTTGAGCCGACAGAGCATGCGGGGCGATCAATCCACGCCCTTCGCTGCGCTCAGGGACGTGCCACCCTCCGAAACGCCCGACGACGCCTTCGACTTCTCCCGCGTCAGCGCCGTCGTGATGGACGAGTTTCATAGCTTCAACGATCCGGAGCGCGGAATCGTCTGGGAGATCACGCTCGGGATGCTGCCCGAGCATATCCGCACGCTGCTTCTCTCGGCGACCGTCGGCAATGCGATTGAGTTTCTCCATTGGCTTCGCCAGAGCCACAACCGGCGGCTCGAACTCGTGCGAGGGGACGAGCGGAAGGTGCCGCTGAAGTTCCATTGGGTCGGCGACATGCTCCTGACCGAGCACCTCGAGTCGATGGCCCAGGGCGAGGACGCCGTCCGCATGACGCCGGCCCTGGTCTTCTGCTTCAATCGCGAAGAGTGCTGGAGCGTGGCCGAACAACTCAAAGGCAAGCGTGTGCTGGGCGAGGGCCAGCAGAAGCGGCTCGCGGCCGAGCTGGAAAAGCACGACTGGTCGGAAGGCGCCGGGCCCAAGCTCAAGCAGCTGCTGATCCGCGGCGTCGGCGTCCATCATGCCGGCGTCCTGCCGAAATATCGCCGGATCGTCGAGGAGCTTTTCCAGCGAAAACTTCTCTCGGTGGCCACGTGCACGGAGACGCTTTCGGCCGGCATCAACCTGCCCGCCCG
>JBDKUC010000422.1:0-8223 GCA_039679885.1 Thermoguttaceae bacterium | reverse complement strand
ACCCGTTCGACCAACTCCAGTTCTTCCTGCGAAAAGGCGTTGGCCGACGCATCGCTGGCAATGGCGAGGTTCTCGCGGATTTGCGACTCCTCGTTCATGCCGGAGAGGACCACGGTCACTTCCGGCCGATTCCAGACCCAGCGGAGCGCCCATTCGGCCGGCGTGCGACGGACCTTCGCCTGCGTCCAGAGCGCCTCGACCTCAGGCGGCACGACGGAGCCGAGCTTTCCGCCGCCCAGCGGTTCCATGATGATCACGCCCAAGCCCTTCGAGGCCGCGTATTCGAGGCCCTCAGTCCCGGCCTGGCTGTTTTCGTCCAGATAGTTGTACTGAATCTGGCAGCAGGTCCACACGTAGGCGTCAACGATGCGTTTGAAATCGGCCAGCAGTCCGTGAAAGGAAAAACCGGCGTTCGTGATGCGGCCGTCGCCCTTCGCCTGGTCGAGAAACTCCAGAACGCCGAGCCGCAAAAGCTTGTCCCACGATGCCCCATCCAGCGAATGGAGCAGATAGTAGTCGATGTGGTCCGCCTGCAAGCGGGCAAGCTGCGCCGCCAGATAGCGATCCATGTCCTCGCGGGTCTTGATCATCCACGAGGGAAGCTTGGTGGCCAGCTTAACCCGCCCCCGATAGCCATCGCCGAGGACTTTCGCCAGCAGCGTTTCGCTCTCGCCGCCATGATAGGGCCATGCCGTATCCAGATAGTTGACGCCCTGGTCGACGGCGTATCGGATCTGCTCGATCGCCCGCGGCTCGTCAATCTTCCGCTCCTTGACCGGCAGCCTCATGCAGCCGAATCCCAAGATCGACAGCTCATCGCCGTTTGGCATCCGTCGGTATTTCATGGTCGGATTTCGCCCAGCAGAAAGTGCTGGAACGGAGTACCTTGGGCGCACCGTGCCTGACCTACGCTTTTGCGTCCTTCTCGGCCATCGCTCGCAGTTCGCCGGTCGTCTTCATCGAGCAGAACTTGGGGCCGCACATGCTGCAAAAATGAGATCGCTTGTGCTCATCGCCGGGCAGCGACTGGTCGTGCATCCGCCGGGCCGTCTCAGGATCGAGGGAGAGGCGGAACTGCTCGGCCCAATCGAACGCGAACCGGGCCTTGCTCATCGCGTCATCACGCTCGCGAACGCCGACGCGATGCCGCGCCAGGTCGGCCGCATGGGCGGCGATCTTGTACGCAATGACGCCTTGCCGCACGTCGTCCAGGTCGGGCAGCCCGAGGTGCTCCTTTGGCGTCACGTAGCAGAGCATGGCCGCGCCGTACCAAGCCGCCATCGCCGCGCCGATCGCACTGGTGATGTGGTCGTAGCCGGGTGCGATGTCCGTGACGATCGGCCCCAAGACGTAGAACGGGGCCTCGTCGCACAACTCCTGCTCGAGCCGAATGTTCCGCTCGATCTGGTCCATCGGCACATGGCCGGGCCCTTCAATCATCACCTGGCAATTCCGTTGGCGGGCCCGGCGGCCCAGCTCGCCCATCACCTTCAGCTCGGCGAATTGCGCCTCGTCGCTGGCGTCGGCGATCGAGCCGGGCCGGAGCCCGTCGCCAAGGCTCCAGGTGACGTCGTACTCGTGCATGATGTCGCACAATTCGTCGAAGTGCGTGTAGAACGGGTTCTCCTCGCGATGGACCGCCATCCACTTGGCCACCAGCGAGCCGCCGCGACTGACGATGCCGGTCACCCGGCGATTGACCAGCGGCAGGTGCTCGCGCAAAAGGGCCGCATGGATCGTCATGTAATCGACGCCTTGGGCCGCCTGCTGGGCGATCGCGTCCAGGAAGTGCCGCGGCTGCATGTCGACGATGTCGTCCAGTTCCTCGGCGACCTGATAGATCGGCACCGTACCGACCGGCACCGCTGCGGCCGTAATGATTCGCCCTCGCACGGCGTCGATGTCCGAACCGGTCGACAGGTCCATCACCGTGTCGGCCCCGTGGCCGACGGCCGACAAGAGCTTCTCGATTTCGCAGCCCGAATCGCTCGAAACGGCCGACTTGCCGATGTTGGCGTTGATCTTCGTCCGGGCGGCGATGCCGATCCCGATCGGCGCAAGTCCTTTCGTCACATGGACTTTGTTGGCCGGAATGACCATCCGACCCCGCGCGACCTCCTCGCGGACGAGTTCGGGATCGAGCTGCTCGGCCCGCGCGACCGCCTCGATTTCGGCCGTCTGACGGCCAGCCCTAGCGAACTCGATCTGGGTCATGGGATTGTCTCCGGGGTATAGGAGGCGACGGCTGCCGCCGAAAGGGGACGAATTTCCGGGACATTCGGCGACAGGAGTCCCCTCCTAACAAACGCCTTTCCGCGGGACATCGACCGGCAGTCCAGTATAGGGGCCCCGCCACGGACGGTCAAAGCCTCTCGGATGCCGGCGCAGGAACGGATTGCGGGGTTGGCACGCCCTGAGGCACGAAGGGCGTGGCTTCGGTAAACATCGCCACGCCCTTCGCCTTCGGCTCAGGGCGCGCCACCCGATCGTGATCGAGTGCGGCAAAGCTCGTGCCCGCACGCACCCTGCAACTACCCATCTTTCCTATTCTTCGAGACCGCTATAACACTCAAGATTACCGCAACCGGAACCGATACGATGGTTGCGCGCATGGTTCGCGCATGTAGGCCACAAAACCCCCACGCAAGGGCGGCGACATGTCACAAGATGGGCTCAGAGTACTTGCATCCTTCCCGGACCTCAATTCTCTCGGGACCAGACGGAGGGACGCAACGGCCGAGGCAGCTCGACCGTCCTCGGCCGGCCGGATGATCAACCAGGCGCTCGCGTTCAAGCTGCTTTCGGCGTTGACGGTCGTCCTGTTGGTCGCGGCCGCCATGCCGCTCTTGTATGGCCGCGCCGAGAAGCCGGCTCAAGCGCCGTCAGCCACCGGGGCAGTGACCGGCTTGCAGCCAGGACCCGCCGCGGCGCCGAAGATCGCCCAAGCGCCTCCGCCGAAGCCGGCTACGGTCGTGCCGGCCGCGCCTCAGGCCGCAACCGCGCCGGTTGCTGTGCCGCCGCCGCCCGAGACGGCCGCCGCCAAGACGCCCCCGCCAGCCGGCGACCTGGCGTCGCAATGGCCCAATCCAAACCACGCGATTGCGTCGCCCGCGGAACCCGCAACGCCTTCGGCGATAGCCAACCAACCGACCGGCGTCCGCCAGTCCGTGTACGAGGCTGACGCCCGGGCGGGCATGCGTCCCGCTTCGCCGATGCCGTCTTCCTTCGACAAACCGCTCACCGGGGATCGCTAATGACCGCACTCGACCAAGCGCTAATTAGGGCGTTTCAGCAACAGGGAACGACTATCGCGGCGTTAGCACCGAAACCGGCGCCTTCAGCTCCCTCGGCCTCCAAGCCGTCGTTGCGGCTGGTGGACCGGCCGCAGGAAGAAGCGGCGCCGGCCCGGGCATCGTCCGCCGAAGAAGCCCGACCAACCATCCGACTTTCCGTGTGCCCTGAACCGGAGGTGCAGCCCGCCCTCTCGCTCTCCGATGTCTTTAGCGGCGTTCTGGCGGCGCTCGAGAAGAGTCCGACGGAGCCGGCCAACGGCAAGCGGACCAACGCCGCCCGCGAGACGGCGAACGTGCCGCACGTGGCGCCGGCGCCCCGCACGGAACCGAGCGGCATCATGGGCGTGCCGGCGAGCTCGCCGTCAATCGCCATTGCGGCCGGCTCATGGGTCGGCGACCAGCAGTGGGTCGTCGGCAGCGGTCATTGGACGCCGACCGCCACCGAGTGGGTGTCCGAGAGCAGCGAGCCGCGTGAACCCTCGACGGCAACCATCAAGCCATTGACGGACGCACGGCCTATCGACAATCTGCCGTTGGAGCATCGTTGCGTCGACGCGCCCGCAGCAAGATCATCGACTCCCGTTGAAGTTCAGCCGCCCGAAGCGCGCGTGCGGCAGCCCGAGTCGCCCCGTCCCGAAACGCCGACGGTGAACATCGAGCCGGTCGCGCCGCTGGCGGCCGCTCCGTCAGTGTTCAAGCCGGCTTGGCAGGTGGATCGCTTCACTTGGCCCAAGGTTTGCCGGCGACTGATGGCCCGCGCCGAGGATGAATGGGACCGGCTCTGCGAGGCGTTGTTGGCCGCGGGCAGTCGTGGCCAAAAGGTGCTCGCGATCGCCGGCTGTCATCGCGGTGAAGGGGCCACGACGCTCCTGCTCTGTGCCGCATCGCGGTTGGCCGAACGCGGAATCAAGACGGCCCTGGTCGACGCCGACGTCAATCGGCCTCGCCTGGCCAAGCGGCTCGGCATCCAGCCGCAGTTGGGCTGGGACGACGCCGGCGATCCGCATGGCGATGGCCTGGGCCGCGCGATGGTTGAATGCGCCACCGGCGGGCTGGCGGTGTTGCCGCTTTGCGACCCAGCGCCGCAAGGCGGCCGCAAGAGCCTCGACGGGGCCCAGTTGGCCGCCTGCGTCGAGAGCCTTCGAAGCCACTATGAGATGATCCTCGTCGATCTTGGCCCGCTCGATGGCGATGCATGGGTGGGCGGCACGCCCGCCTGGGCCGCGCCGGGCGCGATCGATGCACTGCTCCTGGCCTGCAATCGGCGACTGACTCCGGATGAGGAGTTGTCCGAAACGAGCCATCGGCTGAGAACGGCCGGCGTGCCCGTCGCCGGCGTCATCGAAAACTTTTCCAGGACCGACGAACCATGTACGAGTCTTACTGGCGACTGAAGCAGAAGCCGTTCGAGAACGCCGCCGATCCGCGGTTCTACTACCCTGGCCAATCCCATCAAGCGGCGCTGCTGAAGCTCCGCTATGCGGTCGAGAACCGCCGCGGGGCCGCCTTGTTGGCCGGGCCGTCGGGCGCCGGAAAGACGCTCCTGACGGTCATGCTTCAAAAGGCGCTCGACGATCGATTCTCGCCGTTCGTCCATCTGGTCTTTCCGCAAATGTCCACCGGCGAGCTGCTCGGCTATTTGGCTGACGAGCTCGACGGCGGACGACCGGCGGGGCAGGGCGGTCTGCCGCCGCAGCTCAGCGCCGAGGGCGGCGTCCAGCACGCGGTGCGCCGCATCGAGCGATTTCTGACCGCCAACGTCGAGAAGGGCAGGCACGCCGTCGTCGCCGTCGACGAAGCCCAGTTGATCCGAAGCCCGGAGACCTTCGAGGCCCTCCGGTTGCTTCTCAATTTCGAGCCCGGCGGCACGCCCGCGCTGACCCTGCTGCTGGTCGGCCAACCGTCGATCTTGCCGACGATCAACCGCATGCCGCAATGGGAAGAGCGTCTGGCCGTGAAGTGTCTGCTCCGACCGTTTGCCCAGCCGGAGACGGAAAGTTACGTCGAGCACCGGCTGCGCGCGGCCGGCTCGCCGCGGCCGATCATCGAGCCCGACGCAGTGCCCACGCTACAGGAACTGACGCATGGCATCGCCCGGCAGATCAACCGCCTTTGCGACTTGGCGTTGCTCATTGGCTATGCCGAGGAACAGCAGACGCTCGGCGCCGGTCATTTCGAGGCGGTCTGCCGTGAGCTGGTGACGGTCGCGCCCGACTGAGAAGTCATTGCGTTGCGCGATCGCGTAGGATGGACTTCCCAGTCCGTCCCTGTTTCGAGACGACGGGCCCTTGCTCGCCAGCGCGGCCTCCACGCGACTGCCTAGCCTTGTAGCGGCCCCCCACGTAAGTTAGGCCGCCAGCGGGTCAGGAAATTCACCATCCCGTTTCGCCGCCATCGGCCTTGACCCGTTTCAGGGAAAAGGCATACGATTCGGCAACCGTCGCGAACTGCAGAAGCGGACCGATGGCCTGCCCAGGGATGTGCTGACTACCGGCAAACCATGCCGCACTTCTGCCAGCGGTACGGCGGTTCAACGAAGGAGGGCGCCGATGTCCGCGTGGAAGCTTTGCCTTTGCGCTATCGTGTTGCTTTTCCTGGTCGCAGCCGCGAACGCCACGATGATCGACTCGTTCGGCAGCGGCAAACAGTCTCTTTCGGTCGACCCCGACAGCCAGTTCGCCTCTGGCCAGGTGGCGACGTCCGCCGCGATTGGCGGCTATCGTGACATCAGCTTGCAATGGAAGTCGGGCGACTTGGACTTCGCCAACGTGACGCCCAGCGGCGGCAAGCTGACCTTTACCCAAAGCACGTCGGAGAGCATCGCCACGGTCACTTGGGATGGCGAGAATTCGCCGGACGTGCGCAGCTACCTGCTTGGGGCCAACCTGACCAGCGGTGGCAAGGACGGTTTTTCGATTCCCCTGTTCGCCGTCACCGGGAGCAGTATCGATTTGTCGCTGACCGTGTACACAGATGCCGGTCACGCCTCGCTGCTTACAATGACGCTGCCCGCCGGCGGTCCTCGCACGCTCTCGCTCCGCTATACCGATTTTCGGGGGATTGGCGGCGTGACGGCCGACTTTACGAACGTTGGGGCGATCGTCCTCGGCCTCAGCGGCGTTGGCCACCTCGGATCGGACGTCACGATCGGCTCGATCCAGACGGTGACGACGCCCGAGCCGTCCACGCTGGCCCTGTTGGCCATCGGCGCCGCGGCGCTGATCGCCCTCCGACGGCGAAGGACGTAGGGAATCTCAAACAACAAGTTGGCGCTATTGCGCTGTAGGATGGACTTCCTAGTCCGTCGCAACGGCGAAATGGGGGTGGTAGAAGGGTTTCCGCCCCGGCTCTGCGTCTGTGCTGCGGCATCGGCGCGCTAAAGCGTTGTCGCCCCTGCTCGGAGGTTCCTATGCCGTCGGCCGAATCCGCCGGAAGGCGGGATCCGCCAATCCAGTTCACCCTCCGCTCAGTCTTGATCTTCATCACCCTCAGCGCGGTGCTTCTGAGCATCTGTAAATCGCTCGGCATCGGTTTCGGCGTGGCCATCTTCGGAGTCGGTCTTATCCTGTTGATGTCGCTGTTGGTCGGCATGATGAGCACCGCGCGAAGCGATTTCGTGGTCGTCTACGAGACGTCGTTTGACGGAGACGCCGTCGTGTGCTGCAACTACCTGAAATCACTCGGCATCCGCGCAAGCACCGCCGGCGGACAGTTGTCCGGCATCGTCGGCCCTTCGCTCGGCGCCTGTCGCGTCGTCGTCTGGTGCGATGACGCCGACCGGGCGCGTGAGGCACTTGAGAGAGACGCCTTTCCGGAAGGAAACGACTTTCGGTTGCCGCCAGCAGATGCAGGCGCAGGTCGGTCGACGACGAACAACGCCAGCAGCAGCGGCAAGTAAGCGATGCTCGACCAGTAGACCCGCCGGGCGTTGCGGTCGCTCTTCATCGCGCGGAATCGCAAAGCCAGCGACAAGATTCCGGCGCCCAGCAGCAGCGTCCCCACGGCGAACACCCGGCCGGCAAGCCCGCACCAGACCGCAAGCAGCCCGACGGGCGTCAGCGCCAACCAGTAAAGCATGATTGTGGTCGCTGTGAGCCGTCCGCTCGGATCGATCACCGGCGCCAGTCGAAAGCCAGCGCGAGCGTAATCCTCGCGATGCAGCCACACGAGCGACAGCGTGTGGGGAACTTGCCACAGAAAGAGGATTCCGGCCAGCAACGCGGCCTCGGGCGAGATGCGACCGACGGCCGCCGCGCTGCCCATCGCCGGCGGCAACGCTCCGCAGATGGCCCCGAAGATGATGCTGGCCGACGAGCGGGTCTTGAGCGGCGTGTAAATCAGCGCGTAGATTGCCGCGTCAAGCATCGCAAGCAGCGACGTCAGTGGATTCACCAGGAAGCCGAGGACTCCCAAGCCGACAAGCGTAACGGCCGCTGCGAGCGCTAAGGCGTGGCGACGTGAGACGACGCCGTTGGGGAGCGGCCGCCGTTGGGTCCGCGTCATCTGACGATCTCGGTCCGCCTCGAGCACCTGGTTGAGCGTCGAGGCGCCGAAGGCCACAAGGCCGGCGCCAGCGAGCGCCACTGCGAGGACGATCGAGCTGGACCCGGTCATTGCCGGCGACGCGAGCGCGTAGCCGACGGCCATCGTCAGCAGCATCATGCCGGTCAGCCGCACCCTTGCCAGTTGAAGGTAGTGCCTAAGCATGTCTGTCGCAGAGCCCTAGCGATACAGCTCGGCTCGCGGGCCAGCCTGCCGACCGGCTCGAACCAAGCAAGTTCCCCACCTCGGCGAAGAGCTGTCTTATCGCCAAGATATCCGAGGAATGACGGCCGTAACAGCCTTCCGGCCCATGCCCGCAGGGCCGATCAGTTTTCGACGGTAGGGTGGGTCGAGCGAAGCGAGCCCCACCAAGAACCTCGGAAAACAG
>JBDKUC010000095.1:0-8073 GCA_039679885.1 Thermoguttaceae bacterium | reverse complement strand
GCTTGGCGCGTCAAGAGCGACGGGGCGAAAGCTGGGGGCTAAAGTTGTTCGTAGTTCCGGCTTTAGCCGGCATTCGTAGTGGAATCTTCCGATGCGACCGTCTAAAGGCGGAAGAACGCCGCCCGGGGCCCGGCCGGCACAATCGGCGTGTTCCGCACTCTTGGCGTCTCTCCTCTGACGTAGACTTTCGTATGGTCTGCGTCCACGAAATCACCAATAGCGACTGCCTGGCCGCGCTCAGTGAGCCCTGGGACGAATTGCTGCGGCGAACGCCCGGGGCGTCGTTCTTTCAGTCGCTCGCCTGGTTGCAGGTTTATTGGCGGCATTACGGCGAAGGTCAGAAGCTCCGAGTCCTGATCGTCGACGACGCGGGGCGTGCGACCGGCATCGTTCCGCTCGTGGTGCGATGCGAACCGTCGAAGGTCGGAACCTTGCGGACGCTCACCTTTCCGTTGCACGCGTGGGGTTCATTCTACGGGCCGATCGGTCCGCAGCCAGCCGCCACACTGGCCGCCGCGCTCGATCACGTGCGAAACACGCCGCGAGACTGGGATGTCCTGGACCTGCGCTGGCAGGGCGCCCCAGGCACCGATCCTTGGCAGATGCAGCGGGCCATGCTAGGCGCTGGCTTCCAGGCCCTGGCCACGGTTTGGGCTCGCACGGCCGTCGTTGATCTCGACGGATCATGGGAGGCGTACTGGTCATCGCGAAAAGGGGCCTGGCTCCGTCGGTTTCGCCATGACGAGCGACGCCTTTCGGCCTGCGGAAAACTCGAGTATGTCCGCTATCGGCCTGCCGGCTGGCCGCAAGAAAGCTCCGCGCGTTGGGACCTCTACGACGCGTGCGAGGCACTGGCTCGGCGAACCTGGCAGGCTGCCGCGACGAACGGCACGACGCTCTCGCACGAATCGGTTCGCGGGTTCTTGCGTGAGGCGCACGAGGCGTCAGCTCGGGCCGGCATGCTGGACCTGAACCTCTTGCTGCTCGATGGCTCGCCCATTGCGTTCATCTACGGCTATCACCGCGGCGGCTATGTCTACGGTTTGCGGCGGGGATATGACAGCGAGCGGGCGCCGGCGGGGGCAGGCAACGTGCTCTTGGCCCGGACGCTCCGCGACAGCTTCGCGCGAGGAGATCGACTCTACGACATGGGCGTCGGTTCACTTGCGAGCAAGCGGCATTTCCAGACGCGGCTTCTTCCGGTGCTGCGGCTGAGCCACTTCGCGACAGGCACGCCGCGAACGCAACTGCTCCGCCTGGCTCGCTGGTGGCAGGGGCGAGATCTCACCGTGGGCCTGGGCCAGCAGGAGTGCTCAGGAGGACAGGCATTCCTGCCTGTCGTTCCCAGAAGCCCCGTCGCTCACTGACAGACAAGGTCGCTCACGGACAGACAAGAATGTCTGTCGTCCTACAAGAATGTCTGTCCTCCTGAAGTCCGGCGTTCATCGCGGTCGGCCGCGTTCAGGCCAGCACGGCCGACGCGCGATGAACTCTTTTGCCGGGGCAACGTGTGGAGGATCGTCGCGACTCGACGGGAGCGGCCGCGCGCCGAAGCCGCATGGCGACCGCCATGGGCTTCCGGGCGCAGCCGATTCAGGTTGGCACGTCCGTCCGACACTCCCGGGTCAGGATACGCTCGTTAGTAGTCGTCAGAAAATAAGCGGCGCAATTCCGCCAAAAGACAGACTTCCTAGTCCGCCCAGTTCGGGGACGGATTGGGAAATCCGTCCCACGGATGTTGCGGCAGCTTATCGCCCGACGGGTCCCGGCATGACGGTTCGGACGCCGCCGCCGCCGCCGCCGCAGTTGCAGCCAGGCGATGCCGGCGCCACGGTCGTCACCGGCCCGCAGCCCGACGTGATCACCGTCTCGCCGCATGGATCGCAACATGGATCGACGACCATGCACTGGGGTTGTTGTGGGCGGTACTGCTCGGGATGGAATTGGTAGTGCCAGCATTCGCGGATGTGACATCCGCTCGAAATGCCGAACAATAGCACCAAGGTCGCCGCGGTCAATAGCTTTTTCATGATGATTGGCCTCCTCGCAATCACATCGCCGGGGCCGATGAGTACGTTCCAGGGGTCACGACCGGCGCCGTTGTCACCGGCGGAGCCCCGCACGGGTCACATGGGCTGGGGCAAGCGCTTGGACACACGGTCGCGCAAGGCGCCGCTGGCTGTTGCGGTGGCCCGCCGTGCCACAAGCACTGGAAGAACCGGCACCCTGCGAAGCCGCAAAGCAGCGTCGCGAGAACCGTTAATGTCAGTAACCTCTTCATACCTGATGTCTCCCGTCGAATCGGTAACATTCGATTGCGATGCTTCTCGCCTGAAAACTCTACACCAGGATTGATGATGTGCAAACGCAACCGACGAATTTTCTACGAAACGCCCATGTTGACATTTTTCACCGCGGCGCGCCGATTTCGGGCTACACTTGTCTGTGTAATCCGCATAGTTTGCCTCCGTCAAGGAAGCCTCGCTTCGGGCAGATGCTCATGGGCACGGATCGTTCGATGCGTGGAATGCGCTGTCACTTGTCTCGTGCGGTCGCCATCGCGCACGTTGCCACGCGTCTGCTGCTAGTAATTCTGTCGCTCCAGGCAGTCGCCGTTGGGGCCGACGCACCACGGATTTGGCTGCTAAGCACACGCTGCGTCGACGGCTTCAGGAACGCGCGGGACGCCACCGCACAGATTGAATACTGGCGCATTGGCCAGTGCGGCGATCAGCAGCCGGCCGATGCGGAAGAGTTCCGTTCGTGCGACAGCGTCGAAATGCCGACCGTTGTCTTTGTCCATGGCAATAACACGGCCGCCTCCGAGGCCGTGACGAAGGGGCTCTATGTCTATGCGTCGATCTGCTCGCAGGTTGGCGACAAGCCCTTCCGATTCGTCATCTGGTCGTGGCCGGCGGATCGCCTACGCCGCATCGCCGGCAACACACGGATGAAAGCCGTCCAATGCGACGTGGAAAGCTATTACCTCGCCGCTTGGCTAGACGGTCTTCGGCCGGGAACGAAAGTATGCCTGGTCGGCCACAGCTTTGGCCCACGGATCATTGCCGGCGCCTTGCACTTGCTTGGCGGTGGCGAGTTGGCCTGCCGCCGGCTGCCCGAGAAAACCGTGGCCGCTTGGGCTGGCGGCAAGCGGAATCCATTGCGAGCCGTTCTCTTGGCCGGCGCGCTGGACGCCGATTGGCTTGCTGCCGGCTCGCGCAACGGTCGAGCGCTGTCGCTCTCCGATCAGGTGCTCATCACGTGCAATGAAGGCGATCGCGTCTTGCGGTGGTATCCGCACCTCTGGAGCCGCCACGGACCGCAGGCATTGGGCCTCGTCGGACCCTGCGGCCTCGACGCGGCCGACAACGTCGAGGTGGTTGACGTTCGCGGCGCCGTCGGCAGGATTCATGACTGGCGCGGATACGCCTCGGCCTCCGAGGTCTGCTGCCGGTGGGCTCACTATACGTTCCTGGAGGAGACGCCGTCGCCACCGTGACGTCGACTCAGGCGACGGCAATGCCGCCCAACAGTTGGGCGCCGCACGCTCGGATGATCCGCGCCGCCTCGACGACCGCCCGCCGCGGCGTCTGGCCCAGACGCACGACGACGTAGACGCCGTCGCAAGCCCGCAGCAGTGAGGCCGTCTCGGCATGTTCAAGCGAGGGGCAATCCAAGATCGCCAGCGAGGCTTGCTTTCGGAAGCCTGCAATGGAAGCGGCGTCGGGCCAGCCCGCTGGCGACCGGGCGAAACACGGCACGACACTTAACGAGGGCACGTTCGTCGGCCAAATGCGCTCGTCTGGGCGAGGTTCTTTAACGCCGAGCCGCGAGGTGAGTTCACGCCGCCGAGGATCGGCATCGACCGCCAAGACGTCGCCCGGCGTCCGCTCGGCCAGATCGTGGGCCAGCGCGAGAACGAGGCTCGTCTTGCCCTCGCCGTCGAGCGGACTGGTGATTGCGAGAACCGATGGCCGGCCGGGCGTCAATCGCCAGTAGATCGACTCGGCCAACTCCACGCACGCTCCCGCCACTTGGGGCCGATCTAACTCCGGCCACTCGATTTGGCGGGCATTGTCGGCGGCCTTTCGCCCACATGTCGGGGCGGCCCCGTTCTGGTCGGATCCGCCGACCGCCGGGAAGGAAAATTGCAGGCTCTCTCGTGACGCAGCGGCGGCGGCCGAAACGCCGCCACAATTGTCCGCCGACGGGAGCCGGAGGATCACGGGGCAGCTCGGATCCATCGATAGCGGCGACAACGCCTGATTCATGCGATCAGCCTCGTCGCAGTCGGGCGAACAATTGCCGATACTGGTGCGGCGACGTCGGTTGCGGTGGCGGCGGCTCGTCGACCGCGGTGGCAACGCCTGTCTCTACCGACTCCGCCGTTGCAGGCTCCAAGGGCGAGACAAACGTCGACGCGACACTCTGCCACGTCGTGGTGGGATAGTCCCATGCGGGACTTTCCGATGCGGTGACCGGCTCATCCGGTGCGACGTCCGGTGTCTCAAACCGCATCTCGTCGACAGCCGGTTTGGCCATGCTTGCCGGTGCACCGACGCCGATGGTCGGAGCGGCCGGAATATTCGCCGGAGTCTGCGTCGCGGGCGTCGCCGCCACGCTCGGCTGGTTAGGCATTTCGGCCGCCTCGGACGGATCGCTCCACAGCCGTGTAGCCGGTCTCGAATAGCGATCGGTCACAAGCTCCTCCGCCTCGAACGCTTCGCGGAAGGGGTGAATTGCCTCGTCGAAAGAGAGCTCCACCTCGGGAGCGATCGCGCCGGCCGGCTCGAAGTCGTCCTCGGTCTCGGCGAGCAACTCCTCGATCCGGTGAATCTGTGCGCCCGGCTCATAACTGCCGGCCGGATGGTCGTCCTCGTCCTCGATCTGAGCAACGCGGAACAGCGAGGCGCCGGGGGCAGCGTCGTTCTCGATCGTCGCCTCGGGACCTTGCGGCAGCGCGCACGAATCGCCCGCCGAATCATCCAGCGAGCCGAACTCGATCACGCCGCTGTCTGGCCGATCGCTCGCCGCCTGGTCCGTCGCCGGCGAGGGCAATTGCTGCAAGTCGGCCCACGCCTCTTCAGCGTCGGCCGGCGCAATCGTCCTTCGGCCGGCCACATAGGCCAGCAGCAGCGCGTGATCGCAGACCTGGTTGATCAGCCGCGGCACGCCGCCGGTGGCGTGGAACACGCTCTGACAGGTCTCCTCCGGGAAGACGAAATCCCCCTGCCCGCCAGCAGAGTTGATCTGCGATTGGATGTAGTCCTGGGTCTCGGTGCGGGTCAGGGGTTCCAAGTAGCACCGAGCGCTGAGCCGCTGGGTGAACGAATCGAGCTTGGGACTGGCCAGCCGCTCCTCGAGCGCCGGGCTGCCCGCCAGAACCAACCGCACCAGCGGCTGCCCGCTGCGTGCCACATTGCTCATCAGCCGGATCTCTTCCAGCAATCGAAGGGGAAGGGTGTGTGCCTCATCGGCCAACAGCACCATGCCCCGCGAGCTGCCCTCGCCCGAGGTCAAATAATCGATCACGGCGAGCCGAAGCTCTCCCTCGTCCATCCCGCGATAGGATCGGCCAAGCTCGTAGAGGATCGCTTGGAACAATGCCCGACGCGTGCTCAGACGGCCGCTGGCCAACATGGCCACCTGGAAGGAACGTCGGAACTGCTCGGCCAGCAACAGGCAGAGCAGTGTCTTGCCCGTGCCCGCCGGTCCGATCACTAGTCCGGCGCCTTCGCCGCGTTGGATGCAGCGGGCCAAGGTCGTCCGAGCGCCTTCGATGCCTGCGGCCGGAAAGTAATGATCTGCCTGCGGGATCGAGTTGAAAGGACGCCGATCGAGTCCAAAACAGCCGTCATACATTATCGTGTCTTCCCAGATTCAACCATCGCGCGAGTCCACGAAAAATCGGCTGCCCGGGCCGACTTTTCCGAGTCGAAGACAACTCGTCACCTCTTCCAACGCCGATCGTCGACGTGGCCGGAAAATGCGCGTGGACTCTCCCATTCATCCATTCGGCAGCCGTCCGACCGGCGGATGAGAGCTGGGTTGCCTCGGGCGGCGAAAGCGCGAAAGGCCGACCGTGGGTTCTCGCGCAACCGTCGCAGCTTCACAACGGTTACATTCCCGAGACGCCCCAAACCGCCACCGTCGCGCAGAGTGCAATCAGCAAGAGACCGACACCGATCGCTGTCCGTCGGAGCCTCGCTTGCTGATCGATTTGGGCGGCCACGGCGATCGGGTAATCCGCGGAAACAATTCCGGCGACCTGCTCGCCGAGATCGGCCTGGACTTCCGCGATACTGGCTTCCATCCTTTCGATGCGAACGCCGAACCCTACCGCGCCCGCGCCTGCCGCCATCGCGGCCGCGGCTGCGAGCGAGGTGGCAAAAAGTCGCCACCAGGCGAGGTCGATCGGCGAGGGGTTCCGCACCACGCAAGCCGACTCAATGCTCAGATCGGGACCCGTCCGGCGCTGTTGTTCGGCTTTCTGCTGGACGAGCTGTGCTTCATGATACGCTCGTCGAGCCGCATCGGCCGTCGCGTTCAATCGGGAAAGGGTTTCGCGCGCGCGGGAGACCGCCGTGCCGGCGGCCGCTAAACTGGGCGTTGCCGTGCCAGCGGCCGCTAAACCCGCGGCGTTATCGCGATCGCTGGTTACCGGATGCCCTCCGCCGTGCGCCGCTCGAGCCGCCGACTCCGGCGTCCTCCGATCTGCGGCCGGTTCCGGGATTCGGCGCTCGGTCGCCGCCAACTGTTGTTGGGTGATTTCAATGCGCTGGGCAACGTCCTGAACCGCCGGGTGCAAGGGCGTACGCTTCGACAATAGCTCTTCCTGCTGGCGGCGAAGTCCGTCGAGTTCCCGCTGGAGCGAGATCCATTCGGGATTGTCGATCATTTTTGGCGAGGTTGGTGGGACTTCGATCGCCGGCGTTGACCGCAGCGATGTTTCGCGCCGGGCAGCGTCGTCCAGCCGCTGACGAGCCTTTGCGACGTCGCCTTCGCACTTGGACACCCGCTGGCGGGCCGTTTCCGCCGCCTCGCGGGCCGACGTGCAGGCCGCGTCCATTTGTCGCCGCCACTCCGCCCGACGCTGTTCGACATGTCGCTTTGCCAGCCGGTTTGCAGCTTCCACGGCATGCTGACGGTCATCGTCCGATGCGATGAACGCGAGCCGAAGAGAGCCAGCCCCCGGGTTCATCGAGGCATCCGGGGCGACGCTCCGCTCGACCGAGTCTCCGACGGGCTTCGGACGTTCCACCGCATACGCCCTGGCCGTGTAGGCGGGCGGCGCCTTGGCGGGCGTCCATCGCTCGACGCCGTAGCGATAGACAACCAGGCCAGTAGCGATTGCCAGCAACAAACACAGGAGGAGAGGCGTCGTGGCCGATCGACGCCGTACGGTGAACGATGCGGTCCTCCAACGCTTGCCCATCGCGCAGTCCCCCAGCGCACGAATCCCCCCTCTCTCCTTATCGACCCGAGGGCCGCACGGGGCCAGGGCAATTGTAGAGCTGGTTCGTAGTTCTCAGACATTCAAGGAACACTAAATCGCCGCCAATCCTCGCTGATTTTCATCGATTATCGCAAATTAGCGGGGATTAGTGTTCCCAACAAGCTGATCAAGTTGTTTTGATGCGCCGCCTAAAGGCGAACTACGAACGACGATGCTGCTGGCCCCAGGCTGGGCCGGCCATTATACTGGTTGGGATGAATAGCGACGCGACGGAAGTGCAAGGGGATGTCGAGCGGCGGCGCGCGGCCGAAATGAGCCTCAAGCGGGGCTATCCGCCCACCAAAGTCCCCGGTTACGAGCCAGAGCGGTTCCTGGGGCTGGGCGCCTACGGCGAGGTCTGGGTCGCGCGGGAGCAGAACACCGGCCGCCGTGTGGCGATTAAGTTCTACGCCCATCGTGGCGGATTGGACTGGTCGTTGCTGAGCCGCGAGGTCGAAAAGCTCGCCTTTCTGTTTGCCGATCGGTACGTGGTGCAGTTGGTCGGCGTCGGTTGGGCCGCCCACCCGCCGTACTACATCATGTAGTATCTCGAAAAGGGCTCGCTGGCCGACCGCATC
>JBDKUC010000237.1:0-2153 GCA_039679885.1 Thermoguttaceae bacterium | reverse complement strand
CGGTCAAGGCATGTTGCAACGCCCGATCGCGGATGTGGCGGCCGTTGAGGAAGAAGTATTGCATTCGGTTGTGGCTGCGGCTCTGGCTCGGATGGGCCGCATAGCCCGACAGCCCGATGCCGTCCTCGTCGCTTTCGACCCAAATCAGGTTGTCGGCCAACTCCCGGCCGAAGAAGACCGCGATTCGATCCAGCCAGGTGCTCTCGGCGGGCAACGCAAACACCTGTCGGTCGTTGTGCCGCAGGGTGAAGTGGACGTGCGGCGTGGCCAAAGCGATTCGCGTGAATGCCTCGGAGACGTGGCCGAACTCGGTGGCCGTGGTGCGAAGGAACTTTCGCCGCACCGGCGTGTTGAAGAACAGGTTGTGAACTTCGATGGTCGTGCCGACTGGGCAGCCGCAGGGGGCTGGCTCGCCGAGCGCGCCGCCGTTGGCTTCGATCTCCGCCCCGCCCTGGCTCTGCGGCGTGCGGCTTCGGAGCACCAGCCGGCTCACCTCGGCGATCGAGGCCAACGCCTCGCCGCGGAACCCGAGCGTGCCGACGCGGAACAGATCATCGGCGTCGCCGAGCTTGCTGGTGGCGTGCGGCGCCAAGGCCAGCGGCAGTTCGTCGGCTGCGATGCCGCCGCCGTTGTCCACGACGCGGACGAGATCGAGTCCGCCCTGGGCAACCGAAACGTCGATCCGCGTCGCCCCGGCGTCGACCGCGTTCTCCATCAGCTCCTTGACCACGCTGGCCGGCCGCTCGATCACCTCGCCGGCGGCGATCTTATTGACCAGACTCGTAGGCAGGCGGTGAATCGGCATAACAGGCTGAGGTCATTCCGCGAAGATTGTCTGTCTCCGATCGGGACCGATGGAGACGATCTCGACGGGGCGGCCGAGCAGCTGGCCGATGCGAGCGACGTACGCCTTCGCGTTGGCCGGCAGTTGCTCCAAGCGGGTAATGCCGCTGATGTCCTCTTGCCAGCCGGGCAGCGTCTCATAGATGGGCACAACTCGCCGCAGATCGTCGGCGTGGGCGGGGAAGTCGGTGGTTCGCAGGCCGTCGAGCTCGTAGGACGTGCAGATCTTCACTTCCGGCATTCCGCCAAGCACGTCCAAAAGCATCACGGCGATCGCGTCAACGCCGCTCAGTCGGGCCGTGTAGCGGGTGGCCACCGCGTCGAACCAGCCGCAACGCCGCGGCCGGCGGGTCACCGTGCCATATTCGTTCCCGCGGCGGCGAATCTGCTCGCCCGTCTCGTTGTCCTGCTCGGTCGGCAGCGGTCCGCCGCCGACACGGGTGCTATAGGCCTTCACGACGCCGAGCACCTTGCTGATGTGATGAGCTGGCACGCCCGAGCCGACCGACACGCCGACCCCGGAGCTGTTGCTGCTGGTGACGAAGGGGAAGGTGCCGTGGTCGATGTCCAATAGCGCGCCTTGGGCGCCCTCGAACAGGAGCCGCCGTCCGGCCTCGACGGCGTCGAGCAGGTAGGCGGTCGTGTCGGCCACGTGCGGCGCGAGTCGCTGGGCGTAAGCCTGGTATTCGGTGAAAATCGTCTGGGCGTCGAGGGCCATGCCAGCCTTCGAGCCGACGGCGCTGAAGACCTCGCGTTTCGCGGCCAGAATGCGTTCGACCTGACCGCGGAATTCTGGCCGGTACATGTCGCCCAAGCGGACGGCCAGCCCACGGCCCACCTTGTCGCGATAGCAGGGGCCGATGCCGCGAAGCGTGGTGCCGATGGCCTCGTCGCCGCATTGTTGCTCGAGGAGCCGGTCCTCCTCGACGTGCCAGGGGAAGATCACGTGCGCCCGGTTGCTTAGCATCAGGTTGCCGGCCACCTTGACGCCGAGCTTATGAAGCCCATCGATTTCGGCGAGCATGCTGGCTGGATTGAGCACGACGCCGGCGGCGACGACACACTGGACCTCGGGGCGGAAGATGCCGCTGGGGATCAGCGAGAGCTTGAAGGTGCGACCGTCGCGGACGACGGTATGGCCGGCGTTGGCCCCGCCCTGATAGCGCACGACGATGTCGTGCTTGTCTGTCAGCAGGTCGACGATCTTACCCTTCGCCTCGTCGCCCCACTGGAGTCCGATTACGCAAGTGACCGGCACGGGAGGACCTCGACGGCGCGGTTGCGGGTATTTCCAAGCACAACAGTTTATC